>CACYGY010000081.1 GCA_902774025.1 uncultured Eubacteriales bacterium
CTTACGGCGTCAATGTCCGTGCCCAGGGTGAAGGGACCGGACTTGCCGATGAACTGGTCGATGAACTCGGCATCCATGCATTTCTGTCCCAGCCCTGCGGTTTCTGCCCTGGCGTCCACGGTCATGGTGTCGATTTTTCCATCCTTCAAAGTCAGGGTTACCTTGATGTCCTCACCGCTGAAGCCTTCCCTTCCTGCAGTCAGGGCATTGGGATCTGAGTCAGCCAGGGGAACTGCCGGAGCAGAAAGATCGCCGGAGACGATCCTTCCATCCTCAAAGACGAAAGAGCCTGACAGGGTACCGGAGAACTGACCGGGTACGGAGATAACGACATTGCCGCTCTGTTCGCCTACCAGGCCATATTCGGTTTCCGCAAGCACGGTGATGGGAGCAGCTTCTCCGGAAGCGGCCACGGAGGCTTCATTCACGGCCTTGATGACGGCCTGGGTGGTGATGGTGGCACCGGAGAGAACTTCAATGTCCTCCTCAGCCACAGGCAGGGTCTTTCCGGTGAACTGGCCGGTGAAGGCTTCCTCCTCACTGCGCTTGCCCAGTCCTTCGGTTTCATCCGGAGCGGAGACAGTCAGTCCGCTGATGGCCATCTGGTCATCCAGGGTGAAGGAGACGCTGACCGCGCCGCCAAAGCCCTGGGCACTGCCTTCCATCCGGCTGCCCGGCACGGCCTCCGCTTTCTCTTCACGGGCTTCATTGATGGCCTTGATGACTGCTTTGCTGGTGATGGTGGCGCCGCTTACGGCATCGATTTCACTCTCGTCCACAGGCAGCGCTTTTCCGGCAAACTGTTCCGTGAAACCGGCTTCACCGCAGAGCTTGCCCAGGCCTGCGGTTTCATCGGGCACTTCCACAGTGAGATCCTGAAGGGTCATATCACTCCCGATGGTGTAGCGGACCGTCACATCGCCTCCGAAACCCTGGGCTGTGCCCTTCATGGCGGCGCCGGCTTTCCATTCGGTTTCCGGGCTGCCGGCCTTTCCGGCTTTTTCATTTACCCCGAAGGTGATATCCTGGCCGGTTTTGCTGAAGACCGCGTCCGCCACTGCCTCAAAGGCCTCGTTGGTGCCGCTGAGAATGGCCTGGGAGGTGAAGGTGGCGCCGGTGAGGGCTTCAAAAGAACCGCCTTCCACGGCATTCAGACCCTCAAAACCCAACCAGTAATCCTGGTTCAGGGCTCTGGCGCCGATGCCGGCGGTTTCCACAAAATCATTGTCACCGATTACGACCCTGGTCACATCTCCGCTGGTATTCAGGCCGTAAGTTACGGCCACCGGGCCTGCGTAACCGGAGGCGGAGGCAGAGACAACATAGCCGATCACCCTGCCGTCTTCCACAGCCTCATACAGTCCCGACACACGGGGATACCTGCTGCTGTCGTATTTCACTTCCCTGTATTCCGCGGCGGGCATGACAGCGTTGTACGCCTTGCGCAGGGCGTCCAGCCGGTGCTCCTCTATGGGGCCTGCGGTGACCATGTTGACGATGCCCAGAATCAGGGCGGACACCAGGGCGATGATGCCTAAAATGGCAAACGGGGGAAGCTTCTTGACCTTATCCATACGTCAAACCTCCAGGAAGAGAGTTGTGAAAAACACGCTCAGCGCCGAATGCGGATATTCAGCTGATACCGGGTGTCGAAACCATCCGTGTACAGGTAGGCTCCTTCCCGGGTAACGAGGAAGGCGGGCACCTGCAGGTCATTCATGAGGGCAAGGGCTTTTTCGCTGCCCAGCACGACGCAGGCGGTGGCCAGGGCGTCAGCCAGCATGGAACTGTCATGGACGATGGTGACGGCGGACAGGTCCGACTGGGCGGAAATGCCCGTGACCGGATCCAGGATGTGGTGATAGATCACCCCGTCTTTGGTGAAATACCGCTCGTAAATACCGGAGGTCACCACGGAGGTGTCGTCCACCCTGATGTCCGCGCAGGCGTCACCCGCCCCTCCCAGGGGGTCCCGGATGCCCACGCCGAACAGGGAGCCGTCCGGTTTCTGACCCACGGTATAGACATTGCCGCCGAAGCTGAGAATGCCTCCGGACGCCCTCTCCCGGACCATCCCGGCGATTTCATCGGCGATATATCCCTTGGCGATGCCCCCCAGGTCAATCATCATGCCGGGATCCAGCCGGACCGTGCAGTCTCCCAGGAGCTGAAGGCGGCTGTCATCCACAAGGGGCAGGGTCCGGGCAAGCTCCTCCTCAGAGGGCATGCGGCAGGTGCCGTCCGTGAAGTCCCACAGGGCGGTCACCGGGGCGATGGTGACGCAGAAGGCTCCTCCCGTCAGTTCCGATACCGCCAGGGCCTGGGTGAGAATCGCGTAGGTTTCCTCGCTGACCTTCACAGGCTCTCCTCCGGCAGTGTTGATGCGGTCCACATCCGACCCGGAGACGGTCTTGCTCAGGAGATTTTCATACGTTTCGCACATCTCCCAGATCTGCGGCATCAGATCATCGGGGGCATCGTACAGGTTTATGGTCACAACGGTGTCGAAGAAAAAACCCACACCGCTTCTGTTATCGCCCAGGGCCGCAGGGGTCAGGAGCAGGACACAGAGAAGAAGTGCGAGAAAGCAGCGGATTCTGGTCATGGGGTCACCACCAATTCAATACTGACGCGATTGGGGAGGCATATGATGTAAGCGCCGTTGGGGCGCCATTCCCAGTTGTCGGGGCCGACTCTGCCCATATGCACGCAGAGCTGATTGTCACAGGTGGACCGGAGCATTTCCGCCCCGTTCTCTGTAACGGACACGATGTTTTCCTGACCTCCCTCCTGACGGATGACCAGGGTGGAGGGCTGGGAGAGGGATTGACGGGTGTATTCCCTGCCGTCCACGGTAATGATCACATAGGGTGCCTCCACCTGAGAGGGAGAGGGTGCCCTGGGAACGGAAGGGGGGCGCAGAAAGAGGAAGGGCAGCAGGGCAAGGATGAAAAGAAGACCCGCCACCGTGAAGTTCAGCCATCTGTCAGATCTGCTCATGATTACCGACCCGGATAGGTTCTTATCTGCCCCTCCGGCACGGAAATCCCCGGAAGGAACAGGTTACAATTAGCCGGCTTTCATTATACATGGGGCTTTTTTTCGTGTCAACCGGAAGGGACTGCCCAATGGCCCATGAGTTGACTTTGATAAGGGTGAGATATATAATACGGCGGACCATAGGCATCCGGAACATGACAGAGAACCTTCGGTTTCGTGAGGTTTTTCAAAGCCATGGGGCAGGCATGAGAGGCTGTCTGGATTCACAATTCCACAAGGAGGTTCCGCATTCATGGCTCAAATCAGAACTGTGGACGGCAACACTGCCGTCAGCCATGTCGCTTATGCATTCAGCGATGTGGCAGCCATCTATCCCATCACGCCTTCCTCACCCATGGCCGAGGTTGCCGATGAGAGTGCCGCTCACAATACACTGAACCTGTTCGGACAGACTGTCAAGGTTCAGGAAATGCAGTCTGAAGCCGGTGCTGCGGGTGCAGTTCATGGCTCTCTGGCCGCCGGTGCCCTGACCACGACCTTCACCGCATCCCAGGGTCTTCTCCTGATGATCCCCAACATGTACAAGATTGCCGGCGAGCTGATGCCCAGCGTGTTCCACGTGAGTGCCCGCGCCCTGGCGTATCATGCCCTGTCCATCTTCGGTGATCATTCCGACGTCATGGCCTGCCGTCAGACCGGTTTTGCCATGCTGGCATCCAGCTCCGTTCAGGAAGCCGCCGACATGGCCACCGTGGCTCATGTGGCGACCCTGAAGAGCTCCGTGCCCTTCCTGCATTTCTTTGACGGTTTCCGGACCAGCCATGAAATTCAGAAAGTTTCTCTCCCGGATTATGACGAGCTGGGCAGCATCATGCCCTGGGGCAAGGTCAAGGAATTCCGTGACCGCGCTCTGAATCCCGAGCATCCGCATCAGGCTGGCACCGCTCAGAACCCTGATATTTATTTCCAGGGCCGTGAAGCCGGCAACTGCTACTATGACGCGGTTCCCGAAATCGTGGAAGAGACCATGCGCGAGGTGGAGGCCATCACCGGCCGCGCCTACCATCCCTTCGACTATGTGGGCGCTCCTGATGCCGAGAAGGTCATCGTGATCATGGGCAGCGGCTGCGACGTGGCCGATGAAGCCGTGACCAAGCTGGTTTCCATGGGCCAGAAAGTCGGCGCGGTGAAGGTGCACCTGTATCGTCCCTTCTCCGTGAAGATGTTCTCTGACGCCATTCCCGCCACCGTCCGCAAGGTTGCGGTTATGGACCGCACCAAGGAAAGCGGCAGCCTGGGCGAGCCTCTCTATCTGGATGTCTGCGCGGCCCTGGCGGAAGCCGGACGCAAGGATATCTGTGTGGTGGGCGGCCGTTACGGTCTGGGCAGCAAGGAATTCACCCCCACCCACATCAAGGCTGTGCTGGACAACCTGGACGGCGAGATGAAGAATCACTTCACCGTGGGTATCAACGATGACGTGACTCATACCTCCCTGCCCGTGGGTGAGCTGTTCAACGCTGCTCCCGAAGGCGCCATCTCCTGCAAGTTCTACGGACTGGGCAGCGACGGCACCGTGGGCGCCAACAAGAACTCCATCAAGATCATCGGCGACCATACGGACATGTATGCACAGGCCTATTTTGCCTATGACTCCAAGAAGTCCGGCGGTCTGACCGTCAGCCATCTGCGTTTCGGCAAGGTGCCGATCAAGAGCCCCTATCAGATCGATGCGGCCGACTTTGTGGCCTGCCACAATCCCGCTTACGTGGTCATGTACGACATGGTCAAGGATCTGAAAGACGGCGGCGTGTTCCTGCTGAACTGCCCCTGGACCAAGGAAGAGCTGGACGAGCGTCTTCCCGCCTCCATGAAGCAGCTCCTGGCCAGAAAGCATGCAAGGTTCTATATCATTGACGCCATCACCCTGGCCGCCAAGGTGGGCATGGGCGGACGCATCAACACCATCATGCAGGCTGCCTTCTTCAAGCTGGCCGACATCATCCCCTATGACCAGGCGGATGAGTATATGAAGGCCTATGCCAAGAAGACCTACGGCAAGAAGGGCGACGCTGTGGTCCAGAAGAACTGGGATGCCATCGACATCGCTATCTCCGGGCTGCAGGAAGTCGAAGTACCCGCGGAATGGGCCGATGCGACCACCGGCGCCGTGGCTGAGACCGTGAAGGGCACCAGCCAGTACTTCGCCGATTTCATTCATCCCGTCCTGGCCCAGGAAGGCGACCGTCTGCCTGTCTCCAAAGTGGATGCCCGGGGCGTTGTGCCCACCGGTACCACCAAATTCGAGAAGCGCGGCATCGCCGTGAAGGTTCCCGAGTGGAATGTGGACAAGTGCATCCAGTGCGGTTACTGCTCTCTGGTCTGCCCGCATGCCGCCATCCGTCCCATCTATGTGGCCGAAGGCGCCGAGAAGCCCGAAGGCTTCGTGACCAAGAAGGCCACGGGCAAGGAATTCGCCGGCATGACCATGCGCATCCAGGTTTCTCCCATGGACTGCACAGGCTGCGGCAACTGCGTGGAAGTCTGTCTGGCCAAGGATAAGGCCCTGGTGATGCAGCCCCTGGACGGCCAGCGCAAGGAAGAGGCCAACTGGGAGTACGCCATGACCGTGCCTGAGGTCACCACCGTGGTGAACAAGGCCACCGTGAAGAACAGCCAGGCGCTCAAGCCCCTGTTTGAGTTCTCCGGTGCCTGCGCGGGCTGCGGCGAGACCCCCTATGTCAAGCTGGTGACGCAGCTCTTCGGCGACCGCATGATTATTGCCAACGCCACGGGCTGCTCCTCCATCTACGGCGGCTCCGCCCCCACCTGCCCCTACACCACCAACAACGCCGGCCATGGTCCCGCCTGGGCGAACAGCCTGTTTGAGGACAACGCCGAGTTCGGCTTCGGTATGAACCTTGCCGTGACGCAGCGCCGCGCCAAGCTGGCGGACAATGTCCGTGCCCTGATGGCCAAGTGTGCCGACTGGAAGGAAATCCAGGAAGCCGGCCAGGCATGGCTGGACAAGATGAACGACGCCGAGGGTTCCCGCGAAGCCGGCAAGGCTCTGCTGGCCCTGGTGGAAGGCTGCAAGGACGAGGAACTGTGTGGCCTCATCTGTGAGGACCGTGACCTGCTCACCAAGAAGTCCATCTGGATCTTCGGCGGTGACGGCTGGGCCTATGACATCGGCTACGGCGGACTGGATCACGTGCTGGCGCAGAACCAGGATGTGAATGTGCTGGTTCTGGATACCGAAGTGTATTCCAATACCGGCGGCCAGGCCTCCAAGTCCACCCCCACCGGCTCCGTGGCGAAGTTCGCCGCTGCCGGCAAGCGCACCCGCAAAAAGGATCTGGGCATGATGGCCATGAGCTATGGCTATGTGTACGTGGCAACCGTGGCCATGGGCGCCAATCCCGCTCAGCTGCTGAAGGCCATGACCGAAGCCGAAGCCTATGACGGCCCGTCCCTGATCATTGCCTATGCTCCCTGCATCAACCACGGCATCAAGTCCATGGGTCAGGCTCAGGCCGAGATCCGCAAGGCTGTGGACTGCGGCTACTGGCCTCTGTACCGGTACAATCCCGAACTGGCCAAGCAGGGCAAGAATCCCATGACCATCGACAGCAAGGAGCCCAACGGCAACTATCAGGAATTCCTGCAGGGCGAAGTGCGTTACACTTCCCTGGCACGGCAGTTCCCGGATGCCGCCAAGGTGCTCTTCGAACAGCAGGAAGAGGACGCCAGGCACCGTCTGGACGCCTATAAGAAGCTGGCTGCCGAATAAAAGCACATTTCCGTATCACGCCGGGATCCGCGGTCTGCGCTTTCCGGCGGATTCAGAAGGAAGAACCGCACAGGCATGTTTCCGTGCCTGTGCGGTTCTCCGCTTTTCTTTTCTCCTGCCGACTTTGTCCGCCGCAGGATTTTTCTCATGAGAATGTAATCTTTTTCCGGAATCCGGAACCTTTTCAGCCGCTTGACCGGGGAAAAGTATCAATGGTATACTTTCGCGAATACTTCTTGGAGGACCTGTATGAAGCCACGCCTCAAGCGCCTGCTTGGTTTAGGTTTGATCCTGCTCACCCTGGTGGTTGTGCTGATCATTGGCATATCCGACAACTCTCTGGGCAAAGCCTGGGAAGCTGTCAAAAGTCTGGACGTGAAGTGGATCCTTCTGTGCATCCTGGCGTATCTCACCTTTGTCCTCATGGACAGCCTGGCCATCATGTACTACCTGCGGCGGCAGGGGTACAGGATCGGATTTGGGAGTATGTACTTCAACTCCGTGATCGGCCAGTATTATTCCAACATTACCCCCGGCGCCACCGGCGGACAGCCCATGCAGGTCTACTACATGGCCAAGGCCGGGGTTCCCGGCGCGGTGGGAACCAGCGCCATCGTCATCCGCTTTTTCTGCTTCCAGTTCATGCTCTCGGTGATCGGGACGGTTCTCTGGCTGATCTTCAAACCCTTTGTGGATGCCAATACGGGAGGCAACCGCTGGATTCTCATCATGGGGTATGTGTACAATATCTTCATGCTGGCGGTGGGCACGGTCCTGTCCCTGTATAAGCCTCTGATCAAAAAGGTCATTGACTGGGGCATCCGCATCGGCACGAAATTCCGCTGGATCAAGAAACCGGAGGAAACGGAAGCAAGGCTCTTCAAGTCGGTGGACACTTATCAGGCGTGCCTGATGTACTACAGGCGCAAGCCTCTGGACCTGGTGGTGCAGATGGTTTTCGGCGGTCTGCAGCTTCTGGCTGTCATGAGTATCATCTACTGTATTTACCGGGGCATGGGTCTGCGGGAATACGGATACTGGCACCTGGTCACCATGAATGTCTGCGAGTACATCTCCGCTGCGCACGCGCCTCTTCCCGGTGCCAGCGGTGCGCAGGAAGGCGTCTTTGCCATGTATTTCAGCCAGATTTTTTCAGAAGACACCCGCTTCGCGGCCCTTCTGCTCTGGCGGTTCTTTACCTATTATATCTCTCTGATTCTGGGTTTTGTGGTCATTGTGGCCCATGGCATACGCTCCGGCATTGGCTTCCGGGAGTCTGTCCGCAGCGGGCATGAGACGGCGGACGCGGTCATGGAGAGCAACGGCGAGTATCCCGAAACGGGCGGGGAGAAAACGTAATGAAAAACAGGGCATCCCACCATCAAGGCGTGGGATGCCCTGTTCTGTCATGGATTCGTTCCTTTGTCCCTTTTCTTTTTTCCGGCTGCATACAGGATCACAAGAATGCAGACCGCGGCGCCACCCAGATAGGGCAGGGCCGCCCGGGTAAAGAGCCACATGTTTCCCATAAAACGGCCAAATCCGCTTTCCTGCTCATCCCTTTTCCTGACCTCCGAAGTGTCGACGATATCCTTTCCGTCAAAACCGGTGGTGCTATCCGGCGTTTCGATGAGGGTGATCCTCCCGCCGGGGTTTGGGGTGTTTCCGGGCTTCCGCAGTGAATCCCCCGTCAGGAGCGTTCCCAGGATCAGGAAAAGAAATACGGCTGCGACGGACAGGGCGATCTTCCAGCGGGGTCCGGCATGTCCGGTGCGCCTCACTGCTTTTTTCCCCTGATCCATGCGGACGATCTTCTCAGCAGCCTCCTGGGCATCCAGTTCCTTTTTCCTCCGGATCACACGTTCCATCTCGTGGGCGTAGAATTCAGGGGGAAGGTCTTCATCATCCTCTCTGGAAATCTCGGAGAACAGTTCATCCAGACGAAGATCCGCCTCAGCCTTTTTCCTGCTCATGCCGACGGGGCCTCCTTTCCCTGGTTTTTTTCTCTTCCCTGTCCGGGTCGGAATCATGACCGGTGATCATTTTTCTCAGTTTACTCCGGGCTCTGTTGACCTGGCTCTTGACTGTCCCCTCTGAGATATGAAGGATCTCCGCGGCACGTGCGTAGGGGATTCCTTCCAGCTGTGTCAGGACCAGGGCGGTGTGCTGATCCTCGGGAAGGGCCATCATGCACTCCCTCAGATATGCCCTGTTTTCCTTTTCCACAACCCTGTCTTCCACATTCTGCCTGGGGTCCGGGGGATCAAACGGAAGGTCATCGTCTTTTCCGGCCCTTATTCCTTCCAGGGAGAGGATGGTCACATGGCCGCCCCGCTTTTCCGCTTTCCCTTTCTCCAGCATGGTCAGACAGACGTTTTTGACAATCCGGAACACGAATCCCTCAAAGGTTTCGTCGTAGACATAGGAGTCCAGCGCCTTCCACAGCCTGACTTCCGACTCGATGACGGCATCCTCCGTATCCTGAAGGCCGGTCATATAATGCCTGCAGGTCCGGATGATCAGCTTTCTGCAGGACAGAAGCAGTTCCTCAAAAGCTCTTGCGTCATTGTTTTTTGCCTTCTCCAGCAGTTGTCTGTCCACATACGCGCCTCCTTCCCGTTCCGCTGCCGTCTCATCCGCATTCATTCATGCTTATAGACGAAACGCTCTGAACTGTCAACAGCGGACAGGAGGACGAAGAACAGCTCACCCGGGCCAGGTGAGCTGTTCCTGCCTGTCAGGCCTGAAAAGGCCTACCGGTGAAGCATGATGTTGGCCAGCACGGAATTGATGCCGGAGGTTCCGGCGTTGCCGTTTCCGTACATCTCAATTTTCAGATCCGTCACCCCGGTGATGTCAATGACGATCTCATAGGGTTTGGTCATGCTGCCAATTCCGTCCCTGCTGTAGAGAAGCCTTCCGTCTCCGTAGATCCGATAGGAGCCCTCAAATCTGGAACCCTTGTCTTTCCTGCGGATGATCCCCGTGGCGGTCAGCGTCCTGTATTCCCCGCCGATATCCCAGATGGAGAAACAGTCTATATTGTACTTGGCCGGATCGCCGGGCGCCATGTAACCCCGCAGACCGGAGCTGTACCGGTTGCCGAGGGTATCGGTCAGCCCGTTTCTTTCAATGGTCACAGCGCCTTCATAGTAAGGCTCAAGAGACGTCAGATCGACGGGAAATTCACCCCTGGCCGAGGGGAAAACGCCGTCTGATCCGGAGAGAACAAGGGCCAGGATGAAAGCCGAGGCGAGGGTGAGAATACGTGCGATCCTTTTCTTCATGGTGGTGAATCCCCTTCCTTTTCCGGAAGCCTGAAGTGGCTTCCACCCCGGATAACGGATTTTACGGGGAAGAGTTCCGCAGAATTTACTTTGGGTGAAAAGGATTTTTACAGGGCATGCCGAAACCCCACCGGAAAGGCTGTGTGCCGTTTCTCTTTGCCGAAGGAGGATCCGGTTTTGATCAGAAGAAGCGTTTCATTCCTCATCTGTATCTTTCTCCTGGCCTGTCTCTCCCCGGCATCCGGTGAGGAAAAAGCCGGTCTTGTCATCATGGTGTATATGACCGGCAGCGATCTGGAAAGCTGCGGAGGCGCCGCCAGCGATGATCTGGAGGAAATGATGCGCTGCCTTCCGGACAGTCCGCAGGTGCGGGTGGTGGCGATGATTTCCGGATCCAGCACATGGCGCCTGGATATTCCCGGTGACGAAACCTCGGTTTATGAGATCACCGGTGAAGGCCTGATCCGTGTCCGGAAGGGAAAACTCAGGAGCATGGGAGACCCGGAAACCCTGACAGACTTTCTGACTTTTGCTGAATCCCGTTATCCTGCGGATCAGTACGCGCTGATTCTGTGGGATCACGGAGCGGGTCCGCTTGTGGGCGTATGCTTCGATGAAACGTTCCGGTCCGGGGAGGGAATGGATAAACTGACATTGAATGAACTCACCTCCGCCCTTGCAGGGAGTCCCTTTGCCAGGAAAAAGCTGTCTTTTGTCGGATTTGACGCCTGTCTCATGGCGACACTTGAAGTGGCCGGTGCAATGACGCCGTTTTCGGAATACATGATTGCATCCCAGGAAACGGAACCGCCCTGCGGATGGAATTACGCTTTTCTCCGGGAACTGACCGGCCGGGAAGACGGGGAAGCGATGGGGAGGGCCATTGTGTCCGCCTATGCGGAGTCCTTCAGGGACAGCCCCCGTCCCGTCACCCTGTCATGCCTGGACCTGGAACGGACAGAGGATGTCTGTGCCGCATTGGGCATCTTTTTCGAGAATCTGGAAACCGGGGTCACAGCGGAATCCTATCCTGCATACACTCATGTCCGCGCCCTTTCCAGGGCACTCGGGAATTCAACCACCTCCTGCTTTGACCTGGTGGATCTTCCGGACCTGATCGGCATGTATCACACAGAAGGCCTCGCGGATGGAAGCGAACTGCTCAGGGCGCTGGATTCCATGATCGTCTGCCGGTACAGTGCCAACATTGACTTTGTCAACGGGATCAGCATCTACTATCCCTTTGACAACAAAGCCAGATATGAATCCGGATGGGCAGCCGAATACAGCCGCCTGGACTTCGTTGCGGGATACCAGTCCTTTGTCAGGAAGATCTCCGATCTGTTTATCGGCGAAGCCCTGATGAACTGGAACAGCAGCTACCAGACGCGCCTTCAGGAGGAGGCGGGCACGGTCAGGCTGACGATGCCCCTCACCCCTGAGGAAATGAGGAACATCGCCCGGGCAAGACTGATTGTGGTGGAGGAAATCCGGGAGGGAGTCTATCAGCAGATTTACGTGGATGACCGTCTCCGCTGCCTTGAGGACGCTGTGAGCGTTTCCTACCATGGGGAAGCGCTGTATCTTCTGGACGAGTCCGGGGAGATTCTGGCCGGGCCCGTCACGTACTATCCCGTCGACGGGGGCATTGCCGTCCATGGAAACATTGTGTACGACGTGGATTTCACACTGCCCTTTGGCACTTTCAGGACGATGGATGCCGTGCGCCTTATCTACCGCCGGGCGGAAGACGGGAGTCTCTCCTTTACGGACATGATGGTCATCGGGGACGCCTCCGAAGGGCTGTTTCTTCCCTCAGGCACCGGGATTCCCTCACTCCTGGGGCTTTCCCTGGTCAGTTCCGGGCCTGTGGGGGACCGGGAATCCATTCGCTCCACCGCAGACTATGGCCTGCTGGACTGGATCGATGTGGACCCTTCCCGGGGCGCTCCCTGCCTGGCTTTCCTTCCGGTCTACGGCAGGCACAACCGATACGCCTATATCCGTCTGACCGATCTGCAGGGGCATACCGCCATGTCAGAGGTGACGCAGATCCTGAATCCGTCCCTGATCTCCATCGCGCCTGAAAGTATCTGTGAGGACAGTGACCGAATGGTTATGACCCTGAAATCCGCGGATCTGGTTTCCGGCTACGGCGCCGGGATCCGGCTCGTCCTCCGGCTGCGGAACCGTTCGGATCAGCGTTTTGTGGCGGGCGCGGAAGGCGCGGCCATCGACTCCGCAGATGTGGGCCCGGTCATTGGTGACCGTGTGGTCCTTGCCCCCGGGGAAGAGGATGAGATTCTGGTTTATCTCAGCGGAGAGTCCATTCGGAGAACCGGAGTTGCCGAAGCCCGGTCCATCTCTGTGGAACTGCGGGCCGATTATGATGACGGACGTTCGGAACGGATTCAGGCGGTCATCCCTGTCTCCCTGAATACAGCGGTCTTTTCTGCCCTGGGAGAATGACCGTCCCGGGGCAGTCCGCAAACCTCTCCCGGTGGGCGGAATCCGTAAGGCTGCCCGGGAAAGTCCGGGAGCGCAGAAGCGAGCTCACCTGTGTCTTTCAATTTCCGCGTAGATGTCCCCCGTGATCCGGACGGCGTAGTTCCGCGTGCCTTCCTTTCCCTCCGCTGTGTGAATGGCAATCACACGGTTATCCTGATCATAAACCGGACACCCGCTGTTCTGCTGTTCCGTATCCGCGTAATGGATCAGGTACCGCTCATCCACCGGCTCCACTCTGTCCATGTCCTGCCTGAGCACTCCGTTGCGGTAACCTGTCACATGAAAGGATGCACCGGAGAGCTCATCATCCGGGACATCGTGCCGGATGGCAAAGTACCCCGTCTTTACTCCCACATTCTCATCCAGCCGGATGACGGCATAGTCGTATCTCTGGTAGTCTTTCCCTTCCGCGACCTGTCTGGGAACATAGGCCTGCCAGCTGTCGCCGCGGTTGCAGACAGTGTAGTTTCTCGCATTCCTGTACCCGAAATAGAAATCGATCTCCTGAGCCGGTGCGTGGCACAGGGGACAGTAAAGACAATGCCCCGCCGTCATCATCAGGTCCTTTTCAATCATGAAGCCTGACGCGTACCAGCCGCCGTGGACACAGCTGCCGGTCACATCCAGGTAGGCGATGGCGCTGTAGGGGTACTCTTCGGGGCGCGCTATGATCACACGCTCATCGGAGCCGATGGTCGCCCTGTCCGCCTCTGCCAGATGCACCGGTTTCCACGGCTCCCGCTCCTCTGCAGGCGCTGCGGGGGCAGGGAAATCATCCAGAATGATGATGCGGTCGCTTATGTTTTCCGCGCCGGCGCCGGAAAGCAGCAGTACTGCCGCTGCCAGCCAGGCTATGATTCTCTTCATCTGCAGTCATCCTTTCATTGTCTGCCTGTTTCGGGACTTTTCCTTTCCCGGAGCTTTTCATGGAGAAAGGGGAAGCTCAGACTGGGGAAGAATGGGAAAAAATAACAGAAAGTATTGAACAGCATGGGGACCACATTCAGTCTCTTCCAATATATATCCGTGAAGTTCCTGATCCATCCGGCACCATCGCTGATCATCACAATCCTGCCATGCGCTCAATGCCATTCCTGTAAGCAGCAGAGTACAGGAAGCGCAGGATTGGATCGGCACCTCCGGCATAGCCGATCTGCTCGCGTTTGCCGATTCGTTTGACATCTTCGCCCTTTTTTGTTCCTGTACGTAATCAGGTGACTGCTGCTGAATGCCAACCCGGACTTGTTTCCTTCCTGCGGGTGTCGAACATTGCCCGTCCATTTCGATACAGGGAACATGCTGATTCCCGGATTTCTGGCGCTCCGGCGTCATTTCCGGCAGTTTCAGGTGCTGAAGAGCGATATCACGCCTGGCACAGTCATCTTCACAGATCATCTGCCCGACATAGTGCGTAATACGCCGGATATGATCATCAATGATTTCAATGCTCCAATCCTCCTGATATGTCCTCTGCAGCTTTTTGTAGAAAGAAACATGAATTGCGCGGCAGGCGATATCCGGCATCATTTGAGGAGATGCTTTGAAGGGAAGCTTATCAATTCCAGGTGTCATATCCAGGGGGATTACGGCCTTCAGCCCGTGCCCTCACCCAAGCAGATCCGCACTGTGCTTGTCGGCTGGCACGTAGACCGTTTTCCTGTATACCAGAAGCCCCTCAAGGGTAAGAATTGCCCGCTCTATGTGTCCCTGGTATTTCAGGGCGATTCCTTCCCTGAGGCACGGCCTTTTTTGACTCGTTTCCCTCCTGCGTGTCAAGTGAAGACAACGTCATCGCCATCATGAATATATTCTGTGGATTCCCGGTTTCAGGCTGTGCCATAGCGTTTCAGTTTCACTGAAGCCCGAGAACTTCTCCGGATCAGCCGTGCCTTGTTCCAAAGCGTCCATGAATTCGTATGTTTGATCGCTGATCCCGATCCCTGCCTTATCCGCAGCGGCGGGCAGTTCGTCCTTTTTCACCGGAATCATCCGCTTCTTCAAGGATAATTGTATCAGACTAAAGCAGGTCTGTCACCTATAAAACTTAGGTACACCCTTGATACACGAACAAATATCGATCCGAAATACCTTGACGGCATATTCCTGAACGCATATCTGGATGATGTGCAATCATGCGGAAAGGGTGGTGTTTCAGAATGACTGTTTCCCAGATCATGGAGAAAATGATCCGGTCTTCAGGCGGAAATATCCGCGATATTGAACACTTCGTGAAGGTGTGGTCTTATGCTAAAACGATTGGTGAACTGGAAAAGCTCGATCCAGAAACGCAGTTTCTTCTTGAGGTAGAAGCGATTACCCACGATATTGCCTGTCCAATGTGCCGTGTAAAATATGGCAATGCCAATGGAAAACTGCAGGAAAAAGAAAGTCCCGCATTGATTTCGGCTTTCCTTTCTGATACAGGTCTGACAGAATCGCAGGTTGAAAGAGTGTCCTTTGTTGTCGGCCATCATCACACATATGAGGGGGTGGATGGCCTGGATTGGCAAATTCTGCTTGAAGCAGATTGCATTGTCAATGCATCTGAAAAAGAATATTGCAGGGAGAATCTCCACAAATTCCAGTTTGTCGGGGCACCTGTTGGCAAGAAATTTCGGAAGTTGTCTTTTGATTTTCCGCTTCATTGAGGATGATAATCCTTTCGAAGTTCGTTTTGGAAAAGGAAATGGTTCGGAGGTGCGTCATCATGAAAAAGAGTATTTGCGTCATTCTTGCCGTGACATTGCTGGCTGGCTCTTTCCTTCTCTGCGAAACAGCATCCGCCAACAGCTGGGGGCTGAAGGGGAAACTCTTGACAGTTGTCATGGCAGATCACACCTGGGATGACTATACGACACTCAGCAATCAGGAAGGTTCTTTCGCGGTGATGCAATCACGCTATCACAATGCACTGTTTTTTGTGGACAGCCAGCAGCACCTTCATGTCTATACAACGGCAGTCTATCAGCCGGAAGCAAAAAGAAAAGCACCGAAGCTATATTGGGACGGACATTATTTGACGATTTCATATGGCGAGTCTGAGTGCTATACATTTTGTGAATGGGATGAGGGCAGCGGAGAGTATCAGCTGTCAGAAGCGGTCGTAAATGAATTCAAGTTGACCGGTATCCCGGG
>CACYGY010000082.1 GCA_902774025.1 uncultured Eubacteriales bacterium
TCGTTCACATCGATGCAAGCAACCCGTTCACATCGACGAGATGTGAACGGAATGGTCGGGCAACGGAGCACGTTCAACCAAATGCGTACCTTTTTGAGGTAAATTTGTGTACCCCTACAATCCGCAGACCCTTTGAAATCAACGGCTTCAGCGGCTCTCCAAAACGGTTTGATGTTTCAACCACATAGTGAGAACAAGGTGGTACGCATTACGGTAAATAAGGGCAGCAACAAGCCGTACTACCTCAAAGGAAAAGGTTTGAAGCCAAGTGGCGTTTACGTGCGTCAGGGTACCTCCAGCGTGCCGGCATCCCCCGAGCAGATCCGTCAGATGATTAAGGAGAGCGACGGCGATACGTTTGAGGAAATGTGCTCCATGGAGCAGGATTTGTCCTTTGAGGCTGCGTCAAACGCCTTCAGGAAATATGGAGTGCCGTTCGGCAAGGAGAAGTATCGTGCTCTGGGGATCACGAAGAAGAACAGCGAGATGTTTACCAACCTTCCGCTGATCGTCTCCGACCAGTGCGCTCACGCGACGAAGGTCGCCGTGTCTTTGGGGACGACAGCAACACTACCTTCAGGGATAATAAGGAGTTCGGAGGCTCTATTTTCACGCAGCTGGAGGATGCCTTCAATGATCTGATGCTCTGCAACAAAACTGAGGCGATGTTTAAGGGCCTGGAGCGTATTGAGAAGCGGGATTATCCCGAGAAAGCCCTCCGCGAGGTGCTTGTGAATGCACTGGTGCACCGCGATTACAGCTTCAGCGGCAGCATTATCATCAATGTGAATGACGAGCGGATGGAGTTCATCTCCATCGGCGGTCTCCTCCCCGGCCTTTCCACCGACGATATCCGCATCGGGATCTCCCAGCCGCGCAACAGGAATCTTGCTGGGATGTTCCACCGCCTGCATCTGATTGAGAGCTACGGCACCGGCATCCGCAGGATATACAAGCTCTATGAGAACTGCCCCGTCCAGCCGGTCATTGAGGCGACAAACAACGCCTTCAAGATGGTGCTTCCCAATATGAACGCAGTGTCTGTCGCCCCGACGAAGCGGACTTCGCCAGTGACCGCACAGGTGCAGAAGGTGCTCGACCATATCTCTGAGCACGGACGAAGAAGTCCAGTCTTTACTGGGAATCAAAAAGACCCGCGCATTTGATCTCATAAAACAAATGCGCGAAATGGGACTTGTGCAAATGATTGGCCGTGGCGTTGGAAAACGTACTTGCTGAAATAAACTGCTGCAGGATGGTGCCTGTTCATACCGTAACTGACTTATTGAAAAAGCAAATCAGGTGTACCTTGGCAAAAAAAAGTGCACGGTGTACCGGTGGGAGGGGTGCACCTTTGAGGCAGAACACACAGACCGCTCCGTTTCTGAAAACCAAAGATGCCGGAAGCCCGATTGTCAAAGGCTTCAGTGGCTCCGAATCATGAAATCCGGCTGGACATCCGGAAGAAGTTGTCAGGGCATACTGGATGAAAGATCCAACGTTCAACAGTCCGGATGAGCCGGACTGTTCACATCGGCTGCTGTCCCGGTGATCCTGAATCCTCCGGCTGAATTGTCCGGTTGATCGGGTTTCCATAGCCATGGAGATCCTTTCAGAGACCGGGAAGATCCTTTGATACCTTGATGGTCACGACAGCGCCGCCATTTTGTGCGTTCGTCAGATTGATGTCATACCGGTTATTGAAGTAGAGATCCAGCCGTTTTCGCACGTTGGACAATCCGTAGCCATGATCCCACTGAAAGTCCTGGGTGATCCCCGGACCGTTATCTGCCACGGTAAGAACAAGCTGTCCGTCTTCCAGCACAGCGCATACCCGGATGACTCCGCCCTTTTTCTCCCGCCGCTGAAAGATCCCGTGCTGCAAAGCATTCTCAAGCAGTGGCTGTAAAGTCAGTTTTGGCAGATCACAGGAAAGGGTTTCCGGCTCCAGTGCCCACATCACTTCAAATTCATAATCGGATCTGTGTTCATACAGGAGCAGATATTTGCGGGCAATTTCTGCGTCGTCTTTCAGTGGAACCACGCTTTGTCCTCTGCTGAGGCTGATCCGGAAGTAGTCGGCCAGCGCGGTGATCGCTTCCGATACTTCGGAAGCATGGGCCCGGATGGCCATCCAGTTGATGGAATCCAGCGTGTTGTACAGAAAATGGGGATTGATCTGAGCCTGCAGGGCCTGGAGGGCGACCTCCCGCTCCCGGAGCTGGGCGTTGAGCTTTTCTTCTGCAAGCTGTTTGTTTGTGTCCAGAAGGTCGGCGATACTGCGGTCCAGATTGAACAGCCCGCTGTGGGCAGGAGTGTTTGCATCCGCAGGCCGGTTGCGGTTTTGAAGATTTCTGTCCAGTGTACGGATATACGCGTTGATCCTCCAGGAATATACGGCAAGGGACAGGATAACGATCAGCGCAATCAGAAACAGCGTAAGCCCGAAGATCATCAGAGGCAGAAACCTGCGAATGGTCTGCTGGCTGCTCAGCAGCCCCGCCCTGGGGGTATACATGACCAGGGACCAGTCCTCAATTTTCAGCGGATGTGTCACGTAGGCGTATTCGGTATCGTTTACGGTCAGCAGATTCGTTTCTCTCTTTGAATGTATGTCCAGTATTCTGGAAAAAACCGCTTCGTCGCCTGTCCCGAACATGGGTTGTCCCGCGGAATTGACCACGGCCACGGCATCCTGCTTATCCGGTGTATCCATGCCGTCCAGGGCATCCTCGAAAACCTCGGGAGATATGTCAAAAAGCAGCAGCGCCCAGTTGGGACTGTCTGTCCAGAACTTCCTCTGGTACAGAAAGCCGAGCGTAATGCATTCCTTCTCAAAATACAAGGTTTTCACGGGATGGGATCCGAACCAGTGGTGATTCACCGTCAGATTCATCATTTCCTGATATTCCGGCGTCTGCATGGCTTCGGTGAGGCTGAAAAAGTTCACGCCTTCCCGCGTCAGCATTTTCTGGTCATTCAGATAAACCCGGATTTGGGTGATGAATCGGTTCTTCTGCACGGCCATCAATGCTTCCCGCAAAGGGCGGATCTCCTCCAGCTGCGTTTGCAGCGTCTCCGCCGAGGGCGAACGGTGGACGGAGTCCTGGAATCTGGAATCATTCAGCAGCGACAGGCAGGCGTCGTTCACGGACAGCATACGCTCGTTCAGATTGATCGCAATCTGTGCTGCGGTCCTGTCCAGGGAACGAAGGACTTCCTCCTCGCCGATTCGGGACATCTGTCCATAGAGAGCCAGAATGCACACCAGTCCGGCAATCACCACAATGCCGGTCAGCACGGCCTGCAGAATCAGAAGAGGACGTCTGCTCATGGTAAAACCTTTCTGCGGTACTCAAGCGGTGTATATCCGGTAAACTGCTTGAACGCGCGGGAAAAATACTGAACATCGGCATAGCCCACTTTGCTGGCAATGGCGGACACGGGCTCAAGCGTGGTTCTCAGCAGATCCATGGCGGCTTTGATTCTTGTGCGCAGAATGGCCTCGCTGAGCGTCATTCCTGTATCCTTTTTGAACAGCGTGCTCAGATGCGCGGGGGAATAATGGACCTGTTCGGCCATGCTGTTTACGCTCAGATGCTCCGCATAATTGGACTGAATCATTTCCATGATTCGCATGACAGCCGGGCTGTAGGCCTGTTCGCTGCGGGACTGAATCATGCTGCAGGCTTCCCGGAGCAACTCATGCAGTGAGTTTTTGATGGAATTCCGTGAATGGGCACTCATCGCCTGCCGGCAGAAGGCCAGGGAGTCCAGGGAATCAATCTCCTGCCTGTTCAGGGCCAGATCCACGCGCAGCATGATGCTCATGGCGATTTTCCGCATGATCAGCAGGTTCTGGCTTCCCTCATGAAAGGCCTCGTCCACCGTTTGCTGAAGCATCTCAAGATTTCCGGAAATCAGATATCGCTCCAGCAGATCGCCGTCCAGATGGTAGAAGGAAGGCAGGATATCCGTGGTTTCCGGTTCATAATGCAGCACATTGTGCTCCTCCGGAAAAACCTGACGCGCGATGGTCTGCATGGCTTCCCGGACGGCGATGGGCGCATCCAGCCAGTCCTCATGTCTGCTGCTGATTCCGATCATCATCGGAATCTGCAGAACCTGCTCTGCTTCGGCGCCGATGGCCTTCAGCAGGTTTTCCGTTTCCCCGGGCCGGAGGCCATCCGCGGCGGACAGCAGCGCCAGCACCCCTGTATCTTCCGCACAGGTCAGGATATTTTTCATGCCGGTCCGGATAATCTCTTCCAGCTGAATCTGGGCTTTTTCCGCTGCCCCGCTCTGGGGAAAGGTTTCCCAGGCCGGAAAAAAGGCTGCGGCAAAGATCCCCGGGGCTTCGGGAAAGTGGAGGCCCAGCAGCTGGAGCTTGGATCGGATAAACTGCTTGTCTTCCAGCTGGCCGAAAAACCAGCTGCGCAGAAAGCGCTCCGCCAGCAGCGGTTTGCTGTTCTCCACCAGTGCATGCATTTCCGACAGCTGGTCCATTTGGGTGGTCAGTTTCCGGACCGCCTTTTTGAGTTCATCCAGATGAATCGGCTTATAGATGTAATCGCTGGCTCCGATGCGCAGCGCGTTCTGCAGGTACTCCGCGTCGGAATACCCGCTGATGAAGATAATCCCGAGACCCGGAAAAAGCTCCCTCGCTCTGTGGGCTAGCTCAAGGCCGTCCATCCGGTGCATCCGGACATCTGTCAGAAGAAGATCCGGCCGCACCTGTTCCAGCAGTTCCAGCGCCTCATCTCCGTCGGAAGCTTCTCCGACCACGGAAATGTTCAGCTCCTGCCAGTCCGGAAGCTCGCTCAGGCCTCTTCGGGTTTGATACTCATCGTCCACAACGAGCAGCCTGTACATGATTTTCCCGCCTTTCCGTTTTCAGTTCTGATTATAAACGCTTTCCCGGAAAAGAAAAATCATCAGGATCCGGAATCAAAGAAAAGTGCAAAAAACAAAATGATTATCCAATGACATCCGTGTTCCGGAAAAGATAGAATCAGCGGGACGAAGGAAATGATATGACGACATATTTGCAGGGAGTGAAAAAATGCTGAAGGTGAAACCCGTCAGAAAGCAGAGCTTTATCATGTATTTTCGCGGCAACTGGGCGCTCTATCTGCTTTCAGTGCCCGGGCTGATCTATATCGTCGGCTATAAGATTCTGCCCCTGATCGGGCTTCAGCTGGCTTTCAAAAACTTCGATCTTTTCGCGGGAAACGGAATCCTGGATTCCATTTTCAAAAGCAAATGGGTGGGCCTGGATCATTTTGAGAAAATCTTCCGCTCCTCGAATTTCAGTCATCTCCTTGGCAATACCCTGACCATCAGTCTGATGAAGCTGGCGGTCAATTTCCCGCTCCCGATCCTGCTGGCGCTGATGCTCAACGAGGTGCAGAGCCGCGTCTTCACCCGGGTAACCCAGACGCTGGTCTATATGCCTCACTTCCTGAGCTGGGTGATTATTCACGGAATTTTCATGACCCTGCTTTCCGCCAACGGATTCGTCAACAGGGCACTGGGAGCGGCCGGTCTGGCGGAGATCGGATTCTATACAAATCCTTCGGTATTCAGATGGCTTCTGGTTCTGACGGAATCCTGGAAGGAAAGCGGCTGGGGTGCCATTGTCTATCTGGCAGCGCTCACCTCCATTGACGAGGAACTGTATGATGCGGCATATGTGGACGGAGCCGGATACTTTAAACGCCTGATCCATGTCACGCTTCCCGGCATCGTCCCGATCGTTTCGCTGATGCTGCTCCTGCGGCTGGGCGGAATTCTGGGGGCCGGCCATGAGCAGATCCTGGTCATGTATAATCCGACGGTATACTCCACGGCCGATGTGCTATCAACCTATATCTACCGCATCGGCATCGGAAAACTGGATTTCTCCACGGCCACGGCCCTTGGCCTTTTTGAATCCATGGTAGGCTTTATCCTGATGGTGTCAGCCAATCGGATCAGCCGGAAATTTCTGGGAAGGAGCCTGTGGTGATATGAGATCCGGAATCCGCGATTCTATGGGCGTCCGGGTGGGCAAGGGTGTCAATTACGCACTCCTGACGGTCGTTGCGCTCATCTGTCTCCTGCCCTTTGTTCACATGATTGCTAAGTCCTTTTCCGGGGCGGTCGCCGTATCCGCCGGAAAGGTCACCTTCTGGCCCCAGGACCCCACCCTGAACACCTACCGTTATGTCCTCCAGGACGGTCTGTTTTTCTCCTCCTTCCGGAACAGCGTCATCATTACCGGATGCGGAACGCTGATTGCCCTGGCCATCACGACGATGGCGGCTTATCCCCTGTCCAAGCAGCATTTCCGGGGCCGGAAGGTTATTCTCCTGCTTTATGTGTTCACAATGCTGTTTTACGGCGGCATGGTGGCGATCTATGTTTTCATGCGCACCCTCAATCTCCTCAACACCCTGGTGTGTCAGATCATTCCCCTGGTGCTTTCCCAGTATAACCTTTTTGTGATGAAGACGTTTTTCGAGGGCCTGCCGGAGGCGATCGAGGAATCCGCGCATATCGACGGCGCGGGGCATATCCGGACACTGGTTTCCATCGTCCTGCCCCTTGCGCTCCCCTCACTGGCGACGATCGGCCTTTTCTATGCGGTGGGCTACTGGAACAGCTATTATCATGCCATGCTGTTCGTAACCCGGCCGGATGCGAAACCATTGCAGATGTACCTTTATGAACTGATCACGAAGACCCAGAACCTCTTTGAGGTGGATCCCGTGATCGCCGCGGGCCTTTCCAGCAGCGGGATGCAGGCTGCCGCCATTGTGGTCAGCACGATGCCCATTCTGCTGGTCTACCCGTTCCTGCAGCGTTATTTTGTCAAGGGACTGACGATCGGCTCCGTAAAGGGCTGACAGTTCTCCTGACAGAAAATAAAAAAGGAGGTTTTCCCATGAAACGCTTATCCGCTCTCTTGGTCGCCCTGGCGATGCTGGTATCCGCCCTGCCCTTTGCAGCAGCCGCAGCGGATGACCTGCCCACCCTGAAAGTGCTGGGTACCTACAATCCCCATGACCCGAACGACGACCCGACTGCCAGAGCCATTGAGGAAAAGACAGGCTATCATGTTGAGTATTACATGCTGCCTGCCGAAAACGCCCTGGAAAACCTGCTGATGCAGATTTCCTCCGGTGAGAGCTACGACATCCTGCGCATCGGTGAAACGATGTATCAGGAGCTGCTCAGCCGGAACGCCCTGCTGCCCCTGGATGACCTGCTGGCTCAGTACGGCAGCAACCTGACCACGAAGATTTTCGAATCCGCCTACACCCTGACCCGCCTGGACGGGGTGACCTACGGCATCCCGATGATGGCGGAGCGCGCCAGTATCTCCAACGGCATCGTCATGCGCAAGGAAATCATGGACGAACTGAAGCTGTCCATGCCCACCACGCCCGCCGAACTGAAGGAAGTCCTGCTGGCCGTCAAGGCAGCCTATCCGGAAATGATTCCTCTGCTGACCGGCAGTGAAGAAATCATTGAGACCATTTCCTCCGGCTTTGGTTTCTACTTTGACTGGAATGAAGTCAACGGCGAACTCGTGCATTATGTCGAGATGCCGGAATACAAGGAATACCTGGCTTACCTGGTGGATCTGTATCAGAACGGACTGCTGGATCCGGACCTGCCCATCAACAACGCAACCACCCGTACAGAGAAGTTCTCCTCCGGCAACGCTTTCTCCTACACCTGCGGCGGGTGGACCGACGCGGCGACCACGGCTTATATCAATGCCTTTGAAGACAGGGAACTGGTCTATATCGATCCCCTCTATGACGCGAACGGCAAGGCCGGCATCAAGCGTCAGCAGGCCCTGAACAATGTAACCTGCATTCCGCGTACGGCCGAGCATCCGGAGGATGCGGTGAAATTCATGAACCGGAAGCTGGATGAAGATGTGTTCACCTATATCACCATCGGTGAAAAGGATGTACACTTCACCGTGGACGAGGAAGGCAGATATGCGCCGATTATGCCGATCTTCAATGAAGTCCGCAACAATGCCTGGTGGTATCTGAACAGCTTTGACATGACCTGCTACGGCGACATGTGGATGGCCCGCACCCGCCGCACCAAGGCCGTAGGCGATATCTATGACGGTCTGAATCAGCATGCGGCTCAGTTCGCTGTGGACAATCCCACCGATCTGTGCCCGACCCTGAAGGATGTGGCGGAGAACAAGGCCACTCTGGGCACCATGGTTCATGACTATGTGCTGCAGGTCATCGTCGGGGTCAAGTCCGTGGAGGACCATGACGCCTTTGTCAGGGAGTGGCTGGAAGCCGGCGGCCAGGTCAGCAAGGACGCCATCAACGAATGGTATAAGAACCGGTAATCTCAGGCAGAATCGAACATTCGGCTAATGTAACAACAGATGAAGCCGGGCTTCAGGCCCGGCTTCATTTCCCCAAGGAGGAGAACCATGAAATATTGCAAGGATGTTCCGCTTCATTCCAGCTGGGATGTCATCGTCTGCGGAGCCGGGCCTTCCGGGATTGCCGCGGCTGTCACGGCTTCCCGACTGGGAATGAAGGTCATGCTGCTGGAGCGCTACGGGGTTGTAGGCGGATGCCTGACCCTGGGGAATGTAACCACCGTCATGGGCGCTGTCGCCCCCGGGTCGATCCGGGATGAACTGGCGGCTCTGCTTTCCAGTCCTGACACGGAAACGGGCATAGACAGTGAGGCGGCCAAAGGGCTTCTGGTCAATCTGCTTGCGAAGGAGAAGGTCGAATTCCGGCTCCAGACCCCGGTCGTGGATGCCTGGATGGAGGAGGGCGCAATCCGCGGGGTATATGTCCTAACGCAGAACGGCATCATGGGGATGGAAGCCAGACGGGTCGTGGACGCTACCGGGGATGGCTACGTCGCTGCCATGGCCGGCTGTGACGTGATGGTTGGCCGGGACGGGGATGGCCTGGTGCAGCCCTCCTCCCTGATGTATACCATTGAGGGAATGGATGAAAACAGTACCCTTGTCTGCCGCCATGAGGAAGACTATACCACCTTCCCGGATGGGCGTGAGTACCTGGCCATGTGTGAAAAAGCGGCGGCGGAAGGCAGGCTTCCGGCCAATGTCACCATCGTCCGTCTGTACAGAACCGGCCGGAAGGGAGAACGCCTGGTCAATGCGACCCAGATGAACGGGGTGAATCTTCTCACGGACGGAGATGCCGAAAAATCTGAAATCGATCTGCGGAATCAGATGGAGATGGTGAATCGCTTCCTGCGGGAAGAAGTTCCCGGCTGCAGCAATATCCGGGTGCGTGTCAGCGCGTCCACCCTGGGGGTTCGGGAGAGCCGTCGGATTCGCGGCCGGTATGTGCTGGAGGCAGAGGACCTGCTCTGCGGGCGCAGGTTTGAGGATGCTGTGGTGCATCGGGCGAATTTCAGCATTGACATTCACAATCCCACCGGCGGCGGGCAGTCGGAAACGGATGGCCTCCCTCATCAGGCACAGCCCTACGATATTCCCATGCGCTGCCTGCAGCCCCTGAAGGTGGAAAACCTCGTGCTTTCAGGCCGCTGTATCAGCGGATCCCATCGGGCACATGCCTCCTATCGGGTGATGAATATCGCGATGGCAATCGGTCAGGCTTCCGGCACAATGGCGGCCGTATCCATTCTGAAAAACTGCAGAATATCTGAATTACAGTATGCCGATGTCAGAGCATCTCTGGAAAAGCAAGGCTGTAATCTGACCTGACCAGGATAACCGGGGGACGGTTCCTGCAGCCAATATGAGGCTGCCGGAACCGTCCCCCGGTTTATCTGAGCGATCTGCGGGTTTTTGTCGGAGAGATTTGATTCCCATCCATATCCTGCGAAACAGATGACTAAACCACCTCATACACAGGCGCTGTTCACCGCCCTGATCCTGTCCCGGATGTCACTCATCACCTTGTCATGGGTAAACCTTTCTATTGTGTTTTCAGATTCCAATTCGGCGGCGCGCAGTTCATGCATGACCATCATATCATACCGGATATTCTGATATTCTTCATATGACATGACAACCATGTTACCATACCCATTCTTTGTCAGGATAACAGGCTCTCTTGTTTCGTGAACAGTACGTGAGATTTCAGCGAAATGATTCCGCAAGTCGGAAACAGGACGGATTTAAGACATCACGCTCATACTCCTCTCACAATCCTCAGCATCAACTTATCACAATTATGCTAATCCGACAAGGTTCATTCATTGTCTTCACTGTTTGAGTTGATATGAGACCCACGGCAAACTCATGATTGCGTTTCCATGAGGGCCTCCCGGAGACGGAGGGCGAGAGAGGGGACGCGGGTGGTGATGCTGTACACGGCCTTGCCCATGAATGTCCTGAGATCTTCTTCCCGGTTGACGGTCCACAGGGACAGCCGGATCCCGCCCTGCTGCAGTTTTGCCATCAGTTCATCCGGCATATGCCTGTAAGGGGCGTTCAGGACCCGGACGCTCAGGGCGTGAAGGCGTCCAAGGGCCTGATCCGCCCTCTTCAGGAGGAATTCCGCCTGCTCCTCCTCCGTGGGGATCTCCCGTCCAGCCAGGTCCGCTGCCAGGACCTCCGAGTTCAGATAAATCCGGCATTTCCCGGGAATCTCCGGACGAGACTCCAGAAGCTTCGGGTCCACACAGCCGGAAAAGATCAGCTGGTCCGGGGCAAGGCCACAGCGTTCGGCAGCCTTCAGGGCGGGCAGGAGATTTTCAGGGGCCTTCAGGTCGCAGTTCACGGAAATGTTCCCTTCCAGGACCAATGCAAAGGCTTCCTCCAGGGACACAAGACCCCTGTAGTCCGCCGGCACATCGTGGGAAAGCCACAGCTTTCCCGTGGCATCCATCTGCAGATCGATTTCCACGCAGTCCGCGCCTGTCTCAATGCCCCTGCGGATGGAGGCCAGGGAATTGTCGGGGGTGTTTTCACAGCCGGAATGGGCGGCGATGAGTGTTCTGACCATCATGACATACCTCTTCAGCAGACCCGTTTTCAGTTTTTTCTTTCAAACACCATCACACAGGAGGCGTAGTCCCCCCGCGGGAAATCGGGACAGACGCCCGCGTTCATCAGAGAGCCGGCGGAAATCTCGCTTCCATCCGCGGTCCGGTACAGGCCCTGGGGCACATTCTGCATCCGGATGCGCACAGGAGCCGGATTGGGTTTGGCCAGGATCCGGTAGGCGCAGAGAATCACCCGGTCCTCATCGGCGAACTGCCAGGCGGCCACATTCCCCTCAAAGGGGCTCAGAAGCCGCGTGAACACGCCCCGCTGGGTGGTTCTGCGGATGTTCTTCACAAGCTGCACCTGTTCCCGGATGGCAGCCAGATCCTCCGGCGACTGGGCGGAAAGGTCCAGTTCATACCCGAAATTGCCCCCCAGGGCAACGTCTCCCCGCATCCCGATGCCGGTCACCCGGCCCACCTGATGGTTCGGCACGGCGGACACATGGGCGCCCATGGTGCTGACGGGATAGCACAGGCTGGTTCCGTACTGGATGAAGAGGCGCTCCACGGCGTCGCTGTCGTCACTGGTCCAGATCTGGGGCATGTAGTAGAGGATGCCCGCGTCAAAGCGTCCGCCGCCGCCGGAGCAGCCCTCAAAGAGGACCTCCGGGAAGGCGGAGGTGATCTCCTCCATGACCCGGTACAGGCCCAGGATGTAACGGTGGGAAACTTCCTCCTGCCGCACGGCGGAGGCGGAGCCTGTTTCCTTGAAATTGCGATTCATGTCCCACTTCACATAACCGATGGGAGCGCTTCTGAGGACACCGGAAATGGCGGAGATGACATAATCCTGCACATCCGTGCGGGACATGTCCAGAATCAGCTGATGCCGCGCCGTGCTCCTGCGCCGCTCTCCGGCGTGGAGGCACCAGTCGGGGTGGGCACGGTAGAGATCGCTGTCCGGGGAGATCATTTCCGGCTCGAACCAGAGGCCGAAGCTCAGGCCTAGGGCGTTGATCTCCTCGCCCAGTCCCTTGAGCCCCCGGGGCAGCTTGCGGCGGTTCTCCACCCAGTCCCCCAGGGAGCACAGGTCATTGTCCCTCTGCCCGAACCACCCGTCGTCCAGCACGAAGAGCTCAATGCCTGCGTCCCTGGCCGAGCGGGCGATGGCCATGAGCTTGTCATGGTCGAAATCGAAATAGGTGCCTTCCCAGTTGTTGATGAGCACGGGGCGCTCCTGGTCCCGCCAGTGCCCGCGGCAGACCCGCTCCCGCAGGAGACTGTGGAAGGCCTGGCTCATGCCGTTGAGACCCTCCTCACTCCATACGCACAGGGCTTCAGGGGCCTGGAAGGACTCCCCGGGGAGGAGGCGCCAGCTGAAGCAGCGGGGGTTTAGGCCCGCCAGAAGGCGCGTGGTCTCATAGGCATTCTCGTCCACGGAGATGGAAAAGCTGCCGCTGTAGACCAGGGCAAGACCCAGGCACGATCCCTGGAATTCTGTGGTCCCGGGGGCAGCAAGAGCCACAAAGGGATTGTGCTCGTGGCCGGAGGCACCCCGGGCGGAGGAAAGGGTCCGGGTCAGGACGGCGGGGGGAACGCGCTCCGGGGCCCGTTCCCTGGCCCAGGCGCCGTGAAGGTGGATCATGTCATATCGTCCGGGAAGGGTCACGCAGGCGCTGTGGGCTGCCTCCAGGGTGAGCTCTTCCGTGCCCGCATTCAGATACCGCGCGCTCATGGCCAGAACCGGGCGCTCCCGGTACAGGGTATAGCACAGCTCGGCCGTGAGATTCGTCAGGGGGTCCTTCAGGGTGATGATGAGGGTGTCGGCCTCCTCCGCCTGCTCCGTGTAACTGGCGGGCAGGCCCGTCAGGCCAGGCTTACCCGCTTCAATGCGGAAGCTCTCAAAAAACAGTTCCGTACAGTTCAGCCCCGACAGACTCCTGGCGCTGACCATGCAGGGCCGGTAGTCTCCCCGTCCCTCCGTGGGACATGCATAGGGGAGGATCTGGCGCAGGGAATCAAAGGATGCGCCCTCCCAGGTCTGCATGAGGGGCAGCACCGCTCCGGGTTCGTCCAGGGGCGGTCCCAGGTATGCCATGAGGAGTTCATCACAGCCTTCCCCGTCGCCGCGCACGGCGAGGACCAGGGAAAGCCAGGGGTTCCGGAGATGGAACAGGCGGTTGGAATCCATGGACTGTATCATTTTCTTCCTCCTTCGGCTGAATGGGGAAACGGCAGCGGGAAAGGGGCGGAGAGGTTCGTGAACGGGGAGCAGGTTTTCGCGCCGTTTCCTGTTTTTCTCAGTGGATTTTCCGGTATTGTATCACGGTTGGGTCATGAACACAAAAAGGCTGCGTTCCCCGCCGAAGGGTGAAGAGCCGAAACGGAAGGACTCACAGGAGGGTGATCTCCCGAACCACGCCCTCATGCCCCCGCCCCGTCACATACTGCATCACGCCCCCGGGGAGCATGCTCTCAAAGTTGAAGTGCACATGGCCTGCCAGGACTGCCCGGACGCGCTTTTCGCCGTTGACGTAATCCACAAAGCGGCGGGTGGATTCACAGGGGCGCTGGTCCACCGCCAGGAATTCGGGATAGCTCAGGAGATGGTCCTCGTCCACGCCCACTAGGTACGCGGAGCCGTCCTTCCAGTATTCCACGCTGCGCTCAAAGAGGGACTGCTCAAACAGGGGCGCGTGGAGGAAGAGAATGACGGGATATCCTCTGTCCACCTCCCTCTGAAGACGCTGTGTCTGCCAGTCCTCCACCTGGTGGTAGGCATCGTCAATGCCCACGAAGTTCACGCCCCCGAGAAGGCGGGAAGTGAAGAACAGGTTGACCCCCATGTCCTCCAGATGCATGCGGATGTAGCTGTTGAGGCGGTAGGACATGTCTTCCAGGGCCCGGCCCACGTAGTACTCGTGATTGCCTGCGATATAGAGGATCTTTTCGTTTTTCAGCACGTCCCGGGCGAATTCGATGTTGGCCCTGGAGGCAAAGTCGATGAGGTCGCCCGTGTGCACCATCAGGTCACAGTGCGCCTCCGCATAGGCCACCTCCTCCCGGAATCGGGCGAGGATGCCTTCCAGCTTCGGCGCCTTTTTTCGGGCGAGGGACTGCCTGTACTCATCGTCCCTTTCATCGCAAAGGGGCACATGGCTGTCGGTGACATGGAGAACCTTCAGAGGCTTATCAAGACCGATTTCAATGACGGTCCTTTCAATGGAGAGCATGGCGTTTCCTTTCATTCCCGATTTTGATTTTTCCTTATCCCTTCACCGCGCCGATCATGATGCCCTTGACCAGGAAGCGCTGCATGAAGGGATAGACGCACATGATGGGAATCACGGAGATCATGGTGACGGTCATCTTGATGCCCCGGGGTGTGAGCATCTGTTCCATCATGGAGGAAGTGGCCCCCTCCTTTTCCAGCTGGGCGATGAGACGTTCCGACTGATTCAGGTAATTGTAGAGCAGAAGCTGCAGGGTGGTGAGATTGCCGTTGGCGGAGGTGTACAGCTGGTTGTCGATGAAGGAATTCCACTGGCTGTTGGAGGCATAGATGGCGATGGTGGCGGCAATGGGCATGGACAGGGGCACGATGATGCGGAAGAAGACCGTGCCCGTGGACGCGCCGTCAATGCGGGCGCTTTCCTCCAGTTCCCGGGGCAGCTGCTCAATGAAGGTCTTGATGAGAATCACATTGTAGGCTCCGATGAGGCTGGGGACGATGTACACCAGGAAGTTGTTGATCAGCCCATACTCCTTGATGACCAGGTAGGTGGGGATCAGACCGCCGGAGACGTACATGGTGACCACCAGCAGGCGGTAGATGAGCTTCCGGAAGGGAATGCGCTCCTTGGTGAAAAGGTATCCGGCGAACATGCAGCACAGAACCGTGCCCAGGGTGCCCAGCACCGTGCGCAGAACGGAGATGAGGAAGGCATGGAAGATTTCGGGCATCTGCATGAGCTTCACATAGTTGTTGAAGGTGAAGTGAACAGGCAGGACGACTGCCTTCACCGCCATGGCGGATTCGGACAGGGACTGGATGAAGACATACCACATGGGATAGAAGCACAGCAGCACCATCAGGGTGAAAAAGAGGGTGTTGCATGCCAGAAAGATATACCTGGAAGGGCTTGTGCGGATGGCGTTTCTGCTTTTTCCGTGCATGGCATTTCCCCCTTTCTCATATGATGGATTCGCCGCGGACTTTCTTTGCCAGGAAGTTGGTGGAGAAGAGCAGGACGATGGAGATCAGGGACTTGAAGATGCCCACCGCCGTGGCATAGCTGTAGTCCATGAGCTTGAGACCCTGCTTGTAGGTATACAGTTCCAGGGTTTCCAGCTTGTTGTAGGTGATGGAATTCTGGAAGACGAAGTACTGGTCCATGCCGTTGTTGATCAGGTCGGCGATGCCCAGAAGCAGAAGCACAAAGAGGGTGGGCAGGATGCCCGGCACGGTGATGTGCAGGGCCTGGCGGAAGCGTCCTGCCCCGTCGATGGCGGCGGCTTCATACAGTTCCTGGTCAATGGCGGTGATGGCGGTTTTGATAGGGTTTCCCTGAGGGTCTTCCACAGGTAAATAACGGACTGGAAGCTGTACACCGCATCCTTGTCAATGAGAAGGTTCTGATGCACGCCCAGGGGGCCCAGAAGGGTGTTCACCAGGCCGTCGGTGGAAAACAGGGCATAGCACAGACCGTAGATGATGACCCAGGAGATGAAATGAGGCAGGGTGGTGATGGTCTGGACCGTCTTCCGGAAGTGAACGTTGGAGATTTCGTTGAGCAGAATGGCAAAGATGGGGGGAAGAAACAGCATGCCGTACTTGAGGCCGGAGAAGATCATGGTGTTGGTGAGCACACGGGAAAAGGACCTGGTGGCAAACAGGTTCCTGAAATTCTCCAGACCCACGAATCTGCATGACAGGATGGGCTGGCCCAGCTTGTACTCGATCAGGGAAAAGTACCAGCCCGCCAGCGGCACGTAGGAGAACATGATGATGAAGACGGCGACGGGAAGCAGAAGAAAAAAGCCTGCCCAGTCCTTCTTCGGCTTTCTGAGATTGATCGCGTTGATCACGCTGCTGTTCTGCATAAGAGTCCTTTCCGGTCTTTAGGAAGACCGGCGTCCCGGTTGTCCGGGACGCCGGTATGATCAGAAACGGTGAGGGCGATCAGTCCACGGGATACAGCTCATATCCGTTGGAGGCCATGAACTCCGCATGCTTGGCGTTCATGATTTCCCTGGAAGCGTCCCACTTCACCTTGTAGCGCTGGAACACCTCGGGTTCGCCCAGTTCCTCAAGCTCCGCCAGAATGGCGGCCTTGTTGGCTTCGTATTCCTCGTCCGATCCGCTCATGATCAGTGCGGCCATGCCGGCTTCCAGCACGGAGTCGCATTCGGCCAGGATGCGCTTGTCGGCGGTGGAAATGTCGGTGATGGTGGAGGAGATGGGCTCGCCCAGGTCATTGCGGTAGTCACGCTCGATGGCATAGGCGTCCGCGTAGTACTCCACGCCGTAGGCTTCGCAGATCAGCTTGCTCTTGGGGGTCTGGGCGGCGATGGCAGCCTCACGGGTGAGGGTCAGGTCCAGGGGATAGCCGTCGGTGTGCTTGGTGGCGGGGTTATAGCCGAACATGTGCCACCAGCGCACGCCGTGTCCGCCGGCGCCGTCACCGGTGCCCCAGTAGGAGTCGCCCTCGGCCTTGGTCTTGATGCCGTATTCGGTCATGGCGGGAACGCCGTTCTCGTCATAATCCCAGTAGATGCCCTGCTCGCCGGAGTAGACCCAGCGCATGAAATCCAGATCGTACATCAGGTTGTAGACCTGCATGCACTTCTCCACGTTGGGGGAATCCTTCCAGATGATGGAGAAGTTGCCGGGCAGGTTGCCCAGGATCATGTCCACGTTGGAATAGTTGTTCATTCCGTCGGAGGGGATGATCATGTAGGTCTTCTTGGTGTCGGGATCCAGGGCGGACTGCTTGTTCCACAGCTTGTCGTTGTTCTGATACAGACCCATGTACAGGCCCTGCTCGCACTTGGCGTCGAACTCGTCGCCGGTCATGGTGAAGCAGTCCATGTCGAACAGGCCCATGCGGTAGATCCGGTTCAGGAAGGCCATTTCATCCCAGTAGGGGGCCTTTTCCACGTCCATGTAGCCGTCGATGATCTCGTTGGTGTAGATGTTGGACTTGTACTGATAGTTGCTCCAGTGGTTGACGGAGATATTGGACTTGAAGGAAGAGGTATAGCCGCCCATGTTGCCCAGGCCGGGGCGCACGCCGTAGAACAGGGAGGGCGTGCCTTCCTCGTTGGTGGGATGCAGCTCCAGCATCTTCAGCATGGCGTCGATGAAGTCATCATCGTTGTGGATTTCAGGCATGCCGATCTCCAGGTAGTAGTCCCAGCGCAGGGCATAGCCGCGCCAGACCCGCTCGCCGATGCCGCCGATGGTCACGTTGTGCATGCCGGCGGGTGCAGCGAACACATAGATGCCCTCGCCGCCGCACACCAGATCCCGCACGATCTCAAAGATGGGGGCGGCCGTCTCGGATTTGAGGTTGGGGGCGTACTGGTCGATGTAGGGGGAGATGTCCAGCGCCAGGCCGGAGGAAAGGATCTGGGGCAGGATGTGGTCGCACAGCACGATGTCGTACAGCTCGTTGCTGGCGAGCATGGCGTTGAAGGTGTCCTCGTCAAACTCGTGAATTTCGAACCTGACGTTCAGGCGCCTCTCCACCTCACGGAAGATCTCGTTCTTGAACCGGAAGGCTCTGCCGTCACCATTGGCGGCAACGGTGATGACGGTGGGCTCCTCATCCGCGAAGGCGACCGTGCCGGTCACGCCGAGGAGAAGCGCCAGGGCCAGAACGAGGGCAAGCATTTTTTTCATGAAAAGAACCTCCTTGTCAGTATGTCGGGAACACAATCCCTTTTTTCAGATGTGTGAATTGTATCAGTTCGGAAACCGGACAGACAGTGAAAATATCCACCATTTTTTACAATATTCCCACTTTTCACCCCGATACAGGGCAGGGAATCCGCAGCGCACATGCGGCGGGGAAACCGGAAAAAGGGGAAGGCAGGTCCTGTCCCTGCAGCGGAGCCATCCGGATCCGTGCTCTGTTCGGCAGGAGCGGTGCCTGCTTCAGCGATCGTTTTCGTGCCGGGCCGAAAGGAATCGGCATTTGACCGCAGTACAGACAGATTACGTTGACCAAGTTGCCGATCCGCACTCTGCACGGACGCATCCCTGGCTTTCGATCCGGCACATGACAGCGGATTCCATGATTCCCGGCTGTTTGAGGATAAAGGGGATGGGGCGCTTCCCGGCATGTGATTTCTGGATGCAGGAAAATGGCTCAGCAGTCGTTCCGCTTCCGGAGCGTCTGCTGAGCCATTTTCCGGTTGGTATATTGCATTTTCTGAAAATCATCCGATCCGCCTCATAAGGACTGCTGCATTCCGGGGAAAATGACTTCGCGGGAAGGAATGCAAGGGTCAGGGAGTCCGAAGAATGCTTTCATGCGCAGTTCTTCAAAATGCCGGGGGTATTGGCGCGAACAGCGTCAGGATACTGCGGATGATTTTCAGCCATGGACTTTTCTGCCCTGGTCAGGTCAGTTTTTTCGACCCCGTCATCTCCCCATGAGGTCAGGGCTGACTATGGCGAGGGAGAAAGGAACTTTGCAATGTTCCGGAACCAGAGCCAGGACAGCTTCCGGTTCAGAAGATACAGGAGCGTGGAAATGCCGAAGGCGATGAGATAAATGAGGATGACCGCACCCGAGATCTGCGGGAAGGGCATGACCCGGGTGTCCAGGAAGGAATAAGGGATCATATCCATGGGAAGGGTCTTTGTGGCGAACAGGGTGATGATGATCAGGCCGTAAACCGTGATGAAGCTCGTGCAGCAAAAGCGGTAAAGAGGGCGGACCTTTCCGACGGGGGAATCATTGGTGAGGAAGGATGCAACGGTCAGGACGGGCATGACTGCGTGGGTCATGATCTCGTCCCACTCGTCCAGGCCGCTGGGGTCTCCAAGCACCAGACCGATGAGGACCACGATCATGATGATGGATTCCGTGACCGCGCAGGACAGGCGGACGTAATAGACAGGGATCAGGGTCATTTCACGTCCGGTGGTCAGCTCGTAAAGGTTCACGGCGATAAAGATCAGGGACCCCGCCATGGTAAACAGTGTGCCGTTGACCGTCAGAAAGCGGAAGGCATAGATCCCCTCCTTCACAGCGAAGACCAGATACATGGGGACGACCCCCAGGGCGACGATCAGGATGGAGATGCAGAGGTTCACAAGCTTCTTCGTCCGGAACCGCTGATCGAAACGACGGGAAGCCTCCTCCAGTTTTTCGATGCTTATGTCTTGTGGCATTGGCGTTGTCCTCCACAATTGAGATATTCACCTTGCCCAAATCGGCGGATGGCGTCAGGGAAGAATAGATTCCGCGACAGGGCTGGTGCCATCTGATCAAAAGACGTCAGGATGAAGATGACTCGCCGGGACCGGTATGGCGCGGGAAATTCAGCAGAAGCGTGATCCATCCGGTCAGGATGGCGATTCAGCGACGGAATGTGTTCTGTCAGCTGCCGGTTTTCCTCACGCTGCTTTTCGATTCCGGTGACTGCGTGGCTGTATGGATCGCAGGACTGGCGGCCTGTGGTTTCCCTGCTGGACGGGTCTGGATTCTGCCTCCTTTTCCTTCCCGGTCGCCCGGAACCCGTTATGAAATCCCCGGTGACCGGGTCCTCATAACCGATGGATGGCCTCCCGGGCTGTGATGTCCCCGCTGCGGGTCATAATGCGAAGCACTTTATGCGCTTACCCGGTCTGCCTTTTTGCTGACATACCGTACCCGGGACGCAGTCTCTCCCCTGGCATGCCCGGCACCCTCAGCGTATGAATCCTGTTTCGTACATGGCAACTATCATGATCCGGTCCGGCATTGATGGCAGCGTGGATTTCCTCAGTCTGCCGATCCGTAAGTCTGCGTAGGTGCCCGGTCTGCCTGATCGCAATCCGCACGTCCCGTCCGGACTCATCTGCATTTTTATCCCGGGTTTGAAGGACGCGCTCACTGTCACCACGGTATCCCGTTCACACCCCGGGTGAGGGATTCCCGGGGATCAGGTTCACCATGGAAACCTGATGGGTGAGCTGCGCTTTCCGGACCAGTCTGCTTTCCCTGCACACAGGGAATTCTTCAGGATCGTTATGATCCTTATGAGTGTGTATGGTTATAAAGCATAGATATAATAGCACAAATAATTCGGGCCGTCCATCCATAACGCAATTGTCCTATGTGTTTGCGGTCAATCCGGATCCATCTCCTGTGGGAAACGAGGTCGGATTCGATTTCCCCGGGGTTTTCGGCAAGAATGTGCTGCCCTTCCTTTTTCTGCAGTTCCACGCAGAAATGCGGGTATCGTTTCATGGCTGCATTCATGGGCCGGCGAGGAACATCGGAAGCGGTCAGATCCCGCATGCGGACCCTGAGTCCATCCGGGTTTTCCCTGCGGGTCGTATACAGGGAACGCAGTTCCGTAAACAGTTTCTGCTCCGTGGATTCCTCCGCTGATTCCGGTTTCGGACCGAAGCTCACGAAGGGGATCCGACCTGTGCCCTTCCTTTTCTGCCGTCAGAAAAGGGTGAAATGTCACGTCTGCAAAGCTGCCGGGCTTCCATCATGCTCTGTCAGCTCCCGGCGGCACCCGGAAAAAGCGTCTGCCCCTGTTTCCCATGAAACGCTCCCGGAGGGAGGCGGAACGGAAGGGAAGCAGGCGGAAGGCATCACGGAACAGGCGGAATCCCGGTCATGCCATGAGCCATCAGGGCGGGCTGCGGCCCCGTCAGCCTGAAATGCGCAGGGAGGATATTCGGATTCCGGAGCGTTCTCTGCACCCCTTTCGGACTCCCTGACGTACAGGAAACCGGAAAATGGACAGCCTGACGGAAAGATCATGAAGGAACCCTCATACCCTGTCTCACCGGACAGGGGATTCTCTGTGCCTTCGAAGCCAGGGCGGAAAAGAGCTTCCGTGCATTCCGGCGCACACGGGCAGAACCGGAATTTCCCGTCCTCGGGAGAATCAGGGCGAAAGGACCTGTGACGGAGGGGAAAACGACTTGCGGGAAAAGAATGAACTGCTGTATCATAGGGGCAGACACTCTGAAAAGAAAAAAGTCATGGGACAGGCCCATGGCGAAACGGGCGGATCATCCCTTTTCTCCCGGGGAGGGATAAAAAAGGAGACGCCTCTTTCCCGGAGTCGGGTACTCTTTCTGGAAGCGGGGGAATCAGAGACCGTGTATACCGTACTGATCGCCGAGGACGAACTGCTGGTGCGCATCGGCATTGCCAGCAGTGTGCCCTGCGGGGAAATGAATCTGCACCTGATCGGGGAAGCGGAGGACGGGGAGCGGGCGTGGGCTCTTTATGAAAAATACCGCCCGGACATTGTGATCACGGATATCCGCATGCCCGGCATCGACGGGCTGGAGCTTCTGCAGCGCATCCGGCGGGTGGACAGTCAGTGCTGTGTGATCCTGATCACCAATGTGGAACAGGGGGCGGCGCTGGAGGAGGCGCGGAAGCTCGGGGTCACCGGCGTGCTCCTCAAGGCGGCCATGAAACAGGAGGACATCCGCCTGGCCCTTTCCGAAGCCTGCCGGCACCTGCCGCGGGACGGCAGAGAGACGCGGGCAGGGGATGAGCGTGCACTGTGGCGTCAGGCCCTGCTGGAAGGCCGGGAGGGGACGGGGCTGCCGGAAGCCCGGGGAATGGTGATGATGCACGTTTTCCCCTCCGACAGGGTTTCCCACCGGCTGAACAACAGTCTCATTGAGCTGGCCCTTCACGAGTTCGGCGGGGAAAGGGATTCCTGCCCCATCCGTCTGGACACGGGCGCTCTGTTCGTATTCCCCGTCCCCTTTGACGGGGAAGCGCAGGAAAGGCAGCTTACGGAACTGCAGAGGTATGTGTGGGATGTTTTCAGGGTCCGGATCGGGTTTGCCCGGGTTCAGGGCAGCTGCGGCGCGCCTCGCCTCAGACAGGCGTACCAGATCATGCGCAGGCTCTGCGCCTGGGAAGCTTTCTTTGAAAACGGCGTGTTGAGCCTGGACACCTCCGGCGCCTACAGTGACCCTCATCTCATGAAGCTCTTAAGGCGCATGGAAGGCTTTTCATGCCTGGGGGACAGAGTCCCGCAGCTCACGGCCTTTCTCGCGGCACTGCGGGGGTATCCCGGCAGTCTCACCGACGGATGGAATCTTGTGCGGGAGCGGGGAGAGCGGGTGCTTCAGGCCCTGGAAAAAAGGGAAAGCTGCGACAGCCTCAGCGTGTTGACCCGACGGATCTGTGCCTGGGGGGAAGACTTCGCCGGGCGGGTGGAGCGCGCCCTGAAGCCGGAGATCCTGACGGTGATCCATTACGCGGAGGCCCATCTGGAGGAGGAACTGTCCGTTTCCCAGCTTTCTTCCCTGATCGGGTATCAGCCCAAGTATTTCTCCCGTCTGTTCAAGAATGAAATGGGCTGCAACTATTCGGATTATGTGATCTCCCGGCGCATCGGCAGGGCCCGGGAACTGCTGAGGGAGACGGCGCTGAGCGTGCAGGAGATCGCGGCGATGTGCGGGTTTTCGGAGGTGTCCTATTTCTCCAGCCGCTTCAAGCAGGAGACCGGCATGACTCCCAGGCAGATGAGGACGGCGCCATGAAACGATTCTTTCATTCCCTGAAATTCAACATGCTGCTCCCGGTCCTGCTGATGGCCATGGGCATCGTGCTCCTTCTGACCTATGTGATTTCCCGCACCTACACCCGCACGATTCTCTCCCAGGAGGAGGAGAAGACGGAGTTTTCCTTTTCCATTATCGGAAGCGCCATGAATGAAGCCCTGAGGGATGCCCACTCCGCCGCCACCAAGACCATGCTGAGCACGGACATCACCCATTATGCCGCCCGGGCCTACCGCACGGAGGTGGAGAAGATCCGGGCCAGGCAGGCCTGCATGGACATTTTCTCGGCCACGATTTCCCAGCAGCCCTACCTGTACGGCATGCTGTTCATGCGTCCGGACGGCAGCATGTTCGGCGTGCTGCCCTACCGGAATGTCTTTGTGGACGAGGCAGCGGACAATGTCTTCCTGGACACGGAAACCATGAACCGGATCTTCGCCAACCGGGGGAAGCTGGAGTGGATCAGCGGCCCGGACCCGGACCGGCTTTACGGTTTTACCCTTGCCTCGGACAAACGCCCCTCCGGCGTGCTTCTGGGCTGCTGCCGCTGCCACGATGTGCAGTACGGGTTTTTCTATTCCCTGATCCTGATCGATCCCAGGGCGCTGAAGGCGCATCTGGAACTGATTTCCGACGGCAGCTCCGCCCTGTATCTCACCATGCCTGACGGGAAGGTCCTGGTGAGCGCGGGGGAGGCGGGGGATCCCTCCCGGGTCAGCCTGGAGGAGATCCGGGATATGGAAGAAAGCGGCCGGGTATTCCGGCGGGAAGGTCAGGACCGGGTCTACGGGATGGCCGCCAGGATTCCGGACTGCGGTTTCTATCTTCTCCGGGAGATGCCCATGGCTCTGTATGACAGCACGGCGCGGAACCTGAAGCTCACCGCCTGGACGGCGGCCGCTCTGGTGCTTGCCGTGTTTGTGCTGCTGTATTTCCGGTGGCTGAGGGGCTTCATCCGGACCTTCGCCTCCCTGAGGGCGGGCATCCGGCGCACGAGGGAGGGGGAACTGTCCACGCGCCTGGACAAGACCTATTTCCTCAGCGAGTTTGAGGATATCCGCACCGAATTCAACGCCATGAACCAATCCCTGGAGGAGATGATGGAAACCACCAGGAAAATGGAGCGGAGCCAGCTGGAGCTGGAGATGCGCAATCTGCAGACCCAGCTGTCCCCCCACATGATCTTCAACTCCATCACTGCCATCCGCTGGATGAGCACCATGCTGGGGGCGGACAGCGTGTCGGACATGCTCATGGAACTGAGCGAAATGCTGCGCCCGGTGCTGAGAGAATGGCGGATTCAGTGGACGCTGGGGGAGGAACTGGAGCATCTCAGGCACTACACGCGGCTGCTGGATCTGCGCTTCAGGAACCGTTTCCGCCTGGAATGCGGCATTCCCGAGGCGTACCATGGTGTTCTCCTGCCCCGCTTCACTCTTCAGCCCCTGGTGGAGAACGCCTGCGAGCACGGGGGACATCCCCGGGAGGAGATGGTGGTGAAGCTGGATGCGCGGATGGAGGGGGAAAGGATGGTCCTCTCCGTGCAGAACAACGGAAAGGACATCACCGATGAGGAGATCGCCCACGTCCGGGAAATGCTGGCCTCCACCTGGCGGGGGAAGAACATCGGACTGCACAATGTGTACAGCCGCCTGGCCATCTGCATGGGGAAAGAGAGCACCCTGGCGATTGAAAGGCCGGAGGAGGGTGGCACAAGGGTTGTCATATCCTGGCGCGTTCTTTCCGGGGAGGGAAGCGCGTGACAGAAAAGGGACCTGTGGGGACGGAGAAGAAGGCGGTTTCCATTCCCGAACGGACGGCCGGCACCGCACCGGCGGAGGAAAGAGATGCTGAAATATGATCCGGCCGTGTTCGCGGTGGGGGATACCTATGAGATCATGGTCATGGTGACGAAGCCGTCCCTCATGTGGGTGAGGATCGGGGAGAAAACCTACTTTGACGAAACCTGCGGCATCCTCCGTTCAAACAGGGAGGTGCACCGCATGACCGTTCCCGCTGATGAACTGAACGCGGCGGGAGGATACACCCTGTGCGAGCGGGAACTCATCCGCCGGCAGGCCTACCGCACCACCAGCGAAGCGGTGCGGGAGTATCCCTTCATCTTTCATCCGGTAAAAGACGGGGAAATCCGGTTTTTCCACATCGCCGATACCCACAGCCTGAGCCGGGAGCCGATCCGCGCAGCCGGGGCTTTCGGAAGGATGGATTTTCTGATTCTCAACGGAGATCTCCTGGATCACTGCGAAAACGCGGAGGACTTCGGCATCGTCTACGAGATCGCCGGGGAGATCACCCACGGGGGCATTCCCGTTGTTTTTTCCCGGGGCAACCATGACATGCGGGGCGCGAACACGGAGATTTTCCCCGACTATACCCCCGGACGGGCGGGGAAAACCTATTACACATTTCGCCTGGGCCCGGTCTGGGGCATGGTGCTGGACTGCGGGGAAGACAAGGCGGATGACCATGCGGAATACGGGCATACCATCTGCTGTCATCCCTTCCGGATGCAGCAGACGGAGTTCATCCGGGAGGTCATTGAAAACGCGGAGAAGGAGTACCGGGCGGAGTCTGTCCGGGTCCGGCTGATCATCTCCCATATTCCCTTCACCCATAACATGGGGGGCGAGTTTGAAATTGAGCGGGCGATCTATGACCAGTGGGCAGAGCTCATTGGCGAGCGCATCCAACCTCACCTGATGGTTCAGGGGCATCTGCACCGTCTCAGTGTGAATCTGCCGGGGAGCGCCTTTGATTCTTACGGGATCCAGCCCTGCCCCGTGGTGATCGCCTCTCAGCTGGAGGGGAAGGCTTTTGCCGGCGCGGGCTTCATCCTGCGCCCCGGGAAGATCCGGGTGGAGGGCGTGACGGACGAGGGTGGGCGCGTCCTGGAGCAGGAGCTTGACGCGGACGTGTAAGGCACGCGGTGAAGGGAAGAAAACCGGTTCGGCGGAAAACGGAATCAGACAGGGCTGCATTTCCGTGGTGCTGCGGCGCCGGCGAAAGTTTGATGGTCTCTCACCGGAATCATGTTGAAACCCCCGAAACCCATGGAAAAGTGCCGTCAGGCCGGAAAAGCAGGACACATTCTCGTTTTCTCACATGATCCTCCGGAATATGCACCGGTATGAACGCTGATTTTCTCAAATCCGTGACGATTATGCCAGACGAGAGACGTCAGGTGCTTTCTGGATAATTCCTCCGTTTTACTCAGCCGGGGCCGATTGACAAACAACTGATGAACAGATAAAATTTAAATCGAAAAGGCATGCTCTTTGGGATGCCTGAACACACCGGGGGAATTCACATGGAACGACTTGACAATTCCGCGGGAATGCACACAATCGCTCAGGGCTCAGGGCTCAGGGCTCAGGGCTCAGGGCTCAGGGCTCAGGGCTCAGGGCTCAGGGCAACGGTACCTTTTTTTCTGCGCGCCTTCGGAACAGAATACACAGGCGCAGCGACCATGCGGGAGCGGTTTGCCCCGCAGGATCGCTGCGCTTTTTCTGCATGAACGGAGGCGGTTTTTCGTGACCTTCCTCCACTTTGCCAGCCGGGACGATCCATCCTCGGGACCTGTCTGAACCTATGCAAAATACCTGAAGGAGACGAAGTATCGATATGAACAGGAAAGCCAGCAGAGTATTGAGCGTCCTGCTTTCACTCATCATGACCGTGGGGCTGCTGCCGGTCAGCGCCTTTGCCGGGGGGAACAATCCGGCGATGTCCGGTTACGGGGACAGCAGCAACCGAATGCCCGCCACCCTCGCGGTCAATCCCAACGATGGAAGTACGATGATGGCGGGCAGCGGCATCACCATTCAGCGAAACGCTGAAGATCCTCTGTTGCGGCTGCGCGGAGGAAACGCTAACCATGCCAATCAGATTTACCGTCAAACCCCCCTTATTCCCACCGAAATCAAACTTACTCTGAGGGATACAAAAACCGGTGAGCAGGTCGACAGCCTGGAAGTTTTCCAAGAATACGGTATAGAGATCACCCTTACAGAGAAGGACGCTCCTGACAGGCCGCTGGCGGACAGGGTCGTTTCATCGGTTGTTGGTGATAGAGAGGGTATGAATATAACAGACTCCAGGGGACAGATCGAAATAGAAGATATTTTCTACACCTCGGGCGAAAAGAAGGCAACCTTTCTGTTTCAGCCCGGGCCCGGGGATGCGTATGCGGGATGCACAGCCGAGATGACCATTCCGGTCACCGGAATCAAGACCAGGCTGACGGTGGGGACGGACAAGAAAGAATATGCCCCCGGCGAGACCGTGATTGTCAGCGGCAAGCTGACGCAATCCGGTAAGCAGAACTCGAGTCCGTATCCCGTTGCGATGAAAGAGCAAGCGGTATCGCTACGAATCAATGATGCGGAGGTTCAGACACCTTCACCCATCAAAACCGATGAGAAGGGTGAGTTCAGCTATACCTTTACGGCGGGTGCCCCGGGGAACTATTCCGTAAAGGCCGGGTTTGTGCAGGATATGGTTTTCCAGAGCTGCAGCGCAGAGACGTCGTTTGACGTCATTGCGATCGAAACGGTGAAGGTGAATATTTTCCCCATTCACGTCATAGAGGGTGACGTCATCCAAATATCCTCAGAAACCCCAGATGTATACATCAAATGTGACATCGATCCGAACGAAGCCGGCCTAATATCCGGCGAAATTGGCAAGGACTTTACGTACATGATCAAGGCATCGGGCTGCGTATTGGAATGGCAGGTTGAACTCATAAGCCAAAAATACGAATTCAGCGATTCGCTGACTGTGACCGGAAACGGCCGCCCGCCCGTAAAGGCCGTGGTCGATGCGAACGATAAGAAAAAAGCGAAGGTCACCTATCGTATCGTTGTAGGTCAGAAGGCGGATCAGGGCATTTCCATCACGCCAACCGACGTCAGACTGAAACAGGGCGAAACGAAAACATTTGATGTCCTTGTGAAAAATGACGGCCCGGATCAGGCAATTGACAGTTATGTTAAATTCACGATTCCGGATGGACTGACCTGTGTTTCCGATACCGCCAACGGAAAATTTGACCCCGATACGGGCTTCTGGGTCGTGGGCGATCTTGCCGCCGGCGAACAGGCCGGCATGACGGTGACCATCAGGGCCGATGCACCGGAAGCGGAGATCGCATTAAATGTCGAAGCATTGTCGAGCACTTCGAAACCGGATCCTCAGAAGGCTGCTGCCGCCGC
>CACYGY010000083.1 GCA_902774025.1 uncultured Eubacteriales bacterium
GTATCCGAATCCTTCCATTCAGGATGACTGTCCACAAGACATCCGTACCGGTAACGGACGAAGGTCGAGGGGGAAGAACGATCTTCCCTTCTCCGGCCTTTTTTTCTGCCCACGCGTTTCCGGACTGCTTTCCAGTCCTGGTCATCCCGCATATCCGTGACAACGTCCGAATAGTCTTCTGATACGTCCCTGACGTAACGGGAAAGATAACCCATCAGTCGGCGGAGTCCTCTCCGGATCAGTTTGGAAAGCTTCCAGAGGCCAAATCCAAGGAGAAACGCGGCGGCCAGTACAGCCAGTCCGATAGCGACTTTTTCCAGAATAACGGCCAGAAGGCTCGGTTCTGTCTTCTCACCTGCGCCTAGCATTCCGGACAGATCTCCGCCACCTCCGCCGCCTCCGTCCGTGGACGTCTGGGGAAGTAGAGAAGTGATCCAGTCCAGGACAACCATGGCCACATGACGGAGCCAACGTGCGAAAATGGAAAGTTGCTCACTGATCCAGGGAATCAGAGCCAGAAGAACAGCGAGGGCACCAAGACTCAGGATCAGAATCCGGTTTCTGGTGCGAACCGACGCAGGTGTGCGGATGCCCAGAGATTGATCCCGCAGTGTCCGACTGTTCAGTTCCAGAAGCGTCAGAGCCGCGAAAAAGAGGAAGGTCACCAGAAGATCTGTCTCCAGCCGGCCATATCCGCGAATGACATCAGAGTACCGGGAACGCTGGACCAGAAACTGGCAGACGGCATAAAACAGGATGCCGATGGTCATCACGGCCACATCTTTCCGTGGATCCCGGTTTCGGATCAGAATGAGCAGAAAAATGCATTCCAGCGCGGGTATGATGACCAGCAGCCAGCTGACACGGACCGGAATCAGAAAGAATCCCTGGGCAACCAGGACGCAGAGAGAAAGAGCCGCCAGCACCGGGCGTCTTCTACCGGAGGACAGCCGGCAGGTCATGACCAGACAGAAGGTCAGACATACCGAAAGATAGACATGCCAGGCTTCGACCGTGGGAATCTGTCCGATGAGAAGAAAGAAAGCCGGTGTCAGCGCCAGCATGGACCAGAGCACATAAACAGATTCCCGGCCGGTCTGAATCCATTTCTCCTTTTGATTCATGGAAAATACCTGCTGTTCACAAGTATCATCCGGGGATATGGAACAGCAGACCTCCTTCCGGAGTTGATTTGTAAGGCTTAACTCCTGTACCGGAAGCTCAGACCTGTTCCCGGTCAGGATGGACGGGAGGCGTCTTTCCGCAGATCCACTGAATCACGGTGTGCCCCTGCTGACGCATCCGCTGCTGGAATGCGGGCAGTTCTGCTCCCGCATAGAGAGAGAGAAGAACAACGGCACAGTGTTCGGGAAGCAGGAGCTGATCCAGAAAAGTGGCAAAACGGACAGTCCTGACAACTTTCAGACGCGCGAAAGCATCCAGCAGAGCATCCTTTCGGTCCGGTCCCATGGGAGACACATAGGCACTTATTCGTTCATCCCCGTTCAGCATGCACATATTGGATGAGAACCCGATCTTTGCCCCTTCCCGGAAAGCCTGAAGGCACATGGTTGCCGCCAGTGAAATGACATGCTCCACGGTCTCCTGTTCATAATCCATCAGTTCACCCCACTGGTCTTCGCGGGTCTGACTGTTGATGAGCAGCATGACGGAGGGAAGCGCGTTCCATTCATGAACACGTACCTGCAGGCTCTGGCAGCGGGCGGTTGCCTTCCAGTGAATATCCCGGATGGAATCGCCTGGAAGATATGGCCGGATACCGTAAATCATAAAGGGATCCTGCAGAAGGGTTCTTTCTCTCGTCCATTCCCCCAGCTGCCACAGGACCGGTCTGGGTATGGATGAGGAATCCAGGATTCTCGGATAGACAGTGATCTCCATGCCGGGGAGATCCAGCTCCACTGTTTTGATAAACCATCCTGTCAGATCACCACAGGTCATGGCGGCGTGACCAACCTGATAGACACCTCTGCGGGTCAGGAGGATTTTGTGGGTGCGGACGATTCTCTGATACGGCATGATGGTGAACATGCTGCGATGATAGAGTTCTCCGCTGATGTCCAGGTTTTCCTGATGACCGAACTGAATACCGGGAGGCATCCTGCTCTCTACCCGCAGCCAGGGAATGATCACAGGATGACTGTTTTCCACAGTTTCCACCATCTCAGAGGTATCCCCGCAGAAAACCGCCTTTTCAGGAAAGGATCGGTTCAGAACGATCCTGCGGACACCGAACCGGACGAGGATGAAGCCGCAGATGCCCGCAAGAAGCAGAAACAGGATCAGGATTGTGAAAATACTCATGCCCGATCACTCACATTCTTGTTTCCGTCGGTGCCTGAACACACCGGATGACTTCCCGGATCCAATCGGCTCCAGTCTGACTGTCGGAGGAAATCCTCATGACCATGCGATGGGCAAGAACCGGCTCAGCCAGTTCCTGGACATCGTCCGGGATGACATAGTCCCTTCCGCGGAGTACAGCCAGTGCCTGGCACGCCTTCATGAGGGCAAGCATCGCACGGGGAGAAGGCCCCAGGCGGACATGATCCGCTTTTCTTGCCGTCTCACACAGGTCGCAGATGTATTTCATCACGTCCGTGGCGACATGAACCTGCCTGCAGGATTGCCGCATATCCATGATTTCCTTCGCACTGCTGACAGGCTTCAGGTTCAGAACCGGATTTTCCTGATCGTGAAAACGCTGAAGGAGCCGTACAGCTTCCTCCCCTTCCGGACAGCCCACGCTGAGCTTCATCATAAAGCGGTCCATCTGTGCCTCGGGCAGAGGGAAAGTACCGGCGCTCTCAATGGGATTCTGGGTAGCCAGAACCATAAAGGGCTCTTCCAGAATGTGCGTGATTCCGCCTTCTGTGACCTGTTTCTCTTCCATGCATTCCAGAAGAGCGGACTGGGTCCTGGGTGTTGCCCGGTTGATTTCGTCAGCAAGAATGATCTGGGCGAAAATGGGTCCGGGCACAAATTCAAAAGACTGTGTATTCTGTCGGTAGATACTGATTCCTGTGATATCTCCGGGCAGAAGATCCGGCGTGAACTGAATTCTTCTAGTTCTGCAGTCCAGAGACGCAGCCAGGGACCGGGCAAGGGTCGTTTTCCCTGTTCCGGGAACATCCTCAAGCAGGACATGACCGCCCGCAACCAGAGCGGTCAGGATTTTTTCCATGACCGGAGCGGACCCGATCATCACCTTCTGGATATTTTCCAGGATCTTCCTGCCCGCTTCATATACTTCCGCGGTCTGCATCATACAACGTTGCTCCCCTCTCGATTTCTTACTATGCCGCGTCAGGAAAACCGGTTCCGCTTCCATGCGGGAAAGAACAAATCTGACGGAAACAGGCCCGGTGTTTTCTTCCATGCGGATGGCGGATCAGTCCGTGCTACCCTCACGGTCAGGATCTGAGCCGTCCTCCCGATGTTTTCCCGGAACCGATGCTTTACCTCTAAACACCGAAAAATCCGGCGCAGAAGCCTTTTTGCGGAGTCTGTTCCGCTGAAATGCTGGCCTGGACGCGTGGGAGGAATCCCGACAGATTGTTCATATGCGTCCGGATGAAGCAGAACCGGACAGCAGCATTCTCTCTCTTGCAGCAGTATACTGAGTGGTTGAAACAGTGTCAACAAGTCTCTTCCGATCTTCACACCTTTGAGAAACCATGCTATACTGCCCGCGGACTGCAGAGGGAGAGGAGAAAGCATATCATGTTTTCGTTTGCAAATGATTACAGTGAAGGCGCTCATCCGGAGATTCTGAAGAAGCTGACGGAGACCAATACCCTTCAGACACCCGGGTACGGGGAAGACTGTTTTACCGCTTCCGCCGGCGACAGGATCCGTGAGGCCTGTTCCTGCCCGGACGCGGATGTGTATTTTCTTGCGGGCGGAACCCAGACCAATGCGGTGATCCTGTCTGTTATGCTTCGTCCCTACGAGGGCGTGCTGTGCGCATCCACCGGGCATATAGCTGTACATGAAGCCGGAGCGGTGGAGTATACGGGACACAAGGTGCTGCCTTTGCCTTCCGAACAGGGTAAGGTGGACGCTGCGGTTCTGGAAAACTGGCTCAGGTCTTTTTTTGATGATCCCACATACACCCACATGGTCATACCCGGCATGGTTTATCTTTCCCAGCCTACGGAGCTGGGTACGCTCTATTCCTGGAAGGAACTGCAGGCCATTCACACCGTCTGTCAGGCTTACCGTCTGCGCCTGTATGTGGACGGGGCAAGGCTGATCACGGCTCTGTCCAGCCCGGACAATGACGTTTCTCTTCATCACCTCTGCGAGGTTTGTGATGCTTTCTATATCGGCGGTACGAAGGCCGGCACATTCTTCGGGGAGGCTGTGGTTTTTCCGAGCCATGGAGAACCGGAACACTTTGCCACCATGGTCAAGCAGCATGGTGCCATGATGGCCAAGGGACGGATTCTGGGGATCCAGTTTGATACCCTCTTTACCGGAGACCTGTACCGGAGGATCGGGAAGCATACGATTGAGACTGCATTCCGTCTGCGCGCCATTTTCCACGATCACGGTATTCCTTTCTCCTGCGAAACATCCACCAACCAGCAGTTTGTGATTCTGAACACCCGTCAGGCACAGGTTCTGGAACAGTCGTTCCGGTTTGAACGCTGGGAGGTGCTGGATGATGACCGCAGTGTGTACCGCTTTGTAACCAGCTGGGCGACCACGGAAGAGTCATTGAAAGCGCTGGATTCCGCTCTGGAGGGTCTGGTCTGAGGGAATCACAAGAGCATGTGAGGTGGTCCGCCATGGAAACGATGCGCGTTCTTGTGCAACGCATCACCTTTCATAATGAAGAAAACGGATACACCGTTCTGAAAGGACGTGTGAAAAACCGGCCGGATCTTCTCACCGTGGTGGGAAACTTTGCGCAGCCTCATGCCGGAAGTGTGCTCACTGTCCGTGGTGAATGGCGGATTGACGGGAAATACGGACAGCAGTTCTGTGCCGAATCCTATGAGGAATCCCTGCCTGCCACAGCCTTGGGTATGGAACGGTATCTGGGCAGCGGTCTGATCCGCGGGGTGGGGCCGTCCATTGCCCGGCGCATTGTGCGATATTTCGGGGATCAGACGCTGGAGATTATGGATCAGTCACCCGAGAGACTTCTGGAAGTCCCGGGAATTGGGAAAAGGAAAATCCTTCAGATTCAGCAGAGCTGGCTGGAACAGAAAGAAATCAAAAACATCATGATCTTCCTCCAGTCGCATGATGTGTCCACAGCGCATGCCGCCAGGATCTATAAACAATACGGTAACCAGGCGCTTCAGGTTCTGAGGGAGAACCCCTACCGGATGGCGGACGACATCTATGGCATCGGATTTCGAACTGCCGATCAGATTGCCCGGAAACTTGGCATGGATCCTGAAGCCTTCTTCCGGATTCGAAGCGGCCTGATTTATGCACTTGGACAGCTTTCCAGCCAGGGTCATTGCTTTGCGATCCGGCCTGAACTGCTGAAGGAAGGAACAAAGCTTCTGAACGTGGCAGAAGAAAAACTGGTCATGACCCTGGATCAGATGGTGCGGGACAGGGATCTGATTGTTGAAAAAAAAGCCGTGGCAATGAAGGAAGATGCCTACGGCTACACGCCGGAAAAGGAGGATGCCATCTACCTTCCCCCTTTCTTCATCTCCGAGAACGCCATTGCCCGGAAACTGATCCGGCTGATGAACATGGCGCCGTCACGGTCTGTGCCGGATATGGAAGAAGCGATCCGGCGCGTTTCCGCCCAGACAGGCATTGTGTTTGACCCGGTCCAGATGGAAGCCATCCGGACCGCAGTGAAGTCCAAGGTCATGGTTCTGACAGGCGGTCCGGGTACCGGCAAAACCACCACTACCCAGTCCATCATTGCCGTGTTCCGAATGAGTGGCATGGAGGTGGTTCTGGCCGCACCAACCGGAAGAGCGGCCAAGAGGATGACAGAAAGCTGCTCGGGGACCTTCGCAGGTCTGGAGTCCCGAACGATTCACCGGCTCCTTGAGTACAATCCTGCCAGCGGATATCAGAGAAACGGTGAAAATCCCCTGTCCGGTCACGTGCTGATTGTGGATGAATGTTCCATGATTGACACACTTCTGATGCACAATCTTCTCAAGGCTGTACCGGATGATATGCGGCTGATTCTGATCGGAGATGCGGACCAGCTTCCTTCTGTGGGAGCCGGGAACGTGCTGAGGGATCTGATTGCTTCTGAAACGGTTCCTGTTGTCCGTCTTCAGAGAATTTTCAGACAGGCACAGAATTCCCTGATCGTTCGCAACGCCCACCGGGTGAATCAGGGAAGCAGCCTTGAGATCAACCATTCCAGTGAGTCCGATTTTTTCCGGATTCAGTGCGAGGAGCCTGCGGACGCGGTACAGCGGATCGCAGATCTGTACTGCAGACGTCTCCCCCAGGCTTACCATGTGAATCCGGTTCAGGACATCCAGGTTCTTTCTCCGAGAAACGGCGGTCCCTGCGGTGCACTGGCACTCAATGCCCGTCTCCAGGCTCTTGTCAATCCTACCGCGCCCGGACTGACATACGGGGGCATGACGTTCCGCGCCGGGGACAAGGTCATGCAGATTCGGAACAATTATGACAAGGAAGTGTTCAATGGGGACATCGGATTCATCCGTTCAGTGGACACGGAAGAAAGAACCCTGCAGATATCCTTTGACGGCGGGATGGTTTCGTACGATGCGACGGAACTGGATGAGCTGAACCTTGCCTATGCCTGTACGATTCACAAGGCGCAGGGCAGTGAGTATCCCATTGTGATCATGCCTATTCTCCGCTGTCATTTTCCCCTTCTGCAGAGAAATTTGCTGTACACGGGGATTACCCGTGCCAGGAAGCGCCTGATTCTGGTGGGCGATCCTTCTGCCGTAGCCATGTGTGTCAACAGGGCGGATGTGGATCAGCGGATGACGCTTCTTGCCCAGAGACTGAAGAGACTGCTCACCTGCTGAGAAAATTGTCAAAGACCTGCGCGTTTGTTATAATGAACCCGAACCGACAGAAGGAGGGTCCAGTCATTGAACTTGCAGAAAATTGGTCAGTGGGTTATCTGCGGATTATGCATCGGATGTCTCATGACGCATGCAGGGGCGGAAATGGACATTTCGGTGGAGGGAGGAACCAGCTCTGACTCCTCCCTGCTTTCTGATGTCCATCAGGAGACATCGGAGTCGTCTTTCACGGCCGGAGAGGGTGAACACTATACACTTCCCTACGATTTTTCTCCCGGCCAGCCGCCCCGGGCCTCCGGTTTTATCAGTGATTATGAGTATGAAGATCCGACGATTCATGTTGTCATCACCTCCGGCAGAGAGGCGGACTGCACCTACTGGATCGCCGATGTACAGATTGCGGATGCTTCCCAGTTCCGGACTGCTGCGGCCGGCGGCTTTGACTCAAACATGGTCATGCCCGGGACAGCCCTGGCGGATCGCGTCAATGCCGTGATTGCCTGTGACGGTGACTATTTCTGTTACACGGGATACGGCTATATTCTCCGACAGGGAACACTGTTTCTGGACAAACTGAAAGGCGGGCGGGATGTCCTGCTGGTGGATGAGGACGGCGATTTCCATGTCATCATCAAGGCAGAGCGGAATCAGGGTGTGGATACCATCAACGGTAAACGGGTGATCAATGCTTTTTTCTTCGGACCGGTTCTGGTCAATCACGGAGAGTTGGGCAAGGAATTCCGGTATCAGGACATGGCTTATCAGGAATACTCCCAGCGCATGTGCATCGCACAGGTCGGGCATCTGCACTATCAGATCATCTGCTGCGAATCCCCGAAGGCCGGACGTGGCTCGGTGGGCATGAAGCTGCAGCAGTTTGCCGAGTTTGTGCAGAGCCTTGGCGTGGATACTGCCTATAATCTGGACGGCGGCGATTCCACGATGCTGATTTTCAACGGCAAAAAGCTGAATGATCCCAATAATCCTTCTCTGCGGAATATCGCGGATATTATTTATTTTGCCTCCGCGTATCCGGCAGAATAAACCGGGAGGTTCTCCGTGCATTACTGGCTGTTCACCGGTATCGGGACGCTGGCTGTTTTCGGATTGTCAGCCTGTTCCTTCAGGCGCAGAGGTTTTTCGTTGGCTGTTCCTCTGTGGAGCTTTGTCCTCTCATGTGCTCTGGGGACTGTTTGCAGCAAGGTTTTTTATGTTCTTCTCAAAGCCATTGAGGATCTGATTGATTTCGGACCGGAGGTATTTCTGGAAACCAGACCTTCCACTTTTTCCTTTTTCGGTGGCTGTGTCGGTGTCTTTCTTGCCGTATGGGCGGCAAGCGGGATCACTCATACGTCCAGGGAGGAAGTTCTGGATATCTTCAGCCTGTACGGGGCGGCCCTTGTGGCTGTGTGGCGCGGGGGCGAGTACTTTCTGGGGACACTTGGTGCCGGCCCCTTTCTTGATTCAGGCTTTCCCCTGAACTTTCCGCCGTTTGTCATTTCCAACGGGTACGGCGAGTCCTTTTTTGCCCTGCCCCTGATGGAAATTCTCTCCGCTCTGGTTCTGATTCCGGTTTTCTTCCGGTACAGAGGAAAAAGAGCCGGACTCAGGTTTGAGACCGTCATTTTCTATCTCGCGCTTCCTCAGATCATATGGGAAAGCATGCGGCTCCAGTGTATGAAGTGGGGATTTGTCCGGATCGAACAGCTTCTGTGTGCCCTGCTGGTCTGGTTTCTGGTGTGGAGGTGCTGTCATCTTGGCAGGGACGCTCAACCCTCCCGGGTGCGCCGTTATCTCCCCTTCGCACTGATCCTGATCTGCGCCGCCATTGTGGCAGGCATGGAATTCGCCCTGGACAAAACCGGGCTCGGTTTCACCATGTCCTACCTCATCATGGCCCTGTCCCTTGTGGGTATGGGATGGCTGCGGGAGAGAGCGTACCGTGAAATTCGATGAATGAAAACCGCTGCGGGTTTGCGCAGCGGTTTTTCAGACTGTATGGATCGGTGTTCCCCTGAGGAACTGACGCACGTTGTCCGCAGCTACGGAGATCAGCCTGGCTCTGGTTTCCAGCGGTGCCCAGGCGATATGCGGCGTGATCAGACAGTTGGGTATCCCCATCAGCGGATGATCAACAGGAGGAGGTTCGTGCCCCAGTACGTCCAGGCAGGCGTAGGCAATCTTTCCGCTGAGCAGACCTTCTTTCAGGTCTTCCTCCACGAGCAGACCGCCTCTTGAGGTGTTGATGAGGATTACCCCGCTCTTCATTCCGGCAATCGTATTCCGATTGATCATTCCGGCATTCTCCTCTGTAAGGGGGCAGTGAAGGGAGATTACATCGCTGGTGGAGAAAAGCGTGTCCCGATCCACCCAGGGGACATGCTCTTCAGAAAAGGGATGACGTGTGTGTGCCTGAACGCGCATGCCGAAGGCCCAGGCAATCGCTGCGACGCGCCGGCCGATATTGCCGTATCCCACAAGGCCCAATGTCTTTCCGCTCAGAAGGAGCTGAGGCTTCAGCCAGAAGCAGAAGTCCGTGCACTGGCTCCATTTTCCGCTGTGGACCGCCTGATTGTGGAGCCCGACCTGATTGACCGCTTCAAGGAGGAGAGCCAGGGTCATCTGAGCGACCGCATCCGTGGAATAGGAAGGAATATTCGTGACAGGAATGCCTGCGTCATGGGCAGCAATGAGATCCACGGCATTGGTGCCGGTGGAGAGAAGACCGATATAGCGCAGCTCAGGCAGCAGGGAAAAGATGAGTTCCCGGCTCAGATACGTTTTGTTTGTGATGAGAATTTCCGCTCCTCTGGCCCTTGAAAGGATTTCCCGGGAATCTGCCGGTGTGCGGTCATACACGGTGACATGGCCGAAGTCGGATAGTTCATTCCACGAAAGATCGCCGGGATTGACACCATATCCGTCCAGAATCACGATTTTCATCACGGGATCCCTCCCCTGCTTACATGGATACCGTCAGCTTCAGTGCCATTCTGCCCGGAAATGGGCAGGTCCGGAGAAACGGCATCCGCCACGCTGACGGTTTTATCCGTTCCCTCCGGCCACGAATCCTCAAAAGGTTCATAGACACCGGTCCGGAACATCCTGTGAATGACATCAAAATGAGGATGGTCTCTCCATCCGCCCTCAGAAGGATTGGAACGGATGTTGATCTCAGTTTCGGGCAAAGCCTCGCGGATGGTCTGAAGCTGATCTTCCGGGATCGGCGTTTTCCTGTAGCGATCGATACAGTTGTACATCCACAGACGCCTGAGTTGTTTCATCTGTGTCAGAGGAGACAGGTCAGCGATAAAATTAAACCCGATATTCAGGTCAATGAGGTGATTCAGTCCAAGGAGCGGCGTGAGATCGGTAATATAGTTTGTGAAGATTTCCAGGTATTCCAGATGCTTCAGACTGGCAATGGGTGTGATGTCCTCCACACGGTTGATTGCAATAATAAGAACACGAAGCTCAGGCAGATCATACAGGAAAGAAAGATCCTTCACGCCGTTATGACCGAAGTCCAGTGCGCGAAGCTGCCTGCAGTAGCGCACAAGTCCGATTTCATCCACGCTGTGGGTCTGACTGCCGGATAAATGAAGCGTGGAAAAAGCCGTGGCATCGGTCCGGACGGTATGCTCAGAAAAACGGATTGTCCATCCGAACTCGATCTCCGGATAGCGTTCCGCCATTTCCTGAATCCTGTTTTTCCATACCGGTGTGGCAAACATATCCACTTTCTCAAGCTCCGGAAGCTGATCCAGGAAAGCATAGAACCCTTTCCAGTCAGAAATCTGGTTCTTTCCCATGTCTACATACCGGGTATCCTCAGGAACATCCGTGGACATGAACCGGACGGCACCGGCCATCTGAAAATGCAGAACCAGGATCGTTACAAGGATACCCGTGATGGTTTTCCGCACAAGGACTCCCCCTCTCGGTTTCACTCGGACAAGAGTGTACCATGGACCGTCCGCGGTCACAAGCAGAGCCTTTTCGGAAAGGCGTTCCTCAATGATCATCTTGACACGCTATCCCCCATTCCCTACAATGTCGGGTGTTTTTGTTTCCGGAGTCCCGGACAGAGGCGGATGCGTGCTGCCGGTGCGGAAAGGATGGTGGGATATGGATGGCGGGAAAAGTATTTCTTCACAAGGGAAAAGAAAAGCGGATCCATGAAGGGCATCCTTGGGTTTTTCGCAGCGATATCAGTCATCAGGACGGTTCCACTGAAGACGGTGACATCGTGGATGTGATGAATGCGGCAGGGCAGTTCCAGGCCAGAGCCTTTTACAATCCCCGCTCGCAGATCGCCCTGCGGATCATGACACTCAGGGACGAAGCCGTGGACATGTCCCTGATCAGACAGCGTGTTCATGACGCGGTGGAGTACAGAAGGACCTTTGCGGACCTTAAGTCCTGCAGAATGATTTTTGCGGAGAGTGACCGGCTCCCTGCCATGATTGTGGACAGTTTCGGTGATGTGCTGGTGCTTCAGTGCCTGGCGCTTGGCATGGAGAAACTCAAGCCCTTTGTGGTGGAGGCACTGGTGGATGAACTCCATCCGGAAGGTATCTATGAACGCAGCGACGTTCCCGTGCGGACACTGGAAGGCCTTCAGCCCATAAAGGGCATTCTGTACGGAAAAGTACCGGACCGGGTGGAAATCACCGAGAACGGCGTTCATTTTTGGGTTGATGTCAAGGAAGGGCAGAAAACGGGCTTTTTCCTGGATCAGAAGGAAAACAGGGCAGCCATTGCTCCTTTTGTGCGGGGGCAGAGGGTCCTTGACTGTTTTACCCACACAGGTTCCTTCGCGCTGCACGCCGGGTTTTACGGAGCATCTGAGGTGGTGGGAGTCGATATATCCGGGTATGCCTGCGATTTTGCCAGGGAAAATGCAGTGCTCAACGACCTTACGGAGCGCGTCCGTTTTGAGCAGGCAAATGCCTTCGATCTTCTGTCACGTCAGAGCCGTGAGCGGGCACAGTATGACGTCATCATTCTGGATCCCCCTGCCTTCACAAAGACCCGTTCCGCCGTGCAGAGCGCCAGCCGTGGCTATAAGGAAATCAATCTGCGGGCCATGAAAATGATCCGTCCGGGCGGGTTCCTGGTCACCTGTTCCTGTTCGCAGCATGTCCATGAGGATCTGTTTCAGCGGATCGTGATGGAGGCATCCAGGGATGCTCATGTTCTGCTCCGACAGGTTGAATTCAGAACCCAGGGCAAAGATCATCCCATCCTGCCCTGCGCACCGGAAACCAGATATCTGAAGTGTGGCATTTATCAGATCTTTCAATGAGATACGGACAAGGAGTTGATTCAGCATGGCTTCCGTGGGATTTGACAGTAAAAAGTACGCTTCCATGCAGAGTGAAAGGATCAAGGAGCGGATCCAGCAGTTCGGTGGGAAGCTTTATCTCGAATTCGGCGGCAAACTCTTTGATGATTTTCACGCTTCCCGCGTTCTACCGGGGTTTCTTCCGGATTCCAAAATCACCATGCTCCGTGAACTGAAGGATCAGACGGAAATTGTCATTGCCATCAACGCAGCGGACATTGAGAAGAACAAGCGCCGCAGCGATATTGATATCACCTACGATGTGGATCTGCTTCGTCTGGTGGACGCATTCACATCCTACGGGCTGTATGTGGGCAGTATTGTCCTGACCCGCTGGGCAGGTCAGGCGGCAGCATCAGTCTATGAAAAAAAGCTGAAAGCCCTGGGACTCAAGGTTTACCGGCATTATCCCATTGAGGGATATCCATCCAATCTGTCCCTCATTCTTTCTGATGAGGGATTCGGGCGGAATGAATACATAGAAACCAGCAGACCGCTGGTGGTTGTGACGGCTCCGGGTCCCGGAAGCGGGAAAATGGCCACATGCCTTTCACAGATCTACAATGAGGCCAGACGCGGAATTCAGGCCGGGTATGCCAAGTTTGAAACCTTTCCCATCTGGAACCTTCCTCTGAACCATCCGGTGAATCTTGCATATGAAGCCGCGACGGCTGATCTGAGCGATGTGAATGTGATTGATCCCTTCCATATGGAAGCATACGGAAAGGCCGCTGTAAACTATAACCGGGATGTGGCTGTTTTTCCCGTGCTTCGCGCCATGTTCGAAAGGATGCAGGGAAAGAGTCCATACAAGAGTCCCACGGACATGGGCGTCAATATGGTGGGAATGTGCATCAGTGACGATGCCGCGGTCTGCCAGGCAGCCAGGCAGGAAATCATTCGACGCTACTATGATATTCTCTGTGAGAGAAAAAAAGGTGATTCGGATGATCAGACCGTTCAGAAAGTCAAACTGCTGATGGAGAAAGCCGGCATATCCCCTTCCGACAGACCCGTGGTTTCCGCTGCGAATATCCGGGCGGCGGAAACAGGCAATCCCGGGGCAGCCATGCAGATGCCGGACGGTCATGTGATTACCGGCAAGACCAGTGACCTTCTGGGTGCTTCCTCCGCATTGCTGCTGAACGCACTGAAATACCTGGCAGGGGTTCCAAAGTCTGTAAAACTGATCTCTCCGGAACTGATTTCTCCGGTCATGGAACTGAAGACCACCTATCTCGGAAATAAGAATCCCCTTCTACACATTAATGAAATCCTGATTATTCTCTCCCAGGAAGCCCGGCATAGTGAAGCTGCTCATGCCGCTTTCGCCTGCCTGCCTCTGCTGAGAGGACTGGAAGCACATTCCTCCGTGATTCTGTCGCACGTTGACTCTTCCACCCTGAAGACCCTCGGGGTACGGATAACATGTGAACCCGCCTATGAAACCAACAAACTTTTCCATTCCTGAGAAAACAGGTACCCTCTGCCCTTTCCAGGGCAGAGGGTGCTTTCTTCAGTCCGTATATCCAAGGTTTTTCAGGTCTTCCGGTCGGTTTCGCCAGTCCTCACGAACCTTGACCCAGAGTTTCAGACTCACATGCTCGCCCAGGAGCCTTTCGATGTCAGCCCGGGCTTCCGTCCCCAGTGTCTGAAGCATTTTCCCGTGCTTCCCGATGATGATGCCCTTGTGAGCACTGCGCTCGCAGTAAATATTGGCATGGATTTCCATCAGGGATTCACGGAGCCGGGTCATGGCCAGAATCTCCACACCGATCCCATGCGGGACTTCGTCACGAAGATGGATCAGCGCTTTTTCACGGATAATCTCGGCCACCAACAATCTCTCAGGCTGATCCGTCATGGTGTCATCCGGGAAATATTTCGGACCCTCCGGGAGATTGGAAGCAATGGTCCTGGTAAGGTCATCCAGTCCATCCCCGGTTTTGGCGCTGATGGGAATGATTTCCGTATACTGCAGTTCTGCTGTCCTGCCCATGATTTCAAGAAGCCGTTCTCTGTCAATCAGGTCTGTTTTATTCAGGATCAGAAGACGGGGAATGCTTCCCCTGTCCATTTCCTGAATAAATCTCAAATCCTCGTCTCCGAACCTGGACACATCCGAAAGAACCATCAGGCAGTCCATACCGTCCATGGCATCCCGGACGGACTGCATCATACAGGTACCGAGCTTTGTTCTGGGATGATGGATCCCGGGAGTGTCCACGAAAACCATCTGGTCATGCTCATGAGTGACGACACCGAGGATTTTGTTCCTTGTGGTCTGAGGCTTTTCAGAGACAATGGCAACTTTTTCACCGACGAGGGCGTTCATGAGAGTTGATTTTCCGGAATTCGGTCGCCCGACAATGGTGATGAAGCCGGAATGAAAAACTGTATCCATGTCTTTTATCTGTCAGTTCCTTTCTGCCCTCTGGCCAGTTCATCAGGGCCGAATCCGTGGGGAAGCAGTTCCTTCAGAGACATTTCCGCCTTCTGCTGATCCCATGTGACAATAACCCGGAGATCAGGTGCAAATTCGTACAGTGCATGTCTGCAGACACCGCAGGGCCAGGGCGCGGTGCCAACCGATGCGATGGCGATGGCGGAAAAAGACCTTGCGCCTTCACTGACCGCCTTGAACAGGGCGGTTCTCTCCGCACAGCAGGTAATACCCAGGGAAGCATTTTCAACGTTGCACCCCTGAAAGATTCGCCCGTCTGTACTCAGCAGGGCAGCTCCCACCCGGAATCGGGAATAAGGGGAATAGCTGTGTTCCATCGCTCTGCGTGCCAGTTCCATCAGGGTTTCGTCCGTTATTGTACTGGTTTCTCCGGACTGTCCCATTCCTACGGATTCCAGGATTTTCTCTTCCATCATGCGCATTTTCTTCTTTTCCGTTTCATTCATATGGTCATACCCCATCAGGTGGCAGATGGCATGGACAAGAAGATAAGCGGCTTCCCGCTCTTCCGGATGTCCGTATTCCAGTGCCTGTTGACGAACATGATCCGCCGATATGATCACGTCTCCCAGACAGTACAGGCCTTCTTCATCATCATAGACACTTTTCAGGTACTCGGGATGATCAGGCAGCATCTTTCCGGGCCCATACTGAATCAGGGGAAAGGACAGGACATCGGTTGCCCGGTCCAGGTTTCTGAAATTCCGGTTGAGAACTCTGATCTCCTCATCCCCGCAGATCTGAAGACCTATGAGGAGAGAGGAAAGACCACAGACAATCTCCGTAGCATCCGCCACGTTCTGCATGACCTGTAACCAGGTTGAATCCACAGTATGACTGCATGACCAGTTAATTCGCACTGTTTATGCCTCCGGCTTCTTCATGACTTTCTGCATCCGGCACAGTCTCATGATCTGAGTACTGTCCGGAATCAGCGGGGACTTCATGGTCAGAATCCCCGGTTTTCTGATCTGGTTCGTCACTGACCGTGGCCGCAGCTTTTTCGGCGGCCGCGGCCTTTTCACCTGTCTTCTCTGCCGTTTCCGCCGGTGCAGGGGTGTGAAAGGAGCGCTTCGGGATATCCGCCTTGGGATACTCAATGCGTTGGTGGAAAACACCGTTCAGGACCTTGCAGAAAGCGCTGCAGATGCCGTCAATGTCCCGCAGGGTCAGGGGGCTGTTACTCAGCTGTCCATCCTCAATCTTTCCGCGGACCAGCTGTTCAATGAAAGAAGAAATCGCCTGAGGCGTGGGATCCTGCATGGAGCGAACAGCGGCTTCCGTGGTATCTGCCATCATGATAATGGCGGCTTCCCTGGTGGCGGGCCTGACGCCATCGTACCGGAAGTCATTGATATTCACTGGTTTGCCGTCAGCCTGCTGGCAGGCCCGGTGATAGAAGAACATGACGGGTGTATCACCGTGGTGCTGTATGATGATATCCTGAATTTCAGGGGGAAGACGATATTTCTGAGCCAGTTGAATTCCATCCCGTGTGTGGGTGGTGACAATGGCAGCTGAAACATAAGGATCCGTCTGATCCAGAGGATTAATGCCTGTCTGATTTTCCTTGAAATACTGAGGCCGTTTCAGTTTGCCGATATCGTGGAAATAGGCTCCCGTGCGCGCAAGAAGAGGATTGGCTCCGATCTTTTCGGCGGCAGCTTCCGCCAGATTGGCGACGATCATGGAGTGATGGTAGGTTCCGGGAGCTTCCAGCATGAGCCGCTTCATCAGGGGGTGATTCGGGTTACCAAGTTCCATCAGCTTGCTGGGTGTCGCGAGATTGAAAATACCCTCCAGGATTGGCTGGATTCCCAGGGTCAGCACCCCTCCCAGGAGACCTCCCAGGAAAGCCCACAGAAGATTCATGAAAGCCGGGGTCGTGCTGATGGATGCCATCAGCCCCATGATCAGAACACAGAGGGCGCTCACGCATCCCACGACCAGTCCGCAGACCAGCAGTCGGATACGCTGTGCTCCCCGCTGAAGTAAGAAGATGGCGATCACTGAACCTGCCAGATTCACAAGCACCAGACTCAGCATTTCCAGTATGGTGTTGGGGCTGGCTCCGGCAGCCATGCCTGAGATCATCAGGGAAGTGCAGACGGTCATGGGCAGAGCGTTCTTCCATCCGTACAGAACCGTCAGGATCATGCTTCCCATCACAATCGGCGCCGTGTATACATTAACGATCCGGATCATCAGAGCACAGAAGCCCATGGTCAGGACCAGATCCAGCATCATGACGCAGACCCTGCGCTCATCGTGAATAAAACCGGGGCTTACGAACTGCAGAAGAAGGAGCAGGATGGCAATGGAGAGAAGGATCAGGATCCCTGCTGCATAGTATCCGGAAAGATCAAGCATTTCATCTTCCAGCATGCCCAGTGCCCGGACCATGGCCAGCTGGCCAGAGGTGACAACTTCTCCTTCCCGGACAATATTCTGCCCCTGCTGATAGATGATCGGTTCTACGGAATCCATGGCCTTGGCCCGGGCCTGTGCCGTGGTTTCCTGATCAATGACCATATTGGGCTGGATTGTGTTTTTCAGTACTGCAGGCAGGACATTCTGCACCAGGGAAATATCCACCCTGTAACCCACCACCTGCTGGATGGTTGTAATAGCATCGGTGACTTTCCCCTCACGGATGCCCTGATTCAGAGCATTCTCAACAGCCCGGGTTACCGTGGTGACCATGGTTTCAAAATCCTCGGACCTGGTGCGGAGCAGTGTGGTGGCCTGATAGCGGCTGAGGGAAAAAGAATTCATCAGTTTCTGAGCGTACTCGATCTCACTGTCTGTAAAGGATCTGTGATAGGTGGGGAACCCGTCGACATAATCTTCCGTGTCATGATCGTCCAGTGTCAGTCCGTACTGCTGGATGGTCCTCAGCTCGCTGAAAACGATTCCGAGATTCTGGACGACGGTGTCGGATACGCCTTCCGCCAGGTGATAGGTAGGCTCAATGGCATTGGCAGCCGCCTTGCGTTTTTCCTCCGTGGAGATTTCATCCACCACATCCCGTGTGGCGGTAATCGTCTGATGAGAAATGGTCCCCACGGAAAGACTGTATCGTTTCGGAGCACAGACAACGTAAAAGATGGCGCACACCAGAAGCGTTCCGACCACGATGGACAGAACTGACCGTGCTGCGGAGGTATGGGACCACGCATGAAACTTCCGCCCAGGGGACGTATCCCTCTGTAATCGGCTGTTTCTGCTTTTCATGGTTACTTCCCTTCTTTCCGTTTCTGATGCCCGGAATAAGCATTGACGATTTTCTGGACCAGCTCATGCCTTACCACATCCAGGCTGGTAAGACGGATGATTCCGATTTCCGGAACATTCTTAAGAATATCTGTGGCTTCCGTCAGGCCGGACACATGACCATAGGGAAGATCCGTCTGCGTGTCGTCCCCTGTCACGACCATTCTGGAATGGAATCCAAGCCGCGTCAGAAACATTTTCATCTGCTCGGAGGTTGTATTCTGGGCTTCATCCAGAATTACGAAGGCGTTGGAAAGGGTTCTTCCCCGCATATAGGCAAGGGGAGCGACTTCAACGGTTCCCCGCTCCAGCATCTTCTGATAGGCATCCATGCCGAAAAAATCAAAAAGGGCATCGTACAGGGGGCGCAGGTAGGGGTCCACCTTCTGGGAGAGGTCCCCGGGAAGAAATCCCAGCTTCTCCCCTGCCTCCACCGCCGGCCGCGTAAGGACAATTCTTTCGACCTCTCTGTTCTTCAGGGCCATAACGCCCATGGCTACGGCAAGATACGTCTTTCCGGTACCGGCAGGCCCCACGGCGAAGGTGATGTCATGATCCCGGATGGACTGCACATACGCCTGCTGGCCGAGTGTTTTGGCGCGAATGGGTTTTCCCCGATGAGTCATGGCGACCACGTTTTCCAGCATGGCATCCAGCTGGTCGGCCTTGCCGTTTCGCACCATGGAAACTGTGTAACGGATCCGGGTACGGTCCAGTGACTGATCATGACGGAGCATATCCATCAGCTTCATCAGCTTCACCCTGGACAGTCAGCTGGTTATCTCTGAAACCGATTCTGACCCGGCAGGTTTCTTCAATCCACGCAATGTTTTCATCCTGCAGGCCGAAAAGCGATGTGCACAGATCCGCATCCTGACTGCTTAATGTGATATTTCTGACTGACTGCAAGCCGTAATCCTCCCCGCTGCATTCTGAACGACAGAATCCGCCCCATAGATGATACTTTCTTTCCGCTGTTTGTCAATATCTGCCTTTTTGCAAACTATATCATACACGCCAAAAACAGAGGAAAACACTGCGCAAACTGTCTGCTGATGGTGAATTGCTTTACACTGATCTGTCAAAATGCTATAATATGCCGCGTTCTGTGCTTGAATCGTAAGGAGGCATGTATGGCTCAGGTCAATGACATCGGGATCGATCTTGGCACTTCGCAGGTTCTGATCTTTCAGCGTGGAAGAGGAATCGTCCTCAGAGAGCCTGCTGTGGTTGCCGTTGACAGGGATTCCTCAAAGATCCTGGCCGTAGGCAACGAAGCTTATCGCCTGATCGGCCGGACACCGGGAAATGTTCAGGCAGTACGTCCACTTCGTCACGGGAATATTCTTGATCTCACTCTGACACAGCACATGCTGCATGATTTTACCGCTCAGGTGATCGGACGACATCTGTTTGCCAGGCCGAGGGCTGTCATGTCTGTGCCGACGGCCGTGAGCGAGACCGAAAAACGGCAGCTGATGAACATCATGTTTGACGCAGGCATGCGCAAGACACAGCTTCTGGACAGGCCGATAGCGGCAGCTCTCGGCGTGGGGCTGCATTTTTCCGAAGCATACGGCAGTATGATCATCGACATGGGAGCCGGCGCAACGGATATCGCGGTTCTCAGCATGGGGGATATTGCCGTTGCCAACTGCATTCCCCTGGGGGGCGATTCCTTTGATGACGCCATTATCCGTTATCTCAGGAAGAAACATAATCTCCTGATCGGTGAACGTACCGCGGAGGAAATCAAGATCAGTCTTGGCACCGCTATCCCCCCTTCTGACAGAATTGAGATGGAGGTCACGGGACGGAACCTGCTTTCCGGTCTTCCCAAGACACAGAATATCAATTCCCAGGAGATTTTCGAAGCCCTGAAAGATGCCGTGAATGATATGATCGAAGCGATTCAGAGCGTGATTGAGAGAACACCTCCCCAGCTTGCCAGCGATATTTTCGACGAAGGTATCGTTCTGACAGGAGGAGCCAGCCAGCTGGCCGGACTTGCTGATGCGATCTATCAGATTCTCGGGATTGCCTGTGGTGTGGCGGATGATCCGCAGACCTGCGTGGTGGCAGGATGCGGAAAGGCACTGGAAGACCCACAGGGCATGAAGGATTATCTGGGAGACGGAAGGCACTACTGGTCCAGAAGGTGAACCGTTTCTCCCGGCAGGCTGCGGCCTGCCTTTCCAGTTTTGGCACTGTGGCTCACAGGAGGATAACATGCCCGCGGAAATTACTCATGTACAGCCGGGTTCTCTGGCAGAACGGCTTGGGCTGAAGGAAGGGGACGAGCTGGTCAGCATCGGAGGAGAGGAAATCATTGATCAGATTGATTACCAGTCCCTGACGGCGCACAGTGCGTTTGACATGATCATCCGCTCACCGGAAGGTGCGGAGCGGAAAGTTCATGTTCACAAGCATGACTGGGAGCCTCTCGGGATAACACTGGACCAATCCATCGTGTCTTCTCCCCGCCCCTGCCAGAACCAGTGCATTTTCTGCTTTATTCACCAGATGCCTCCGGGGATGCGTCCTTCCCTTTACGTGAAGGACGACGACTGGCGGCTATCTCTGATGATGGGGAACTACATTACCATGACCAATATCACGGATGCGGAGTTTGACCGGATTATCCGCAGACGTGTCAGTCCGCTGTATATTTCCGTTCATACCACAGACGCCGCTGTCCGCTGCGCCATGATGAAGAATCCAAAGGCTGCGCTTCTTCTCGAAAGACTTCATCTGCTGAAGAAAGCGGGTCTTCGCTTTCACTGTCAGGTGGTGCTTTGTCCGGGATGGAATGACGGGGAACAGCTTCAGAAAACAGTCCATGATCTGATGGCGTTTCATCCCCTTGCCTGTTCTGTGGCCCTCGTTCCCGTGGGGCTGACCCGGTTCAGAGAGTACCTGCCGGCAATCCGTCCCTACACAGCAGAGATGGCGTCGGAATTGCTGGAACAGACGGAAAAACTGCAGGAGGAATGCCTGCAGAAGCTTCATACCCGGTTTGTGTTTCCTTCGGATGAGTTTTTCTGCCTGTCCGGGCGGCCGATTCCTCCGGATGATTACTATGAGGATTACCCGCAGATTGAAAATGGTGTGGGCATGCTCAGAATGTTCGAGACAGACCTCGAGTTTGCCGTGGAGGATGAGCCTTGTTCCTCCGGTTCCGCCAGACGTTTTGTGATCGCCTGCGGGACTTCAGTGGCGCCATACATGCGCTCCTGGTGCCGGAGGTTTGCGCCGCCCGGCACCGAGGTGGAAGTCAGGCCGATCCTTAATCGGTTTTTCGGTGAAACCATCACGGTCACCGGGCTGATCACGGGCAGGGATCTTGTGGAGCAGCTGCGTGGCGTGGAGTGTGATCAGCTCCTTCTCAGCCGGTCAATGCTTCGCAGCGAAGGTGATCGGTTTCTGGATGACGTTCTTTTGGAGGAGGTACAGAAAGAACTGTCTGTTCCGGTGCGGGTTGTGGAGAATACAGGGGAAGACTTCTGGCATGCGCTGTGCGGAAGGGAGGAATAAGATTGCGGAAGGGACTGGTGGCTGTTGTGGGCCGCCCGAACGTGGGTAAATCCACTTTTTTCAATAAAGTTGCCGGGCGAAGGATCAGTATTGTGGAGGACATCCCCGGTGTTACCCGGGACCGGATCTATACGGATGTGGAGTGGCAGAACCGCCATTTCACCCTGATTGATACCGGCGGCATTGATGTGCACAGTGAAGATGTCTTTCTCTCTCAGATGCGCAGGCAGGCTGAGATTGCCATTGATACGGCGGATGTGATCTGTCTGTTCTGCGATGGACGGCAGGGACTGACCGATGATGACAGGGAGGTTGCCACGCTTCTGAGAAAAAGCCGAAAGCCTGTCATTCTGTGCGTGAACAAAATCGATGATGTCCGGCAAAACGACGCCATCTATGAGTTCTATGAGCTGGCACTGGGAGATCCCATGCCGGTAAGCGCAGCCAATATGATGGGCCTCGGCGATGTACTGGAAGCCATCTGCCGCCTTCTGCCTCCGGAGGAGGAAGAGGAGACGGAAGAAGGTACTCACGTGGTCCAGCTTGCTGTCGTAGGCCGCCCGAATGTGGGAAAATCCTCGCTGGTCAACCGTCTTCTGGGTCAGGAGCGTTCCATGGTTTCCGATATAGCGGGGACCACAAGGGACGCCATCGATACGCTGCTTGATTCGAAGGATGGCACCCAGTACAATATTATCGATACGGCAGGTATACGGAAAAAGAGCAGCATTGAGGACGCGAGTCTGGAAAGGTATTCCGTGCTTCGTTCCATTGCGGCCATTCAGCGATGCGATGTGGCATTGTTGATGCTGGATGCTCATGACGGAGTGACGGAGCAGGATACCAAGATTGCCGGTATGATCCAGGATGAGGGCAAAGCCTGCGTCATTGTGGTCAACAAGTGGGATGACATCGAAAAAGACACGCATACCATGGATGAAAGCCGCAAACAGATTCTCGAAGACCTGAAATTCCTGGATTATGCCCCCATTCTGTTTCTTTCAGCCAGGACAGGTCAGAGAGTCCACACGGTTCTTCCAACTGTGGATGCTGCATGGGCACAGGCGTGCAAGCGGATTCCCACGGGCATTCTGAACGATATCCTGAACGATGCCACCATGGATCTGCAGCCCCCTGCCACCAATGGGCGGAGACTGAAAATCTATTATGTAACCCAGCATTCTGTCTGCCCCCCCACTTTCATTTTTTTCCTGAACGATGAAAAGCTCATGCACTTTTCCTACAGCCGCTACCTGGAAAACTATTTCCGCAAGTCCTTTGATTTCAGCGGCACTCCGGTCCGGTTCATATTCAGAGAGAGAAAGAAGGAATCATAATGCCAACGTGGCTCCTCTACACGATCATTGCCGTTGCAAGTTACTGTCTGGGCTCCATATCCGTTGGAATTCTCCTGAGCAGGTATCATGGCGGTCCCGACCTGCACACGGTAGGCAGTGGTTCCACAGGTGCCAGCAATGTCCTGCGTACCATGGGGACCAAGATGGGCGTGATCACTCTCCTGGGAGATTTTCTCAAGGCCGTGATTGCCTGTGGGGTTACACAGCTCATCACCCATGACCGGACCTGTGTTATGATCGCCGGCCTTGCCTGCGTCATTGGTCACAACTGGCCGATTTACCATGGGTTCGCCGGAGGAAAAGGCGTATCCAGTTCCTGTGGTGTTATGCTCGTTTTTTCTCCTCTGTACGGGGGGATATCCATTCTGGCGGCGATTGCGGTCATTGCCCTCACCCGGTTTATCTCCCTCGGCTCCATGGTCATGCTGGTCCTGTTCGCAATTCTGGTCACCATTTTTGTGGCTGACGGCAGTTTTCTGGTGATTGCCTGGGCTTTTCTTCTGGCTGCCATCTGTATCTGGCGTCATCGGTCCAATATCCAGCGACTGATTGCGGGCAAGGAACGGAAGATCGGCCAGAAGGAAAAAACCAGTCAATCCTGACAGACGGGTACGGAGGAGAGAGCATGCCTGGCAAAATTGAGAAAATTCGCAACTTCTGTATTATCGCTCACATTGATCATGGAAAGAGCACTCTGGCAGACCGGCTGCTGGAAGCCACCGGTGTGTTTGCCAAACGGGAAATGGTGGAGCAGATCCTTGACAGCATGGAGCTGGAGCGGGAGCGGGGCATCACCATCAAGAGCAAGGCTGTGCGCATGATGTATACGGCTCAGGACGGGGAAACCTATGAACTGAATCTGATTGATACGCCCGGGCATGTGGACTTTACCTATGAAGTCAGCCGCGCTCTGGCCGCCTGCGAAGGTGCGATTCTGGTGGTGGATGCGACACAGGGCATAGAAGCCCAGACACTTGCCAACTGTTACATGGCTTTGGACCATAACCTGGAGATCATCCCCGTGATCAATAAAATCGATCTGCCCTCTGCCCAGCCTGAGCAGGTGCGTTCCGAGATTGAGGATGTCATTGGCATAGATGCGTCGGATGCCCCCTGTGTTTCCGCCAAGACAGGTCAGAATATCCAGGATGTGCTGGAAGCGGTCGTCCGCCATGTCCCCTGCCCCTCCGGAGATGCAACCCAGCCGCTGAAGGCGCTGATTTTCGATGCTTTCTATGATAATTACAGAGGTGCGATCTGCATTATCCGCGTCAAGGAGGGAAGCATCCGGGCTGGCATGCGGATGCGCATGATGGCAACCGGCGGAGAATTTGACGTGGTGGAAGTCGGGACCTTCAATCCCGGTTACAGCCCCTGTGATCAGCTGGGCCCCGGGGATGTTGGCTACGTGGCGGCATCCATCAAAGACGTCCGGGATACCCGTGTGGGTGATACCATTACGGACTCCATGAATCCGGCCTCGGAACCTCTGCCCGGATACAAGCAGGTGACCCCCATGGTCTTCTGCGGCATCTACCCCGCGGACGGAGCGGATTATCCGGCACTGAAGGAGGCACTGGAGAAGCTGCGGATGAATGATGCTTCCCTCACCTTTGAGCCGGAAACAAGTGTGGCTCTGGGATATGGGTTCCGATGCGGATTCCTGGGACTGCTTCATATGGATGTCATTACCGCCAGGCTGGAAAGAGAGTTTGATCTGAATCTGGTTACGACCATCCCTGGCGTCATCTACCATATCACAAGGACGGACGGCGCGAAGCTTGAAATTGACAATCCCACCAAGCTGCCTCCGGTCACGGAGATTGCCCGGATGGAGGAACCCTATGTCCGGGCTGAAATCTTTTCTCCCCAGGAGTACATCGGTACTCTGATGGAACTGTGTCAGGAGCGCAGAGGAATCTACCTGGACATGCAGTATGAGGGCAGCCGGGTCAAAATCAACTATGACATGCCGCTGAATGAGATCATCTATGACTTTTTCGATCAGATCAAAAGCCGGTCCAGAGGTTATGCTTCCTTTGACTATGAACTGAAGGATTACCGGGAGAGCGATCTTGTCAAACTGGACATTCTTCTTAACGGCGACCTGTGTGATGCCTTCAGTCAGATTGTGTTCAGGGACAGGGCCTACGGACGCGGAAGAACCATCTGTGAAAAGCTGAAGGATGTGATCCCGAGACAGCAGTTCGAGATTCCCATTCAGGCAGCTATCGGCGGGAAGATCATCGCGAGGGAAACCGTGAAAGCCATGCGGAAGGATGTTCTGGCCAAGTGCTATGGCGGCGATATCACAAGAAAAAAGAAACTGCTGGAGAAACAGAAGGAAGGGAAAAAGCGCATGCGCCAGTTCGGGACCGTACAGGTCCCCAGTGATGCGTTCCTGGCCGTGCTGAAAATGGATGAAACATGAGCTGGCCCTGTGATGTCTGCGCAAATGCCGCTATTGTGACTTTGTGTCCTATCCTGGCCACCTGGGTGACATGTCTGAATATGTCACCCTTCTTCTGATGGAAATGGAGAAACGCCTGCCGCTGATTTCACCATATCCCGTGCGTACGGTGTACCTGGGCGGAGGAACCCCGTCCCTGCTTCCCGCTGCAGAACTGACCCGGCTGATCCGAGGTCTGTCAGAACGTCTGGATTTCAGTGCTGTCCGGGAGTTCACAGCCGAAGCAAATCCCGGCACGATTCAGGAATCGTGGCTTCAGGCGGCCAGGGCATCAGGGGTGAATCGGATTTCCATGGGAGCGCAGAGCTTTGAACCCGGAATGCTGCGCATGCTCGGAAGAATTCACACACCCCAGGAAACCGCTGAAGCGGTGGACAGGGTAAGAAAAGCCGGAATCCAAAACCTGAGTCTGGACCTCATGTTCGGCCTTCCGGGGCAGACAGTCGACATCTGGCGGAATACACTGGAAAAGGCAATAAGTCTGCATCCGGAACACCTGAGCTGCTACGGGCTCATTCCGGAGGAAGGAACTCCGCTGAAAAGGGATCTGGACGCGCATGTGCTGAATCTTCCGGAGGAGGATACAGAACGCGAAATGTACGATCTGACGATCCGGCTGCTGGAAAGCAGAGGATTTCATCAGTATGAAATATCCAATTTTGCCCTTCCAGGCTGTGAATGTATTCACAACATCGGGTACTGGCGGCAGATACCCTATCTTGGACTGGGATGCTCTGCAGCCAGTATGCTCCCAGGCACGTCATCAGAACCGGCCTATGTGCGCTCCGTGAATCCTGCGGGTTTTGATGCGTACAGGCAGTGGGTCCTGAGTCATGAAATCCAAAGCGGCGTGGAGCCGGTATCCCGAAAGGACGCACAGTTTGAGACACTGATGCTGGGTCTGCGGATGAATGCGGGGGTGTCAGAGTCGGATTTTCTGTCCATGCACGGCTGTACGCTGTCCTCCTGCTGCGGTTCCGTCCTTCGGAATCTGGAACAGGAAGGACTGATGGAACGCAGAGGGGATTCCGTCTGTCTCACCCGGAACGGTATGGATCTGCAGAATGCTGTTCTGGTCCGTCTGATGGAATGCTTTTGATGTTCATAAAAAACCCGGTATCCGAAAAGGACACCAGGTTTTCAGGTTACTGCTCATAGTAGTGCCGGAGGAACAGACGGGTTCTCTCCTGCCGGGGATGATTAAACACATCATCCGGCGTTCCTTCCTCACAGATGACACCCTGGTCCATGAAAATGACATAATCGGATACATCCCGTGCGAATCCCATCTCATGGGTTACAATCACCATGGTCGTATTCTGACATGCCAGCTCACGGATGACCTTGAGGACTTCACCGGTCAGTTCAGGGTCCAGAGCGGAGGTGGGCTCATCGAAGCAGAGAACATCCGGCTGCAGGGCCAGAGCCCTGGCAATGGCCACTCTCTGGCTCTGTCCTCCGGAAAGCATGTAGGGGTAGGCGTCGACTCTTTCAGACAGCCCCATCTTGTCCAGAAGGGATCTTGCCGTATCATCCAGTTCCCTTTCTATCTGTGCGGCATGTCCCCGATAGTCAGGCTTCGCTCTTGCCAGGAGCTGTCCGGCCAGTTTCACGTTCTCCAGGACGGTATACTGGGGAAAAAGATGAAACTGCTGAAACACAAGCCCGAAATGAAGCCGCCTCTGACGGATGACTTCTTCAGAGATGCTGCCTTTCTGGGCGGCGTCAAACACGGTTTCGCCATTGACCAGAATCGAGCCTCCGTCTGCCGTTTCCAGAAAATTCAGACATCGCAGGAGGGTTGTCTTTCCACTGCCGGATGAGCCAATCAGGGCAAGAGTTTTTCCCCTGTCCAGAGAAAAGCTGATATCCTTGAGAACATCAATTTTACCAAAGGATTTTCTCAGTTGTTTCACTTCCAGAAGATGCACGCCAACCCTCCTATCTGAAATAAGATAGTTTCTTTTCAAGCCAGCGGAAGAACAGGGTCAGGCATCCGTTCCACACGAGATAATAGACCCCCGTGAAGAACAGAGGCCAGATGGCGCCGGATATATTCTGACTGCCCTTCATAAACGCCTGTCCGGCCCAGATGATTTCCTGAAGCGCGATAATTCTGGCAAGGGACGTGTCCTTCACGAGGGTTATGATTTCATTGGACATAGGGGGAAGAATCGCCTTGATCATCTGCAGCAGCTTGATCTTCCAGAAAATCTGACGCCGTGTCATGCCCAGTACAAGTCCGGCTTCTTCCTGGCCGATGGGAATTGACTGAATCCCGCCCCGGTAGATTTCAGCAAAATAGCACCCGTAATTTATCGAAAAAGCTAGGGCCGCAGCCATAAACCGCCCGGATTCTCCGCCGCCCCACAGAGGCGTATGCAGAACCAGACCGGGAAAATAGTACACAATAAGGAGCTGGATCATCAGGGGTGATCCCCTGATGATCCAGATCAGTGTGTGGCAGAACCACCGGATGGGTTTCAGCTTTGAAATGCTGCCGAAGCAAATCAGAAGACCCAGCGGAAGGGCGGAGATCAAAGTAACGATAAACAGCTTCAGTGTCTGAAGAAACCCGATATTCAGGGACTGAAAGACAACAGGAAGCTGTTCCAGAAACAACTGCATGAAGCGCTCAGCCTTTCTCAGAGTTCATTCTGATCAATCAAGGCTTCCTGAATTCCGTACTTTTCAGCCAGGGACATGAGTGTTCCGTTATCATACAGATCCTTCAGGAAAAAGTTGAAGACGATTGCCAGATCGGAACCCTGACGGAATCCCACGCCGTATTCTTCGTCGTTGAGCCGGAAGGTGCCGGTCAGATTGGTATAGCCGGTTCCCTCTCCCACCATGCTGGCGACCATCAGCGCGTCGATCACGGCTGCGTCACATGTGCCGGCGGCGACTTCCATCAGAGCAGCGGCCTGACTGGAAACGGGCACGAAGGTATAGCCCAGCGCTTCCACCTCGGCTTTGGCGGAGCTCCCCTCTTCTACGGCGAAGGTCAGGGCGGACAGAGCGCTCACATCGCTGTACTGGTCGACTTTGTCTTTGGGAAGTACCACCATCTGGGAATTGTTGGCATAGGGTCTGGAACATTCCATGGAACTGAGCACCTCACTGGTGAGGGTCATTCCGTTCCATACGCAGTCAATGAAACCGTTGTTCAACTCCAGAATCTTGTTATCCCAGTCAATTTCCACGAATTCCACCGCGATGTCCAGACTCTGGGCAAAAAGCTTGGCCAGGTCTGCGTCGAATCCGATCCACTCACCGTTGCTGTCCTTGTAGTCCATGGGCGCAAATTCCGTAATGCCCACAACCAGTTTGCCCCTGGAAACGACATCGGCCATGTCACTGCTTTCGGCTGAAGCACTCAGCACGGTCAGGAGCATTGCAAGGAGCAGAAGAACAGACAGAAACTTTTTCATGATTTGCACGCCTCCACATCTTTTTCTGTTCGGAATACTTCAGCAATATATCAATTTATCACGCTAAAGTCAAGGGAGTGAATGGCTGCCTGTTCGATCAGCGGTCGCTGTCTGTCTGCGCTGCGTTCCGGTAGGCCTCATCATACAGCCAGGCCTGACAGTCCAGCACCGGCCGTGCACCCGGCGATCTTCGGATATACTGTCCGTCTGACCTCTGATCCCTGGCCAGAATATTGTCATTCCACATGACATCCAGAATACTTTCCAGTCTCTGGATCAGCTGGGGATCCGTAACCGGTGCGGCTACCTCAACCCGTCTGACGGTATTGCGGGTCATCCAGTCCGCACTGGAAATGTAGTATCTGGCGCTGTCTCCCTTTCCGAAGGCATAGATTCTGGAATGCTCCAGAAACCTTCCCACCACTGACATGATCCGGATATGATCCGTATATCCCTCGATTCCCGAGCGCAGACAGCAGATACCCCGGATAATCATATCAATATGCACGCCCGCCTGGGAAGCTTCCACCAGTTTTTCCATCAGAACCTTATCCGTCAGACTGTTCATTTTCAGGCGGATGTACCCTTCCCCGCCGTTCTTTGACTTCTGGATTTCACCGTCAATCAGATCCAGAAGTTTGTTCAGCAGACAGTGAGGCGCGGCCATGAGGAAGCGCATATGGTCAACCGTCTCCCCCCGGAGAAGAGCCTGGAAGACAGCCAGAGCATCCATACCGATATCCTGATTGGCGGTCATCAGGGAAAGGTCCGTGTAAAGCCGGCTGGTTTTTTCATTATAGTTTCCGGTTCCGATCTGGGTAATATACTGAAGTCCGCAGGCAACCCGGCGTGTGATCAGGCACAGCTTGCTGTGCACCTTGAGGTGTTCGATACCGTAGATGACATGACATCCGGAACGTTCAAGCCGTCGACTCCATTCAATGTTGTTCTCCTCATCAAAGCGTGCTTTCAGTTCCACCAACACATCCACGCGTTTTCCATTCTCAGCGGCATCCACCAGACATTCCACGATCTTGGAATCCCTTGCAAGGCGGTACAGTGTCATGCGGATGGAGATTACATTGGGGTCGTGAGCGGCTTCATTGAGAAGACGGATAAAGGGCCGGATGCTCTCATAGGGGTAATGGAGCAGAATATCCTTCTTCTCAATCTGCTGAATCATGGGCTCATCCTTGTTGACGGAGGCAGAATTCTGAGGATGCCTCGGGGCATAGAAGAGATCCGCGTGATTCCGGAGCTCATCCCGGAAGGTGTCAAAGTAGGAAACATCAAGGGGAGAATCGTATTCGAAAACACGTTCCACGTCCAGCTGAAGATAATTGCAGAGTCTGGCGATCATGGCGGCATCGATCTGCCGGGACAGTTCCATCCTCACTGGGCATAGTTTCTTCCGCCTGCGGATCACCTCCACCATGTGATCCCTGTAGTTCAGATCCTCATCGAAAATCGCATCCGCATCAATATCGGCATTCCGGGTGATCCGGGCGAGGGTTTTGCTCATCAGTCTGTAGTTGGGGAACATTAAGGGGAGGTAATGAAGAATCAGTTCCTCCACCAGCATGAAACAGCCTGTGCGCTCCGGGACCGCAATCAGTCTGGAAAACGCGGAGCCGCTGCAGGGCACAATGCCGATTCTTTCCTTTTCGTTGGATTTTGTGTTCAGCAGAGCGACAGCGTAGATTTCCTTGTTGTTCAGAAAGGGAAAGGACTGCTTTTTCCCAACGACAAAACAGGAAAGCAGCGGCATAAGCTCTTTGCGGAACAGTTCTCCAAGGTACAGTTCACTTTCCTCTGAAATGGAATGAAAATCCACCAGCGTGATGCCCTGCTCGCTGAGTTGATTCATAAGACGGTGATAGATCCGGTCACGTCGGCGGCACAGTTCCCGAACCCGGATCATGCAGGCATCTATCTGCTCTGCGGAGGTCATATTGGTTTTATTGTCCCGGCTTTCACGGTCCAGAAGCATCTGATCGTGCAGTGAGCCGATCCGGACCATGAAAAACTCATCCAGATTGCTCTGGAAGATGGACAGAAAGGTCAGCCGCTCACAGAGCGGAACCCTTTCATCTTCAGCTTCTTCCAGTACCCGTTCATTGAACCGAAGCCATGACAGTTCCCGGTTTTCGAAATAAGGCGTCATATTCTCACTCTTTCCATATCAGTTTACAGCAATTTGACGGATCCGGCTGACGTATTTTTCGGCGGCTTCCCTTTCCAGCAGAAGCCGGGCATCCGAGTAGGCGGGATCGGACTGGAGTAACTTCATACACTGCACGGCTTCATCCAGGAGAAGGACATCTCCGTGCATGACGCCTTCGGCCAGCGGCTGACCGGACTGGCGTGTTCCCATGATATCACCGGGTCCCCGGATCTCCAGGTCCTTCTGAGCGATAAGGAAACCGTCCTGCGTCTGCGTCAGGATTCTGAGTTTTGAACTGCTTTCAGCCACAAGGAAACACCAGCTGGCTGTATCTCCCCGGCCGACTCTTCCCCGCAGCTGATGCAGCTGACTCAGGCCGAAACGTTCAGCATTTTCAACGATCATAACAGAAGCATTGGGGACATTCACGCCCACTTCAACCACTGTGGTGGACACGAGCACATCGGTTTCGCCCTTCTGAAAGGACTCAAGAACCGCTTCCTTCTCCGCCGGTTTCTGTCCACCCCAGGTCAGTGCCACGCGAAGACCTTTCAGCTCATTCTCTTTCAGCTCCTGAAAAGTCGTCTGAGCCGAACGGACTTCCTCAAGCGCTTCAGAATCCTCCACCAGAGGACAGACCACGTACGCCTGCTGTCCCTGTCTGACAACACCATGCAGAAACCTGTACATGTCGCTTCGTCTGGCGTGAGGAACAAGCCTTGTGCTGACCGGCTTGCGTCCGGGCGGGAGCTCGTCAATGACGGACAGATCCAGATCACCATATAGAATCAGGGCCAGGGAACGCGGGATCGGCGTTGCCGACATGACAAGAACATGGGGACGGATGCCCTCGGCATCTCCCTTTTCCTGGAGGCTGGTCCTCTGGCGGACGCCGAACCGGTGCTGCTCGTCGGTCACAACAAGGCCCAGACGATGATAGCGGACCCCTTCCGAAATCAGTGCGTGGGTGCCAAAGACGGCATGGCATGTGCCCTGCATGAGTTCTGCGTAAATCTGTTTCTTTTCGGAAGAACGGGTGGAGCCTGTCAGCAGTCTGCAGTGTATACCGGAGGGGGAAAGGATCCTGCAGGCTGCTTCATAGTGCTGATGCGCCAGGATTTCGGTGGGGGCCATCATGGCGCTCTGAAATCCGTGCAGGAAAGACAGATATATGCCGCCAAAGGCAACCGCTGTTTTTCCGCAACCCACATCGCCCTGGACCAGGCGGCTCATGGCTCTGTCCCTGCGCATGTCCTCCGCGATATCGTGAAGCACGCGGTGCTGAGCACCGGTTGGCGGAAAGTCAAGAAGAGACCAGTACTGTTCCTCCTCGCCGGTCCGGATGTCCATGGCATACCCCGGTGAGGCAATAGTTCCGGTCAGCCTGACAGCCATCTGAACCATCAGCATCTCATCAAAGGCCAGTCTTCGACGTGCGGCAAGCAGTTTTTCCATGCTGTCCGGGCGGTGGACCTGAAGGACAGCCTCGGAAAGAGGAAGGAGGGAAAAACTTGCGAGGAGCCTGTCGGGCAGGGGTTCCGGGAAAAGAGACAGAATCTGCGGCTTCAGACTCAGAATGATGGATTCCAGAGTCTTTCCCGGGAGTCCTTTGATCTCCCGGTAAACAGGGCAGATGCGCCGCTCTGTGGCGAAAACCGGATTCTGGAGAACGGGCTGGTCATTTTTCATGACAACTCTGCCATAGAGCAGCAGTGGCTGGTCCTTTTTCAGTGTCTGACGCAGCCATGGCTGGTTATACCAGATCACCGGAAGAAGATGGTTTCCCATCCTCAGACGGACCGTGATTTTCGTCAGTCCATTGAAGCGATTCAGAACCGGAGAGGATTCGGCCGTTCCGGAAACCAGAGCATTTCCGATCCTCAGCTCCTCATAGGGAACCTCACGGGTCATGTCTTCATAGCGGAGTGGCAGGAACAATAAAAGATCGCGCAATGAGTCAATGCCCATTGCGCGCAATGCTTCGAGACGTGCCGGGCCAAGCCCACGGATCTCTGCAAGTGTCATGCGCCTTACTCCACAGAAATAAGATAATAGTAGAGCGGCTGGCCTCCCTTATGACACTCCACATCGGCGTCCGGATACATCTGACTGATCTTTTCGGAAAGCTTCTCCGCATCAGCTTCAGAGGTGTCCGCTCCGTAATAAACCGTGACCAGTTCACTCTCCTCATCCATGATGGCGCCTACGGTTCTGATGGCCACCTCGGAGATATCATCTCCCCGGTACTCGATCACGCCGTTGTGCAGACCGATGATATCCCCCTGTGAAATGTGGATGTCATTGTATTCACTGTCCCGGACAGCATAGGTAATCGTCGCGGTGCGGACATGCTGCGCCGCAATTTCCATATTCTCAGCGTTCTGCTGGGCATCCGCATCCGGCTGAAACGCGACGGCGGCGGCAATACCCATGGCCACGTTTTTTGTGGGAATGACATGGACCTGTATGTTCTCCGTCAGGGAGGCAGCCTGCTGAGCGGCCAGAATGACATTTCCGTTATTGGGGAACACAAAGACAGTACGGGCATGAGCTGCCTGAATGGCACTCTCAATATCTTCAATGGAAGGATTCATGGTCTGGCCGCCTTCGACGATCACATCCACGGAAAGATCATGGAAAATCTGGGAGAAACCTTCGCCCAGGGAAACAGCCACCATGCCGAATTCCTTTTCTTCAACAACCTCATCCGGCGCGTTCTCATTCTTTGAAGCAGTCTCTGGGTGTTCGGCCGCATACTTCTGTCTTCTGGTCTCGGCGATATTCTCGATTTTCAGTTCGATCAGATCCCCCAGTTCCAGACCATCCTCCACGGCTGAACCCGGATGCTGGGTATGCACATGGACAGAAATGCAGGACAGATCTCCTTCCACATTCACGCGGTTACCAATCCGGTTCAGCCGCCGGCGGAGCGAATCGATATCCGTTTCCTCGCAGTCATCACCGGTATGAATGATCTGATAGCTGGTGCAGTACATGCCCTCGACGTCCTCCAGGGCATCATGGTCATCCACGAACTTACCATCGTCCACCGCATTCTCAGCCAGAATTTCCTCCAGTGCCTTTCCGTTGAGAACCGCCGCATATCCCGCATAGATATACATCAGTCCGCTGCCGCCGGAATCCACTACGTTGGCCTGCTTCAGCACGGGAAGCATTTCGGGGGTTTTCTGCAGAATCGCCTGACCGCTTCTCATGATGACATCAAAGAGAGCGTCAAAACTGTCGGGGTCTTTCTGAACCTGCTTCAAAGCGTCCTCAGCCATGACCCGGGCTACGGTCAGAATCGTGCCTTCCTTAGGCTTCATAACTGCCTTATAGGCCTGATCCGCCCCCGCCTTCATGGCATTGGCAAACTGAACGGGCGTAATCCTGTCCGTGCCGTTGAGCGCCTTGGCAAATCCGCGGAGAAGCTGAGAGGTGATCACGCCTGAATTGCCCCTGGCTCCTTTCAGGGCGCCCTTGGCAAGCGCGGAAGCGGCCTCATCAGCGCGAAGAAACTCTCTGCTGTTGATTTCGCGGATTGCGCTCTGCATGGTCAGAGACATATTCGTACCCGTATCGCCGTCCGGTACGGGAAACACATTCAGTGCATCCACTGTTTCACGGTGCTTCTCAAGGAGTGCGTTGCCCGCAATCGCCATATCCCTGAGCAGAAGACCGTCAATCACTTTAAACTGAATCAAAAGGTTTTTCCTCCATTCACAGCTCTTCGGTCTATCGCTCAGATGCGGACGCCTTCCACGTTGACATTGACCTTACGCACCTTGACGCCGGTCATGCTTTCAAGCTTGTATCGAACGGTGTCCACGATGGTTTTGCATACTTCGGCAATGGAAATACCATATTCCACAACCACAAACAGGTCCACATCCAGAACATTGCCCACAGTCTTGATCTGAACGCCCCTTGCCAGGTTCTCACGGCCAAGCCACTCCACAATACCGTCTGTCGCTCTCTTGGAACACATAGCCACGATGCCGTAGCACTCAAGGGCTGCATAGCCAGCGACCTTCATCATGACATCTTCATGAATATAAATCGTTCCGATATCGTTCCGGATCTTGCATTCCATAATTACGCACAGCCTCCTCTATCGACGCAGATCAGGCGTCTGAGATATGTCCTCACCCAAGGACATACCCTTGTGGCAGTATACAAGATTATTTCATGCTTGGCAAGCTGTTTTTCTGCCCCGTTCAGGCCGTGAGGCGGGAGAAAAAGCCACAGTTGACAAACAGAACCGTGATTCGTATAATCCCGGAAAGTGACGATGATCGGAAGAGTAGCCGTCAGGTCCGGTCTGAAGAGAGATTCCGTTCTGGTGCGAGGAATCGGCCGCTGCAGGTGAAGTACATCCGTGAGTTCCGGACTGAACGCTTTATGTCAGTAGGTTTTGGCCGGTATGCCGGTTACAGCATGGGGATTGGAAGCAATCCCGCAGAGGATGTCTGTGAGGACATCGAATGGAAGTGGTACCGTGTTCAATCACCTTCCCGGGAAACCGGGAAGGTATTTGTTTAAGGAGGATTTGTATGAACATTGAGGAACTGAGCTTTGCCGAAAGATTCAACGGTATCTCCGGGAGCGCGATCCGGGAGATCTTCAAGCTCATCGCACGCCCCGACATGATCTCCTTTGCGGGCGGCAATCCCTCACCTTCCGCACTGCCGGACGAAACAGCGGCAGAAATCAGTCGTCAGGTTCTTGAAAAGGACGGCAAGCGGATTCTTCAGTATGGAGCTACGGAAGGATATCCTCCTTTTCTGGAGAGCCTTAAGCCTTACGCAGAGGCCACGGTAGGCTGCGAGCTCCCTTCCGTTCTTCCCACCTCAGGATCCACCCAGGGCATGGATCTTCTCTGCAAGGCGCTGATCAATCCCGGGGATGTCATCCTGGTGGAGAATCCGTCCTTTATCGGAAACCTTCAGTGCATGCGTCTGTATCAGGCCAGGCCTGTCGGTGTGGAAAGTGACGATGACGGCCTGATCCCGGAAGCCTTGGAAGAGGCGATCAGATTCCATCACCCCAGGATTCTGTATGTGATTCCGAATTTCCAGAATCCCACAGGACGCACCCTCTCCGTGGAAAGGCGAAGAGTCATAGCGGAAATGGCCTCCAGGTACGGGGTCATCGTGGCCGAGGATGATCCTTACCGTGACCTTCGTTACTGCGGGCAGGATCTGCCTTCCATCAAGTCTTTCGACCGGGATGGATGGGTTGTGTTTCTGGGATCGTTTTCAAAGATTGTCTCCCCGGGGCTCCGCGTAGGTTACATGGCGGGTCATCCCGCACTGATCCGGAAATGCGTTATCGGGAAGCAGTCCAGTGACCTGCACACCCCGAATCTGAATCAGGCGGTCATCGACCAGTTCCTTCGCAGAAATCTTCTTCCGGACCATATCCTGAAAATCCGGAAGGAGTACAGTGTCCAGCTTCAGGCCATGCTGAAAGAACTGGAAGCGCTTCCGGAAGGTTTCCGGTTTACCCGACCCGAAGGCGGGCTTTTCATCTGGATGGAATGTCCGGAAGGAATGGACTGTCTTAAGCTTCTCCAGCAGGCTGTGGAGAAGCGAGTGGCCTATGTGCCCGGAACTCACTTCTATCCGGAGGGAGGGCACCTGAATACCCTCCGGCTGAATTTCTCAAACTCCTCCGTGGATCAGATTCACTCCGGCATGCAGGCTCTGAGAGAAGTTCTGCTCCAGGCATGCTGCTGAGATTCCCAGGACTGAATGAAAGGATGATTCAAACATGGTAAACGTACTGGACACACTGCGGGAGCGCGGATTTATCGCTCAGACGACTTTTGAGGACGAGCTCTATAAACTCCTGGATGAACCGACCACTTTTTACGTCGGATTTGATCCAACCGCGGATTCGCTTCATATCGGGCATTATATCCCCATTATGGCCATGGCGCACATGCAGCGTGCCGGACACCGCCCCATAGCCCTGATGGGCGGCGGAACCGCCATGATCGGTGATCCTTCCGGCAAGACCGACATGCGCAAAATGATGACGGTGGAGACCATTGATCAGAATATCGTGCATATCAAGAAACAGATGGAACGATTCCTTGATTTTTCGGACGGAAAGGCACTGATTGTCAATAACGGCGACTGGCTGCGCCACCTGAACTTCATCGAATTCATGCGGGATATCGGTTCTCTGTTCTCTGTCAACAAAATGCTGACCGCGGACTGCTACAAGGCACGCATGGCCACGGACAACGGTCTTTCCTTCCTGGAATTCACCTATATGCTGATGCAGTCCTATGATTTCCTTGAACTGTTCCACCGCTATGGCTGCCGTCTGGAAATGGGCGGAAACGATCAATGGAGCAACATGCTGGGCGGTGCGGACCTGATCCGCCGGAAGGAACAGGAGAATGCCTTTGCATGCACCTTCCAGCTGCTGCTGACCCATGACGGAAGGAAAATGGGCAAAACGGAGGCAGGAGCTCTCTGGCTGGACGCGGAACGTGTCAAACCCTACGACTTCTACCAGTACTGGAGAAATGTGGACGATCGTGATGTGGAGAAGTGCCTGGGTCTTCTGACATTCCTTCCTATGGAAGAGGTCCGGCGTCTCGGTGCCCTGGAAGGTTCTCAGATTAATGAGGCCAAGCGTGTTCTTGCCTATGAGGTGACCAAACTGGTCCATGGGGAGGAAGAGGCAAAAAAAGCGCTCAACGGTTCGCTTGAAAA
>CACYGY010000084.1 GCA_902774025.1 uncultured Eubacteriales bacterium
AAAGGATCATTTCTTGTGACAGGGACAAATCATGATCATATCGGGCCGGCTTTGCACAAAAACGGCGCACTTTTCCGAAATTCAGGACATTCCGGACCGGGCTGCGCCCTGCTATGATTCAGGCAATGAATCCCGGAAAGCGGGAGACAAATCACAAAGGAGGCAAACCCGATGAAAAAGATCCTTGCCCTGGCGATGGTTCTCTGCCTGATGCTTCCCGCCGCGGCCGCACTGGCGGAAGAGAATGTAACGCTTCGTTTTTCCTGGTGGGGCGGCGACGCGCGCCATGCAGCGACCCTCGCTGTGATCGAGCAGTATGAAGCAGATCATCCCAACATCAGAATCGAACCCGAATACGGATCCTCCGACGGCTACAATGACAAGCTGGCGACGCAGCTTTCCGGCGGAACCGCCCCGGACATCATCCAGATCGACCCGGCTTTCCTGCCGTCCTACGCGCTGAGCGATGCCGGCTACCTGGTGGATCTGAAGACAACCGCCTTCGATTTCAGCCTGAGCGATCCCGCCTATTATTCCCTGCCGATGAACGGAGGCTTTGACGGAAAACAGTACGGCGTGCCCTCCGGCGTTTCCGGCGCGGCGATCCTGGTGAATAACGAGATGGCGGAAAAATTCGGCCTGGACTTCCACACCCAGTATACCTGGGACGACCTGTTCGCCTGGGCCGCGAAGGTTCACGCCGCGGATGAGAACGTGTACCTGTTTGAGGCCAACAAGACCATGATTGCGGCAACCGCCGTGGCCAACTGGTCCAAGCAGAACTTCAGCGGAAAGACCTTCTTCGACGTGGATACCCGGACCGTCAATTACACGGTGGAAGAACTGACCCAGGTGTTCACCTTCGTCAAGCGCCTGTTCGACGAGAACGTTGTGGCTCCGATCTCCTATATCGCCGCCTATGAAGGCGACAACATGCAGAACGATCCCAAATGGGTGTCCGGAGACAAATACGTGGCCTGCCTGAGCTACACCTCCACCTGCGAGACGATGGCCGCCGCTGCTCCGAACAACACCTTCTCCGCCGGCCTGTTCCCCCTCACCGCCGGTTCCGACATCGCGGGCTGGAACTCCAACTGCCCCCAGGTGTTCTCCGTCAATGCGAAGAGCGCCCATATCGACGCGGCTGTGGATTTCCTGAACTACTTCTACAACAATGAAAAAGCGATGGAAACCCTGGGTTCCGTCCGCTCCGTGCCCCCCACGGCCCGGGCCCGTGAAATCTGCGCCGAGAAGGGTCTGATCAGCGAGCTGCTGGCTCAGGCCTGCGACGTGTGCACCTCCTACTCCGGCATCCCGGACGACTCCCTGTACAACGGGTCTGAAGCGAAGCAGATCCTCTGGGACGCCATCGAGGAGATCGGCTACGGCGCCTCGACGCCCGAGCAGGCCGCCCGGAACGTTTACGACCTGTGGAGTGATTACGCCGCTTCCAAATAATCCGGCACTATCCGGGGAGAGCCCTGTCTGCACCGGGGCTCTCCCTTTTTTATCCAGATGACGGAGGTGTGATCCATGAGTTCGGTTTCCATTCCCCGCAGGATGAAACGGAGAAAGTATACCCGCAGGGATTCACAGGCCTACCTGTACCTGGCACCGTGGGTGATCGGCTTTTTCCTGCTTCAGTTCTATCCTTTTGTCATGTCCCTGGTCTATTCCTTCTGTAATTACCAGCTTGGGACGACCCCCGTGTTCAACGGACTGGACAATTACGTCCGCCTGTTCACGCGGGACGCCGATTTTATCCGCTCCCTGCGGGCGACCGGGATCTTCACCGTCGCGGTCGTTCCCGGAAAGCTGATTCTTTCTCTGGCGGTGGCCATGTTCCTGAACCGGGAGATGAAGGGAATCAACCTGGCGCGCACCGTGTATTATATCCCGTCCCTGTTCGGCGGCAGCGTCGCGGTTTCCGTCCTGTGGAAAATCCTGTTCCAGGACAACGGGATCATCAACGCGTGGATCAACGCGCTGGGTTTCCAGACGGTCCAGTTCTGGGGAGACCCCAGGTATGCCCTGGGCACCATCTGCTCCCTGGAGATCTGGCAGTTCGGATCCTCCATGGTCATGTTCCTGGCGGCGCTGAAGCAGGTTCCCCGATCTCTGTATGAAGCGGCATCCATTGACGGCGCCGGCGCATGGAGCAAGTTCTGGCATGTGACCATTCCGCAGATCAGCCCCATCATCTTTTTCAACATGATCATGCAGACGATCCAGGCCCTGCAGAATTTCACCTCCTCTTCCGTCATCACCAACGGCGGACCGCTCAAGAGCACCTATGTACTGGGCCTGAAGCTGTACAAGGAAGCCTTTACCAATTTCAAGATGGGTTATGCCAGCGCCATTTCCTGGGTCATGTTCCTGATCATCATGGTGGTCACACTGCTTCTGTTCCGCTTCTCATCCGCCTGGGTCAGCTATGACGATTAAGGAGGTGCGGGAATCATGAAAAAGAAGACTGTGGCAAATACCATTTTTTCCTATCTGCTGATTATCCTGATCGGAATGATCCTGATTTTCCCGATCGTATGGATGTTCTGTGCCGCGTTTAAAACCAATGAGGAGATTTTCGGAAGCACAGGCATTCTGCCCAGAGCCTGGACGGGAGAAGGGTTCCGGGTCTGGCTGGCGGAAAACGAAGGGGGCGGGTTCTGGCAGTATTTTGGCTCCCTCTTTCACAATTTCTCGGAAAGCTGGCTGGGAACCGGCCGGAACTCCTATGCCGTGTTTTTCTGGAACAGCTTTAAGCTGGTGATCCCCACCGTCCTGCTGACCCTTGTCTCCTCCACGCTGGTCGCCTACGGCTTTGCCCGTTTCAACTTTGCGGGGAAGAAGATCCTGTTCGGCATCCTGATCGGCACCCTGATGCTGCCCAACGCGGTGGTGATCATCCCGCGGTATGCCATGTACGCCGGCTGGGGATGGGTGGACACCTACCTTCCGTTCCATGTGCCGGCCGCGCTGGCCGCCGCGCCGTTCTTTGTGTACATGCTGATCCAGTTCATGCGGGGACTGCCCCGGGACCTGGATGAATCGGCCTATATTGACGGATGCTCCACTTTCCGCACCCTGGTCCAGATCCTGCTACCGCTGATGGTGCCGGCCCTGTTCTCAGCCGGGCTGTTCCAGTTCATGTGGACCTATAATGATTACTTCAATTCCCTGGTCTTCATCAACTCCGCCACGAAATATACCGTTTCCCTCGGCCTGCGGCTTTCCCTGGACGGGGAAAGCGTGGTCAACTGGGGAAAAATGATGGCCGCTTCCTGTATTGCCGTGCTTCCGCTGATCATTCTTTTCTTCGCGGCACAGAAGTATTTTGTGGAAGGCATTGCCACCACCGGAATGAAAGGCTGAAAGAGAGGGAGAATATGCGCTGCGAGGCTTCAAATCCGGTCTTCGGGGGCTGGTGCTCCGATCCGAGCATCCTCCGGGTCGGCAGGGATTACTACATTGCCTCTTCCACATTTGAATGGATGCCGGGGATCCATCTCTTCCATTCCCGGGACATGAAGCACTGGGAACAGCTGGAGAGCCCGCTGTCGGATGCGTTCCTGAACCAGGAGGGACTGGAGCCTTCCTGCGGCATCTGGGCCCCGAACCTGACCTGGGACGGGGAACGGTTCTACCTGGCCTACACCGTTGTTTACACGGCCACCTCCAGGTTCAAGGACACGTACAATTATGTCATCACCGCACCGGATATCCGCGGAAGGTGGAGCGAGCCTGTTTTTGTCAACTGCATCGGCTTTGATCCCTCGGTTTTCCATGACGGGGACGGGCGGAAGTACATCGTGAACCAGACCATGGACCGGCGGACGGACCGGAAGCGCTTCATGGGGGTGAGCGTGACGGAACTGGATCCGCGGACGCTGAAGCCGCTGGGCGCGCCGCAGCTTGTTTTTCCCGGAACGGACAGGGGAACGACGGAAGGTCCCAACCTGATGAAGAAGGACGGCTGGTATTACCTGACCGCGGCGGAGGGCGGCACGTCCTTCGGGCACTGTGTCACGGTGGCAAGAAGCCGGAGCATCCATGGCCCCTATGAGGTGGACCCGGAGAATCCGATGCTCTCCTCCGCCGGAAGCAGCTGTGTGCTGCAGAAGGCGGGCCACGGGCAGTTTGTCACCGATCCGGAGGGAAACTGGTATATGGCGCATCTCTGCAGCCGCCCGCTGGAAGGCAAGTGGAGCATTCTGGGCCGGGAATGCGCGATCCAGAATATCGTATGGACGGAAGACGGCTGGCCCCGCCTCGCGGACGGGGAGGACAGGCCGGTTCCGCATGCCCGCCCGGCGGAGCGTTTCCGCCTTCCGGACTCGCCGGAATGCCCTTATCCGGAGCCTCCCGCAAGGACCGCCTTCGGGGATGGCATCCCGCCTGCGTGGATGAGCCTGCGGCGGACCTGGAAAAAGCAGGGGATGAGTCTGGAGGAACGTCCGGGATGGCTGCGCGTTCACGGCGGACATTCCCTCTGCAGCCATTTTGAGCAGCACCTGCTGGCCCGCCGGGTGAGCGGATTTGATTTCCGCGCGGAAACCCGGATGGATTTCCGCCCCACCTGCTTTAACCATACCGCCGGACTGGCGGTCCTGTACAACTGCCGGAACTGGCATTATCTGTACGTCTCTGCGGACGATTCCGGACGTCCGGTCGTCTGCGTCTCCACCTGCGAAAACGGGGAACTGCGCGACCTGGCGGAAGCCTCTCTGCCGGAGGCGAAAGGCGAGTACCGGCTCTGCGCGGAGGGAAAGCACGGGAGCCTCCGGTTCTCTTTTCGGGAAAAGGGCGGGGAAGCCCGGAGACTGGGACCGGAGCTGGATATGAGAATCCTGTCTGACGAGCATGTGAACGGAAACGGGTTCACCTCGGCCATGATCGGCGTCTGCTGCCAGGACCTGCGGGGGGACGGCTGCTTCGCTGACTTTGAATGGTTTGAGTATGCCTGAGCCCCGGTCATACCCTCCTTCCGGGATCTCCGGCAGAAGGAAAGCCGGGTCCCGCCCATCGCTGAAGGGACCGGGGCAGGGAAAGAGGGAATCATGAGGAAGTGCCTCCGCACCGGCGGGGACGATCATCCCGGCAGATACGAAAACCAATGTCTGCCGCATCCGGCTCTTCCGGTGGCCGGACACCCTTGACGGCATGCCGGCGGTTTCCGGGAAAGAGACTTCACCCTGCCGCAGTCCCGTGCCGAAACCTGCGCGGCCTGTCAGGCGGAAATGAACCGGAGGGCGGGCGGGGCTTTCTCTCCCGCCCGGCACAGCAGCATCCCGGACGGGAACAGACAAATCCCTGCAGAGGCGGGGACAGCCTTTGACGGATGGGGCAGGATTCAGCTTCCTGCTCCGTCTTTTTCATCTGTCATTCAGGAAGCGGGCATGCTCATGGCTTCACGGACAGAGGGTCATGGCGTGAAAGAGCATGGGAAGGGACTTCCGGAATCCCCTGGATGAATCCGGTACGGCCTCGCATCACGGGCGGATGGCTGCGATAACAGACCCTTCCCGGTTCTGCACACACCGGTGCGTTCGCGGACGCCTGAGGCAAAACCGGAGGCGGTTTTGCCGGGGACATGCATCTGCGGGAACACGCAAAAAGCCCGCCGCGTAAACGCGGCAGGCTGCGGGGATGTCCAGGAAAATCATGCGTTGCCCAGGTTGGCGCGGACCTGAGCGATCTCATCCGCGGAGAGGCCGAGCCCCAGCAGGTAGGCTTCCGCCGACGCCTGCAGGTCGGCTTCCCGGATGTCAGCCGTTCCGAAGGCGGTGGCCAGCGTTGTGCAGATATTGCTGCGGGCAATGATGTCGTACTGTTCAGTTCCCGGCTTGACACCGTAGTAGTTGTAGAAGGTGACCATGTAGTCGGCGATCACTTCATCCGCGGTGGCCCCCATCAGGCATTCCAGCACGGCACTCACAAACCCGGCCCGGTCCTTGCCTCCGGAGCAGTGCACCAGGTACGGCCCTTCATGGGATGCGATGAAGCGGAGTCCTTGCGCAAGGCCGCTGCGGAATTCATCTGTCGTGAAGTCCATGCTCAGGTTCAGCGGGATAATCGCCTGCGTGCTGTAATAGGAGGCGTCAAATCCTTCGTATCCGCGCATGACTTCCTCGTTGTCCGCCAGGTTGATAAAGGTCCTGACCCCAGCGGCGGCGGCAGCCCGATCGGCAATCAGGTTCCGGCGCATTTCGGGGTCCACCGGGGAGGAAGAGCGGTAGAGTTTTCCGGTGCCCATGCCGGTGGTGGCAATTGCGCGGAAGTTGGCGAATTCCTCATCGCTCAGTTCCGGATAGTCCTCCCGGTTTTCGCTGCGGACCAGCTGGTGGATGACGTACTGGTCGTAGTATCCGCCCTGTTCCTTCATGGCGATGGAAACGTGAACCGGTTCCGTGACCCCCTCATTCAGATGCCAGATATAACCGGGATCCGCTTCCGTCTTCTCCCGGGTGGCAATTCCGGAGGTGGTGGCCAGATCGCCCATGTTGATCGCCAGAACCGTCATATCCTCATTGACATCCGGCTTGATGACCACGCGGCAGACCATGCTGCCCTGGTCCACATCGTTAAAGTTGGCGCTCACCGGCATATCGTAAGGATTGCCGTTGATTGTAACCGTTACGACATCACCGAAGGCATAACCGGCCTCCAGAAGCTCGGAGCCCTTCAGGGAAAGAATCAGGTTGCCGTATTTCTGGATTTCGCTGACGACTGCTTCCGTACTGTCTGCGAAGGCGGAAACCGCAGACAGAGCAAGGATCAGCGTGAGCACCAGGGAAAGAAGTTTTTTCATCATCAAACCCTCCAGCGTTTGAAAGATTTCAGGTATGTTCCCTTCGACATTATACCGGGGAAGAAGATAAACCGCAACGGAAAGGAAAATGAACAGACCGGAAAGGGTGAACGGGATGCCCAGTGCCTGTCCGGTTTTCCCCGGAAGCCGCCTGCACCCCTCCCGGAATGCCGGCGGTGTTTCGCCCTCAGCGATCTTTCACTTCCCCCGGAGCCGTTCATCCCCTCCGGAAATCCCTGCAAGGACCTTCGGAACGGTATTTCCCCATGTCCCCTGTACAGGCGCAGACGTCCGGCAGCCCTCCGCGTCAGCGGAATCAGCAGGCCTGAGATGGCTGACGGCAGCGGTCCTTTCAGTCAAACCGGTGAGGCTGTCGATATCCCGCAGTTTCGCCGCGGCCGGGGATCCGGGGCATCCGCGCCATGCGGATCGGAAGGCGGGGGGATCGTCAGGGCTGACACTACTTCAGCGAAGGGATGACCGGGATTTTTCCGATGCCCGGATTCCGCTGTCCGGTTTCGGGGCAATATGAAGTGCGGCCCTGCGGCGTCCGATACGAACGGGGTCATCCGTAAAAATCGAAGGGATCGGGAACGGGGAAAACGCAGAACTCCGGAAAGGCAGTTCCGGAGAATCCGGCATTCCTTTCCGGAGTCCGGCCTGTATCGGCTTTTATCCCGGGCCGGCCTGCCGCCCGGAATCATGAACGGGGAGAGGACAGAGGGAATCTCAGGGCTGAGGGCGGGCACCCGTGAGGTCCAGAATGACCTGGGATGCCAGCAGGAGACCGGCCACGGAGGGAACAAAGGAGGTGGAGCCGGGGGTGGACCTGCGGAGCGGGTCGTCCTCAGGGGAGGGAAAGGGCGTCCGGGGTGCCTCCGTGGAATACAGGACCTTCAGATGCTCCACGCCGCGCCTGCGCAGTTCCCTTCGCATCACCCGCGCCAGGGGACATACGGATGTTTCCGACAGGTCGCCGATGCGGAGCCTGGAGGGATCCACCTTATTGCCGGTGCCCATGCAGGAGAGCACCGGAATGTTGCCGGAGAGACAACGGAGAATCAGGGCAATCTTGGCGGACACGTTGTCTATGGCATCCACCACATAGTCCAGTCCTGAAAAATCGAAATCCCCGGCGTTTTCGGGCAGGAAGAACAGGTCATGGGCCGTGACGCGGCAGCCGGGGGAAATATCCAGGACCCGCGCTCTGGCGGCTTCCACCTTCTTCTGCCCCAGGGTGGAATGCAGGGCGATGATCTGACGGTTCAGATTGGACAGGGCCACCGTGTCATGGTCCACCAGGTCCAGGGCGCCGATGCCGCTCCGGGCAAGGGCTTCCACCACATGCCCTCCCACGCCGCCGATGCCGAAAACGGCCACGCGGGCTTTCCGGAGGCGCTCCATGGCATCCGCGCCCAGGACCTTTTCCGTACGGGCAAACTCAGACATGTCCGCCTTCCTTTCTCTCAAGGTATTCCTTCTCGGCCTTCTCAGCCAGGCGCACCGCTTCCATGGCGTCCCTGGCATAACTGTCCGCGTGGATCTTCCGGGCATACACTTCGTTGAGCACGGCGCCGCCCACCATGACATGGGATTGGGGCAGGCAGCGGTGGATCAGTTCCACCGTTTCCTCCATGGCCGGCAGGGTGGTGGTCATCAGGGCGGAAAGGCCGCACAGGGGCGTATTGTGATCCTGCATGGCCTGAAGCACCGTCTCCGGGGGCACATCCCTTCCCAGATCAATCACCGGGAATCCGTAGCTCTCCAGCATGAGACGCACCATATTCTTGCCGATGTCGTGAATATCCCCCCTGACGGTGGCCAGGACAAAGGGCAGATGCGTGGCGGCGGGCGCGGCGGCGCGGCTGAGGCGGATCTCCTCAAAGGCGGCGGAGGCAGCCTCGGCGCACATGAGAAGCTGAGGCAGGAACACGGTGTGCTTTTCAAATCCGTCCCCCGCGTCATTCAGGGCGGGGATCAGGTCCTGATTCATGACGGACATGCCGTCCCTTGAGGCAAGGGCTTCCCGGGCAAGGCGGGCAGCTTCCTCCCGGAACCCCTGGCGCACCGCCCGGAACAGGGGGGAGGGGGCGGAAGGGTCCTGTGAGGGGGCGGAGGATGGCGCGGAGGGAAGGGGATCGGTCTGCAGGGGAGAGGCCTGGACACAGCGGATATAGGCATCGCACTGGCTGTCCATCCCCTTCAGGGCCAGGAAGGCACGGAAGGTGTGCATCAGCCTCCGGGCATAAGGGTTGAGAATGGCGGCGCTCAGGCCGGAGTGAAGGGCCATGGTGAGGAAGGTGAGATTCACCGTTTCCCGCTCGGGCAGTCCGAAGGATACATTGGAGATGCCCAGGGACGTGAGGGCGCCCAGCTCCCTGCGCAGGAGCGAGAGGGTTTCCAGGGTCACCCCCGGGGCCCCGGTGTCCGTGGACAGGGCCATGGCCAGGGGATCAAAGATGAACCGGTGCGGCCCGAGCCCCTGCTTTTCCGCTTCCCTCAGGATCCTGCGGGCAATCTCCAGCCGTCCGGAGGCGGTGCCGGGGATGCCCTTCTCATCCAGGGTCAGGGCAATGGCAATGCCGCCGTAGCGGCGCATCAGGGGAAAGATGGCGGCCATGCTCTCCGGGCTGCCGTTGACGGAATTGAGCAGCGGAACGCCCCGGCAGGCAATCAGGGCCTGTTCCATGGCAGCAGGATTCAGGGTGTCCAGCTGCAGGGGCAGTTCCGTGACGGTCTGCAGCTGTTCCACGGCTTCCCGCAGCAGGCGGGGTTCATCGATGCCCGGGACGCCCACGTTCACGTCCAGGATCTGGGCCCCCGCTTCCTCCTGCCCGATGCCCTCCCGGAGCACCACATTCAGCTCATGCCTCAGGAGGGCTTCCCGGAACTGCTTTTTCCCCGTGGGATTGATCCGCTCCCCGATGAGGACCGGAGCGGCGCCGAAGGTGACGGAGCGGGTATTGCCGGAAACCCGGGTCATGTGGGGATTGTCCCGCACGGGAACGGAAGCGGGCATATACCGGGCAAGGGCGCGGATGTGCTCCGGGGTGGTGCCGCAGCAGCCCCCGGCCAGACGCACGCCCCGGGACACCATGGCGGCCACCTTCCGGGCGAACAGGTCCGGCGTCAGATCATAGACGGTTTCTCCCCGCTCATTCAGGGCGGGAAGGCCCGCGTTGGGCTTGAAGAGAACCGGCACATGGGCAAGGCTGAGATAGGCATCCAGGACCGGCTGCAGGGCATCCGGCCCGAAGGAGCAGTTCAGCCCCACAGCGTCCGCGCCCATCTGCTCCAGCATGTCCACCATGATCTCCGGCGTGGCGCCGGTCATGAGCCTGCCGTCTGCGCCGTAGGCATTGGAGACAAAGACGGGGAGATCCGTCATCTGCCGGGCAGAGAGCAGGGCGCAGCGGGTTTCCATGAGATCATTGAGGGTTTCCAGAAAGATGAGATCCACCCCCTCCTCCAGGGCGATCTCCATGGAGGCGCGGTACCAGTCCATGATCTGCTCAGGCTTCATGGTGCCGAAGGGTTCCGGCAGCTGGCCCGTGGGTCCCATGTCCAGGGCCAGGAAACTATCCTCCTCAAGCCCCGCCTCCCTCCGGGCCCGGCGCGCGCAGGCGATGCCGCCCCGGATCACGTCCCGGAGCTCCCGGGGCGCATAGTGGCCGGGATGGGCCCCGAAGGTATTGCAGAGCAGAATCCGGGAACCGGCTTCCAGATAGGCCCTGTGGACCTCCGTGATCCGCTCCGGGTATTTTACGTTCCAGGTTTCCGGCATTTCACCGGCCTTCAGGCCCTGTTTCTGCAGAAGGGAACCCATGCCGCCGTCCAGAAGGACGGGGCCCTGCGAAATGCGCTGGATCAGGGAAAGACGCTGCATAGATACCTCCTAGGATCGGCGGAATGAACAGTCCGCGAGATGACAGGCAGAACAGCCCGGGCTGTCCGCACCCGTCCGGCTCAGCCCCATCACGCCGGTCACCGACTTGGAGGGGGTCATGAGGAGGGAGGGGGAGAGGGTCAGGCCCAGGGCGGAGGTGCAGGGGAGGAAACGGAAAAGTTCCCGCTGGAATTCCAGGGGAAAATCCCCGTAGCCCGGAGAAATCCGGCGCCGGACAAGGAGTGCGGGACAGCCGAGGTCCGCCCCGGTGAGCCCGTCCAGACAGGATTCCAGCCGCTCCGTGCCCAGAGCCTGAAGCATCAGGGCCCGGGCGGGGGAGAGATGACTGTAGCGGCGGATGAGCCGGTCCCAGGCCATGCCCAGGGTACAGGCAAAGAGACAGAGCATGTCAGAGGAGGCAAGGAGGGAAACCGTCTTTCCTTCCGGCAGGCACAGGGCATCCCCTGGCGCGGTGAGAAAGAGGAGGGAGGCGGTGTTCAGCTCCTCCGTCTCCCTGAGACAGCTTTGGAGCAGGGCCAGGGTGCTTTCCTCCGCCTCCCTGCACCCGGCGTACCGGAGCACTTCCCGCTCCCGGACAGGGGGCAGGGGAAGCGTCCGGAGAACCCATGGAAAGACCCGGGATTCCCCGGTAACGCGTCCTGGCATGGTCAGTTCCTCTTCATGACAGAATGGACGAGAGATTCCGGCAGATGGCCGAGGCCACATCCGGCCGGTTCATGGTATAGACATGAACGCAGTGAATGCCGTTGGCGAACAGGTCAATGATCTGCTCCGTGGCATAGGCGATGCCCGCCTGGCACATGGCCCGGTCATTGCTGCCGAACTGGTCCACCAGGGCCAGAAAGGACCGGGGCAGGAAGGCATGGCTGAGATCCCGGGCCTTCTGGACCTGGGTGCGGCTGGTGATGGGCATGACCCCGGGCAGCACCGGCACGGTAATGCCCGCTTCCCGCAGGCGGAAGAGGAAGGCGTAGAGGAGACTGTTGTCAAAGAACATCTGCGTGGTGAGGAACTGGCAGCCCAAGTCCACTTTCTCCCGCAGGTGCATCAGGTCTTCCTTCTGGCAGGAGGATTCGGGATGGACCTCGGGATAGCAGGCCCCGCCGATGCACATGCCCGGATAGAGCGCGCGGACTTCCCGCACAAGCTCGGAGGCGTGGCGGTAGCCCCATTCCTTCTCATCACTGCCCCCGGCGACCCGGTCGCCCCGCAGCACCATGACATTCCTCAGCCCCAGGGATTCCATGGTGCGCAGATGGCGCAGGATCTCCTCCCGGGTGGCGTGCACGCAGGTGAGATGGGCCAGGGCGGGAATGCCGCATTCCTCCTGAATCTGACGGCTCAGCTCCAGGGTGAAGTCCCGGCTGCCCCCCGCGGCCCCGTAGGTGACGGACATGAAGGCGGGGTGAAGGTGCGCGATTTCATGGGTGGCCCGGCTGATATTGGCCATGGAAGTGGCCTGTTTTGGGGGAAAGACCTCGAAGGAAAGATGAAAGCCGTCCCCGGTGATGCGCTCCAGAAGCTCCATGGGAATCCTCCTTCTCCGGATACTGGGGACAGTATAGCGTATGCGCGCGTGTCCCGCCACCCCTTTTTTCCTCTCCCCCCGTGCCCCCCGGGGCATTGCAATTTCCACACCCGCACTGTACACTGAGGACGGAATCACAAGGCCCGGAAACGACAGGATTTGAGGAGGATGAATCGGTGAAGATCGGCGTATGCGGCAAATGGGAACAGGCCCCTCTGGCGAAGGGGATGGGTTTTGATTATCTGGAAATGTCCGTGACCTCCCTGGCGGAGCTGACGGAGGAGGCGTTTCAGGAGCGCCTGGGGGAAAAGGAGCGCCTGGGATTTGAAACCTCCCGGTACAATGTGCTCTTCCCGGGAACCATGGCGCTGCTGGTGGATGATTTTTCCATGGAGGCCATGAAGAACTATCTGGACCGGGCCTTCCGGCGGGTGCATCTGATGGGCGGCGAGATCTGCGTGTTCGGTTCCGGAAAGAGCCGGACGCGTCCGGAAGCCGTCCCCTACGACGAGGCCTTCCGGCGTCTCATTGCGGTGACGAGGGGCATCGGGGAGATGGCGGAAAAGCATGGCCTGACCATCGCCATTGAGCCGCTGAACCGGGGAGAATGCAACATGATCACCTCCGTTGCCGAGGGCGCCTGCCTGCGGGCCGCGGTGAACCATCCCCGGGTGAGTCTCCTGAGCGACTACTATCATGTGGCTCTGGAGGGGGAGCCGGAGGCGGATATTGTGCGGGTGAGCGGAGTCATTCACACCCATATCGCCGCCCGGGAGGGACGGCTGTATCCCACGGAAATGGAGGAAGGCTTCCGCCGCTTCTTCAGGGCTCTGAAGGACAGTGACTACAGGGGCAGTCTCAGCGTGGAGGGCAGGACGGAAAACTTTGAGGAGGACGGCCCCCGGGCCCTGAAGCTCCTGAGAGCGCTTGCCGGAGAGGCGGGACTGTAAGGACGGAACCGTGCGTGCGGGAATCGTCCGGGACAAGGGGAAGGATCCGGCCGGGTCCTTCCCTTTTCCGTGACTGCGCGGGGTACAGAAGGAAAGGAGAGGCTGAAGCGGGCATATGCCGGGTGCTGACCGCTGACGGGATCAAGGCGGAGTGTGCCGGAAGGGAAAAGCGGGGCCTGCCGCTGTGGGTTTTCTCCCCGGAGCGATGCAGTGAAACGGCCCTTTTTTCATGCCCGGAAGCGTGAACCTGCCCGGAATTCCGGGCTTTCCGGAAAAAACGAAGACTGTGCAGCGAAGAGGCCCTGTCCGTCTTGACGAAAGGAGAGAGGATGGATAGAATACGTTTGTTTTTTCCCGCCGGAGTCATCCGACGGGGTGCGCGTTTCTTCCATATTACTTGATCGGGAGGTCATTTTATGTCTGTGAAATGGTTTGTGGTCATCTTCTGTGTGATCGCAGCCGCCATCGCCTACGTCTTCTGGAACTATGTACGGATCCGGAAAATGCCGGAGGGCACCAGCGAAATGTCGGAGATGGCCGGCATTATCCGCAGCGGTGCCAACACCTTCATGCGGACGGAATACAGGACCATCACCGTGGTGGTGGCGGTTCTGGCCCTGGTGTTCAGTCTGTTCGTGGAAAAGACATCCGGACTTACCTTCCTCATGGGCGCGCTCATGAGTTCCTGCGTCTGCGTGCTGGGCATGCGCAGCGCCACCTATGCCAATGTGCGCACGGCCAACAAGGCCCGGGAAACCCGGTCCATCGGGGAGACGGTGAAGGTCGCCCTGTGCGGCGGCTCCGTTTCCGGTCTGTCCGTGCAAGCCTTCGGCCTCCTGGGCCTGGGGCTTGTGCTCCTCATCTTCGGCGGCGTGCGTCATGACGCCCCCGGCGGCGGCCTGCTGGCGACCCTGGAGGGCGTCAACGCCTCCATCATGCGGGTGAGCACCTATTCCCTGGGCTGCTCCCTGGTGGCCATGTTCAACCGCGTGGCCGGCGGCAACTACACCAAGGCTGCCGACATTTCCGCCGACATTCTGGCCAAGGTCCGCAACGACCTGCCGGAGGATGACTCCCGCGTGCCCAACGTCATCGCGGACTTCATCGGCGACAATGTCAATGATATCGCCGGCAACTGCTCGGACCTGCTGGAGTCCTTCGTGGCCACCATGTCCGCGGCCCTGATGATCGGCGTGATCCTGTATCAGCGCTACGCCAGCGGGATTGCCCCGGACGCCGCCCCTGCTCTGGAAGCGGCCTTCGGCGCCACGGTGACCTATCCCCTGGTACTGGGCGGTCTGGGCCTTCTGGGCTGTCTTCTGGGCCTTGTGTATGCGGCCGTCAAGAAGATGGGCAACAATCCCTCAAAGGAACTGAACCTGGCCACCTGGATCTCCGCGGGTCTGACCCTGGTGCTGGGTCTGGGCGGCGCCTATATTGTCTTCGGAAAAGTGGATGCCGCCATGCTCCGGGACACCTATCACTGGGTGGCGGGCTGGATCACGCCCTGGCTGTGCATGTAGCTCAGTGCGTCGGCTACCTGACGGACAACGCGTTTCTTCTCGTCGTCAGAGTGCTCGCCTTCCTTGAGCCATTGCGCCAGCGTACGGCTGTCTTCCCATTCGGTGACGATGGCCAAACCGCAGCCCTCAACCTCCTTCAAAGCCTTGACATGAAAGATGTTGGGATTGTCGAGGTCCTTGTTCTTGTCATATTCCCGGCGCAGGTAGCGCGTGTATTGGGGCTTGTCTCTGTATGAATCCTTGAGCGCGATAACGAGTACGCTCTGGCCCCCGTCGTTTGCGGTGGCAATGAGGTTGATGCTGTCAGTCTTGATTTCTTCCATAATATCAATGAAATACTAATTTGCTAAATAAGAATATAAAGGGCTTGTTCGTGGTCAATCCTTGATGGGGAAGAGACCGTAGAGCGAACTGTCAATCTGGTCGGTAATCTTGCGGAAGTCCTCGGGCGACTCC
>CACYGY010000085.1 GCA_902774025.1 uncultured Eubacteriales bacterium
CCACATAATCCTGCTGCTCATACAGCCTGTTTGAAACGATGACCTCGTATGGATTCTCCTGGGCATCAATCGTATGCTGCTGCAGACCAATATACACCTCCGCAAAGCTCATCGGTGTCGGATTGGCTCCGATGGATTTCCAGAAAGCCAGATGGTACGGGTTCTCCATCGTCCTGATCTTCTGTCCTTTGAAATCTCCGATAGACTTGACGGCTTTGTTGGTACTCATCACGCGGAATCCCTGGTCAGCTATGCCGAGCAGCTGATAACCGCCGTTTTCATATACGCTGCTTATGACCGAACTGAATTCCGGATCATCCAGTACTTCTCTGCAGTCTTTGAGATCCCCGAATGCGCACGGCACATCGAATATCGCCAGGTCAGGCATGAATGTGACCTGCGGAGCGGTGTTCTGAACTACAAACGGGATGTCTCCGTCCTTGCAGGATTCCAGCAGCTCGCGGTCGCCTCCGAGTGTTGAATTTGCATATACCTGTATCCTGATGCGCCCGTCGCTGAGTCTGCTCACCTCTTCAGCAAATTTCTCGGCATATATCTGCGTTACAGTGTCTTCAGGGCTCGCTGTCGCCAGAGGATAAGCGTATCTCTGCTCCCCATCATTGCTGCTGCAGGACGCCATGAAAAACACTGCCGGTATTATCGCGATGCATAGAACAGCGATTCTGAGCAATATGCGATATGATTTTGATTTCTTCATAAGCATAACCACCTCCATACATCGTCTGCTACAGCAGCGCCAGCGAGAACGACGGCACAAATGTGAACAGCAGGAGCGCGACGAGGAACAGCCCTATCATCGGCATAGCCTTTTTCGCTATCTCCATGACCGGTACATCCGTAAGCGCACTTGCAACGAAGAGATTTACACCGATCGGCGGAGTCACGAAGCCGATTGCCAGATTGACGACCATTATCACACCGAACTGAACCGGATCCATTCCGATCCCCGTGTCCGACACCGTAAAGACACAGCTCTCCTTTCCGTCCTCCATGGGGTCCAGCCGGACGGTGAAGCGGACGGTTCCCGGCGATTCGGTATACTTGACGGCATTGTTGAGAATGCTCAGCAGGACCTGCTTGAGCTGTGTCACGTCCCCGGTACACACATAGTCTGTGGCGGCGGGAAGGACGGGGGCGTCATAGTGCAGACCCTTGGCGTCGCACAGCGTGGCGGTGATGGCGTTGATCTGTTCCAGGGCGTCCCGCATGGAAAATGCCTCGTTTTTCAGGGAAACCCGGCCGCTTTCCAGCTCGTTCATCTCCAGCACATTATTGATCATACCCAGCATGTGCCTGGCGCTGAGATCGATTTTCTGAAGCTGTTCCCGCGTTTCCGGCATCAGCCCCGGGTTTTTCAGGGCCAGGGCGTCCAGGCCGAGGATGACGTTCATGGGCGTCTTCATCTCATGGCTCATGGTGGCGAGAAAGCGGGACTTGATCCGGTTGTTTTCCGCCCGGGCGGACAGCTGTGCCTCCGTTCGCTCGCCCTCAATGATCTGCTGGGTGATCCGGTTCAGAAGGACATACATGATGTGGACAAAAACGCTTCCGCCCGAGAGAATGCCCGCCATGATCAGGTCCGGCTGTCCCAGAATGCCCACCAGCAGATATCCGATCAGGAACATGACCAGGAGGAAAATGGGCACCAGCAGAAGTCCGCTTTTCTGTTTCCAGCTCTTCTGTTCCCGCACGAACCGGGCGTAGCGGACGAAGCATATGATATTCCAGACCATCAGCGCGGCTCCGAGGAATACCATGGCATAGATCAGGAAACTTTTCATGCGTGAATCTCCTCCCGGTAACAAGCACAGATCCGGTCAGCTATGGGACATTATAGCAATCTGACGGGAAGGCGCCAAGAAGGAAAAGGGAGCGGTGATGAAAGAAAATCCCGGAAACGGATGCGGGCGCGCCTGTCTCACGGCGGGAATGCCGCCAGGTGTGCCTGCATCCCGTCTTTCGTCATGCATTCTGTTTTTTACATTCTAACACAGGAACAGATCCCGGTCAAAGTCTGACGGCTTGACAAAAACCCTGAAAACGATAAAATCCCCCCCATGGAAATGCCTTCAGTGAAGCCGGTCCGGCCATGCGCACAGAAACACGTTTCCCGGGTACTCCGTCCCTTTCCTTCCTCCGGCTGCGGAAAAGGAAGGACGGGCTGTCCCGGCAGCCTTTTTGAAGCGGGTTCCTCAGAATGCGTGTGGAAAAAAACATCCGGACGTGGATTCCGGATGGGAACAGAGGGGGAAAACAGAATGGCGATCCATTTTTCAGCGGAACGGATGGAGAAAGTGCTGGAAGCGCATACCCGCTGGTGGGCAGGGACTCTGGACCGTCCGCTGGTGAAGGTGGTTCTCCCCGACGCCTTTCAGACTCAGAAGCGGACGCCTGCCCCCTGCCTTTCCCAGAAAAGCTGTACACAGCTGGAATGGACGCCTGAGCAGGTGATCGATGCACTGGATGAGACCCTCGGCTGGCAGGAATATCTGGGAGACGCCTTTCCCTTTGTGAATTTCGATGCCTTCGGTCCCGGCGTTCTGGCGGCGCTCTGTGACGGCGCGATCCTGGACAACACCCCCGGCAGCGTATGGTTCTTCCCGAAGGAAGAGAAGGAACTCTGCGACATTCACGTCCGGTATCATCCGGAGAATCCCTGGGCGTGCCGGATCCGGGACCTGTACCGCGCCGGCGCGCAGCGGTGGGGCGGACTTGTGGTGATGGGCATGCCGGATCTGGGGGGCGTGATGGACGTTCTGGCATCCCTGCGGGGGACGGAGAACCTGCTGCTGGACCTGTACGACTGCCCGGAGGAGGTTCACCGCCTGGTTCTGGAAATCGAGGCAGCCTGGCGGGAAGCCTACGCGGATTTCCGTCAGGCCATGGGGCAGGAGATGCTTTTTTCGGACTGGTCCGGACTTCTCAGCGCGAAACCCTCCTACATCATCCAGTGTGATTTCAGTTACATGATCAGCAGCGGGATGTTCCGGACCTTTGTCCTGGATACCCTGCGGCGGGATACGGAATGTCTGGAGAACACCATTTATCACCTGGACGGGATCGGGCAGCTGAAGCATCTGGAGGACATCTGCGCCATGGAGCGGCTGAAGGCCGTGCAGTGGGTGTACGGGGAAGGCCAGAAGGGCCCGGTGCACTGGCTGGAGGTATACCGGAAGATCGAAAAGGCCGGAAAACAGAACATGATCGTGGGAAATCCGGAGGCGTATCTGGAGACAATCGCTCATCTGCACGGTCAGCCTTACAGCAGTCACTGGATTCCGGCAGGGCAGCGGGCTCTGGCGGAGGCGGTGATTCTTGCGCGGTAAAAACCGCGGAAAGAGCGCCCCGGAATCAGAAACCTCCGCCCGGCGGCGGGCGGAGGGTTTTTGACGATCATTTTTCCGGAGGCGGGGATTCAGCGTGTCCTCCGCAGGGGACGGGGGATCAGGACAGGGGTTGCGGCCTGATAGTCCGCATAGTCGCTCCGGCGCTCCAGATTGTGCCTCTCCATCATGGGTATGGAAACCGTGAGGAAGAGGAGAATGATGGACAGGAAACCGAGCCCTGCATACCAGATTCCGGGCAGGAGCGCGGCAAAGTACAGATAAAGGCCGGTCCAGAACAGCATTTCCCCCAGATAGTTCGGATGCCTGGAATACTTCCAGACCGAGACCCGGCAGGTCCGGCCGCGGGAGGCCTGATCCCGGAGAAACCGGTGGATCGCCCTGTCGGAAACATGCTCCAGAAGGACGGCCCCCAGCATGACGGCGGCGCCCGGGAGAGTAAGCGGGGCAAAGCGCGTCTCCCGGATGGCCAGAAAGGCGCTGACCATGCCGCCGAAGACCACGAGGGTGGGGACGAGATGCAGTCCGAAGAAGCTGATGAGATGGAAAAGCAGGGGGCCGCACCGCTTTCTGTACCGGGCGTACCGCCAGTCCTCATGGCCGATGCCCCGGTATGCGGCGTACCAGTTTGCCGTCAGGCGCCAGGCCCAGATGAGGGTTAATGCCAGCAGGACCAGGGCGTTCACGTTCCACAGGCGGTATTTCAGGATGTTCATCAGAAGCATCACAGGGGGCGCCACGCTCCAGTAGGGATCATAGACGGAGACATCCGAAGCATACGTGGAAACGAGAAAAATCAGGACAGTGGCCGTCAGGGTGAAGGACGCGGTGGCCATGACCGGGTCCGCAATGCGCATGAAAGGGATCGAGCCCGCGAGAAAACTGACGGTATAGGCAGCCAGGTCCACCAGGAGACCCCTGATCTTTTCCCGTTCCGGGGCGGTTCTTTTTTCGGTTCTGGAATTCATGTTTTTCTCCTTGTCGCAGTTGATCCGGGCGAAAACCCTGCCCGGACGTGGCGCGGAGCGGGGAGATACACCGGAGAGGGAACATACCGGATTTTCGGATGCTTTGCCCGCCCTGTCAAGATCGCATGGGCTGCTTTCACAAAGACCCCGGGGCTTCATTGGGAAGGGCTGCTGTATGATCCCGCTTTTCTCTCAGGACATGCCCGCACGCTCCGGATGGTTTTCAGACGGCCGGGAGATGCCGGGCGCGGAGGGAAGCGGCAGGGACCGTGTGAATGAGAGGATGAAACAGGATGTTGAAAAGGATCACAGCGATTCTGCTTCTTTGTTTCCTTTGCGTGAGCGCCCTCCCAGGGGCCTTTGCCGCTCCCTGTGAGCAGGCCCCGGACCGGTGCACGGCCGTCTATGTGGGAAAGGCGGTCTGCGCGGAGGGAACGATGCTCATCGGGCGCTGCGAGGATGCGGACGAGGCCGTCCTGAACAAACTGTTTTTTGTCCGGCAGGCCCTGGCGGATTCAGGCGGTGAGATGGTGGATACGGGGGCGGAACAGAAGGGCTTTTCCGTGGAAATCCCGGAACAGACCCTGAAGTATACCTGCCTGCGGGACAGTTCGGCCCTCGGGGACGGGCCCTACGATGCCTGCTGCATGAATGAGGCGGGCCTTGTGGTCATGGGGACGGTTTCCACGAAAGTCGGGAAGGAATACAGCCGGATCGATCCGCTGAAAGGCCAGGGGGACGGTCTCAGGGAGGCCATCCTGCCGTCCCTTCTCGCCTGTCAGGCACGCTCCGCCCATGAAGCGGTGCACCTTCTGGGCCGGTACGTGGACCGGTACGGATCGGCTGAATGCAATACGCTGCTTTTCTCGGACCCGCAGGAGGCATGGATTTTCGAAATCTACGGCGGCACCACCTATGCGGCGATGCGCCTGCCGGAGGCTCAGATGGCGGTGTTCGGCAACGGGATCATGCTGGGCTGGGCAGATCCGGATGCCACGGACGGGTGGTTCTTTTCCGGCCGTCTGCGCGGGTGCCTGGAACAGCTGACAAAGGCGGTGCAGGACGATCAGGGAAGATACCACCTGGCCCGGTCCATTGATCCCGGCCCCAGAGCGGAAAAAAACAACATGCGAACCTGGCGGGGACAGCAGCTGTTTGCCCCCTCCTCGGCCGGGGAATACAGCGATGACGTGTTCTACCCGCTTCTGTTTACGCCGGAGAAGAAGGTATCGGTGCTGGAGATCATGCAGCTTTTCGGCGACCGGTACGAAGGAACGGCCTATGACATGCGCCTTCCCGGCAACGAGGGCAGACGCCCCATCGGATTCGACAGGCAGGTGGAAACGCACATCGTCCAGACATTTCCGGACCTTCCCGACTATACCTGCCATCTGCAGTGGCTGGCCATGGGAAACGCGGAGCACGCGGTTTTTGTGCCTGCTTTTTCCGGAATCACGGATACCTTTGAGAAGTACCGGGTGGATGATGACGGGGACGGGATCATCCATGACAGCTTCTATTATGTGTGCAAGTCCATCTTCGCCGTGGCATCCGCGGACAGGGATTTTCTGAGCCGGGGAGTCAGGGAATTCAACAGGAGGCAGGAGGAGCGGATGCTGGAGGAAATCCTAGGAAGTCTTCCGGATGTCCGCGCGGCCTGTGCCCGGTCAGAGGAGGAGGGTATGCACTTTGTCACGCTTCTTGCCATGCGCTTCTATAGTGACGCACAAGTGCAGATGTACAATCTGAACGGCCGGGGCGGAAACACCGACAGAATCGTCTTTGAGATGCCGGACTGAAGAGGAAGGCGGCCACAGAAAAAAACATGCCGGAAATCTGGATCACGGACGGGAACCGTGATAGGATGTCTTCAGAAAAGGGGCCCGTTCTCTGCGTGAATCCCGGAAAACGCACGGGGAGCGGCAGAGGATGAGAAAAAAACGGGGAAGTGGTTGCATGGAACTGACAGTGGAGAATATCCAGCTTGCTCTCCAGCAGGCATCGGATCATCTTGAGGCCAACGGACTGGATACGGAACAGAGGAAGCGTTTCTGCCTTCTTATGGAGGATACCCTGATCGAATACCGCCAGTTCGCCCCGAACGCGTCCTTCCGCATCCACTGCAGGCGGCTGAGAAAGCGCGTGTCCGTCACGGTGTCTATTGCCTGCGGGCGCATGAATCCCTTTGAGCTCGGACAGAGTCCCATCGCCGATTCCCTGCAGGAGGGCATGAAGCGCATGCCCTCATGGAAATACAGACGCGGCGAAAACATCATTACCTATGAGCCCATCACACCAAGGCCGGACATGCGGGACGTGAAGTATGTCTGGTCCTATCTGGGCAGGGAGAAGCGCTCCTTCGGCTGGGCGATTGTCCTCCGATTCGTCAACATGGCCCTGTCCGTTCTGGAACCTGTTTTTTCCGCCTGGATCATTGTGGGCTACTCCGATTCGGACGTGAACAAGATTCTCTATGTGGCGGGACTCCTCCTGGCCCGGGCGGTGGCCAGCAGCATCGTCAACTTTTTCGCCAGCCGGATGCTCCGGGAGACCTACAGCGCCGTGATCAAGTCCATGCAGAATGACCTGGCGGAGCATATCCTGAAAATCAGGACGGACTGTGTGGACAGGAGCTGCGTGGGCGTTTTCTCCCAGCGTCTGATCAGCGAAACCACCGATTTTGTGGACAATGTGGATGAACTCCTGGGCATTTTCACGGAGGCTTTCCGCCTCGTGAGTCTCCTGATTTCCTATGCCATGGTTTCCTGGCCCATGCTGCTCTTTGAGCTCTTCCTGTTCGTCGTCCATATCCTGATTCAGCGCCATCACAGCCGGAACCTGCAGGATGACGGGCGCAAATGCCGCGCCGCCGATGAAAAGCGCTCCAGTTTCGTCAATGAAATGGTGCGCGCGCACCGGGATATCAAGCTTCTGCACTGCGAACCCAGTTTCCGGGAGAAACTGAGTCAGAGCATTGACAACAGCACCAACCTGCTCACGGCCATGCGCGTCAAGTCCATGAAGTTCATCCTCCTGCGCACCCAGTTTACCGCCTGGACGGACTTTGCCTACATGGCGATGCTGGCCCTGCTGATTTCCCGCTACGGTGTGCCGCCCTCCACGGCGCTGGTTCTGTACAACTACAATTCCACCGCTGTCAGCTCCGGCCGGTCCCTGGCCAGTCTTGTGAGTACCCTCTACAGCATCGGCCTGTCGGCGGAGCGAATCTCCAATCTGATGCACAGCCGGGATTTCGCGGAGGAAGTCTTCGGGGATGTGCATCTGGATCAGGTGAAGGGGGATCTGGAGTTCAGGAACGTCTTCTTCTCCTACAGGAATCCGGAGGGGAATACGAAGGTGCTCAAGGGTCTGAGCATGGAGGTCCGTGCCGGGGAGTCCGTTGCCCTTGTGGGGGGCAGCGGCTGCGGAAAGAGCACGATTCTGTCGCTCCTGACCCGCCTGTACGACCCGGACAGGGGCAGAATCCTGCTGGACGGGGTGGAACTGGCCACCCTGGATCAGGACACCCTCCGGGGCAATATTTCCATGGTCAGCCAGAGTCCCTATATCTTCAACATGAGTGTGCGTGATAATCTGGCCACCGTGAACAGGGACCTGACGGATGAGGAAATCCGGGAGGCCTGCAGAATCGCCTGCATCCATGACGATATCATGAGCTTTCCGGAAGGATATGACACCGTGGTGGGTGAAGGCGGCGTCATGATGTCCGGCGGACAGCGTCAGCGCCTTGCCCTGGCAAGGTGCCTTCTGTGCAATTCTCCCATCATTATCCTGGACGAAGCCACCTCGGCGCTGGATAACATCACCCAGGCCAGGATCAGCAGGGCGATTGAAAACATGCACGGCATGCACACGATCATCACGGTGGCCCACAGACTGTCCACGGTGATCCACTGCGACCGCCTGTTCTTTGTCGCCGACGGCAGGATTGCGGCCTCCGGTTCCCATCAGCAGCTGATGGAAACCTGCGAGGAATACCGCAGGCTTTACAGCGAGGAGACGGGAGCAGCCTGACAGGCAGCTGCCTCACCTCTCCAGAAGCCGTCTCTGCGTTTCCCCGTCCGCCTCCCCGGTGACGGGGAGCTCCGCCTTTTCCTGAAAGCGGCGGATGGCCGCCACGGTGAGATCCCCGTAGTACCCGGTGATTCTGCCGTCATCAATGGTCAGCAGGTTCATGGCCACCAGCCTTTCCTGCATTCTGTAGATGTTCCAGGTATATTCCCCCTTCCCGCAGGCTCTGTAATCCTCCCGGTAGGGGCGGGGTTCGGGCATGGCAAAGGGTGAATATTCCGTGATCCGGTTGGGCTCAAGGCCCAGAAGGCGGCTCAGTGTGACGGGCCGGTACCCCTCCGACAGTACATAGGGCAGGAAGGACCTCAGCTTTTCCACGTCCCCCTCCAGGGTGTGAAAGAGATAGATGGCCCCGGGGGCGAGCTGATCCCGGATCTCCGCCATTTCCACGTCCGTTCCGCAGCAGGACCATTCCGCGATCCCCCTGAAGCCCAGCTGAAGGAGATAGTTGTGGATGCGCCGGCATGTATAGCCGTCGCCGCCCATCAGACGGAAAAAGTGCTGACGGTAACAGACCCCCAGGAGCCGGTTCAGGGCTTCCCCCTGTTCCCAGATTTCCCGTGCCATCTCCCTTTCGGGTGCGCGGAAAATGCGGGCGTGGCTCATGGTGTGGTTTTCGATCTCATAGCCCCTGTCAAAGACACTGTGTTTCAGCATTTCCTCCATGCCCGGAAGGGAAAAGGTCCTGCCGATGGGAAACAGCGTAAGACCGGCGTCCGCAGAATCGAAAAGGTCCAGAATGCGCCGGAGATTTTCCGGCCTGTCGCAGTCGTCCACGGTGATGGCAATTTCCTTCCTTTCCGTGTCCGAACGGAAGTAAACGGGCAGGTAATCCTGCTTCATGGCCTGGCCTCCTTGTTTTCTGGTTCTGACCCCGGGACACGGGGTCAGGGAAAGGGGATGAAAGGGATGCGCATTTATGATTCTCCCGGGCGTTTTCTGGAGGAAAACACCCTGGGGGCTGTGTATCTGTATGACTGTGACGAAAACCGCGTCCTTGCCGCGCGAAATGAGCACACCCGGATGCCGGTGGCATCCCTGACCAAGATTGCCACGGCCATGACGATTCTGGAATCCGTGCCGGACCCCTCCCGCGCCATGGTGCGGGTGAGGGAGGAGAGCGTGGAGGAGACGATCCGGCTGGAGGGAAAACTTGCCGGCTTTCAGGACCGGATCGGTGAAAGCTTTTCCGTCCTGGACTGCCTCTATCCCTTTCTGGTGAGCTCCGGATGCGATGCGGGGCTTGTGCTTGCGGATGATCTCTCAGGGGGCGACCGGGCGGCCTTCATGGAAAGGATCAATGCCTGTGCGGAAAGGACCGGGTGCCGGAATACGCACTTCCGGGACCCCAACGGCCTTCTGGATGAAGGGGTGTCCACCGCCTTTGACATCTTTCTTCTCTTCCGGCGCATGCTGGAAAACCCGCTCCTGCGGCGCATCACCGCCACGGAGCGATGGACGGTTCCCGGCCTTGCGGAGCCCGTGCTCCAGACCAACTGTCTGAAACGCTTCGACAGCCCCTTCTTCTTCCCCTACACCTGCGGGAGCAAGACCGGAACCACGGACCTGGCAGGCCGGTGTCTCGCCTGCTCCTTCCGGCGTCGGGGACACACCTGGATTGCGGTGGTTCTGGGACGCCCCTTCATTCCCGGGGAAGAGGGGATCCGGGATTTCTATGACGATATCGTGACATCCCTTCTCTTAAGCGCCTATGTCCGGGAGGCCCCCTTCATGCGCCTGACGGCGGAGGATCACCTGATCCGCGCCGGGGTGGGGGAGGAGATCACACTCCGTCCCCGGATTCTCTTCAGCAATGCCCGGGAAGAGCCTGTTTACCGCTATGTGTCCCTGAATCCGGAGGTGGCGGAGGCGGATGAAAACGGGCACATCCGGGTGCTTGACCGCGGGATCGCCCAGATCGGAATCACGGTGCAGACGGGGGACTATGACCTGGTGTGCGTCAATGCCTGCGGAGGCGACCGGATCCGGGTGGAACGCCGGGAGATGAGGTGAAGACTGTGCATGTCCTTTACTGCCGTGGCTATTTCAGAAACCGGAAGCAGCTCCTGGGAGAGCTGAATCTTCCGGAGGACACCGGGGACACCGCGCTTCTGGAGGCGGGGTATTTAAGGTGGGGTGCCGGCCTTCCCGGCCATCTGTACGGCTCCTTTGCCGTGGCCCTCACGGACGGGGAAACCACCGTCTGCTTCCGGGATGCCATGGGCGGGGAACCCTTCTTTTACTGCGTGACGGAGGACGGGACGCTTCTGGCGGGCAGTGATGTCAACGAGATCCTCACGGACAAAAGGTATCACCGGGAAGTGGACCGCCGGGCCCTTCAGAACTATATGAACTTCGGGTATCCCGTGGGGGAAGGGACGCTGTGGAAGGGCATCTGCAAGCTGATGCCCGGAAGAATGCTGAAAGTGCAGGCGGGGAAGGCCGCTCTGTCCGCCTGGTACCGGCCCGTCTATACGCCGGAATACGGGCGGAGTGAGGAGGAATGGGCGGAGGAGATCGGGGACACCCTCCGGACCATTCTTGAAGAGGACCGGGAAAACGCGGACATGGACAGGGCCGGCTCCTTCCTCTCCGGCGGTGTGGACTCCTCCTACCTTCTGGCCCTTTCCGGCGTCCGCCGCGCCTTCGGCATCGGGTACCCGGGGGAAAAAGTCAGTGAGATCCCCCTGGCGGAAAAGACCGCCCGGGCCCTGGGCGTGTCCTTTTCCGGGCTGGCGATTTCGCCGGAGGAATACTTTGACGTCATTCCCGTCATGGTCCGGCGCCTGGGACTGCCCCTGGCGGACGCCTCCGCTCCCGCCTTTGCCATCGGATGCGAAAGGGTCGCCCGGGCATGTGACACCTGCTATTCCGGGGAGGGAGCGGATGAGTTTTTCGCCGGCTACCGGATCTACCGCCTCGCGGACCGCCTGGGTCAGACCGGGGGACCCTGGCACTACGGCTGCGCGGGGGTCATGGAGGCGGAGGACGCGGCACAGCTTCTGATGCAGGACAGGGTCTATCCCTGTGAGGATCTGGTGCGGGATCTGTACGCGGAGACGGAAGGGGGCGAGCACCTGTCCCGTCTTCTGCGGATCGACTGTGCCCTCTGGCTGGAGGGGGATATCCTCTTCGGCGTCAGGCGCTCCTCGGAGAGCTGCGGACTCCGTCTTCTGCTGCCCTACCTGGACAGGCGGATGTTCGAGCTCAGCGCCCGCATTCCCTCCGCCCTCAAGTGGAAGGAGGGCACGGAAAAATACATCCTGCGGAAGGCGGCGGAGAAACGGATCCCCGCCGAGACTGCCTTCCGTCCCAAGACCGGCTTTTCGGTGCCCGTCCGGGAGTGGATGCGCAGAGAACCCTTCCGGGAAAGAATGGAAGCCCTTCTCTTCAGCGACCTTTCCGCCCACTTCCTTGACCGGTCCCGCCTCAGGCGGTACTGGACGGCGTTTGAGGCGGGAAATGACGCGCTGTGGCAGATCCTCTACGCCGCCTTCGTCCTGATCGTCTGGCTCCGCGAATATGGTATCTGAGACAGGGGGATTCCGCATTGAATATCGCACTGGTGATCCTGATGCTTCTTGCCGTGCCCGTTCTGCTCTGTGCCGGCGCGGTCCTGTATGCCTTTGTCCTGATGAAAAAATGGCCCGTCCGCGCCTGGTATGATCACCGCAGGCGGCAGGCCGACTTTACGCCGCTCAGCCGGATTCCCCAAAGACTGACGGAGCTGCTGGTGGAACTGGAGGACAGCGATTATTACCGGCACCGGGGCGTCACCCTCAGTGAAATCCGCTACGCGGTGAAGCTGAACCTCAGGGCGAAAAAGATTGTCTACGGCGGCAGCACGATTTCCATGCAGCTGGCCAAGAACCTGTATTTCCGCTTCACCCATAACTATCTGCGGAAAATCGCGGAGGTCATCATCGCCCTGCGGATGGAAAAGGTGCTGGGCAAGGAGCGTCTTCTGGAGCTGTACATCAACATCATCTACTTCGGAAACGGCCGGTACGGCATCACGGATGCGGCCCGGTTCTACTTCAGCAGGAGGGTGAATCAGCTGACGCTGAATCAGATGTTCATGCTCGCCTGCATTCCCCCGGTGCCCACAAGGGGCAATCCGATCCAGTATCCGGATGTTTTCGAACGGATCCGGAACCGGCGCCTGAAATACATCCTCCGGGAAAAGAATCATCCCCTGGTCACGCCGGAGGAAAGCGGGGAGATTTTCGCGCGCCACGCGGACTGCCTGGATCCGGACCTGAGAAAGCCGGACGACTTTACCCGCTCCTATCCCCGGACCATTCCCCTGATCAATGAGCGCTTCGGCCGCTTCGGCAGGGAAAGACCATGATCACGGATTGTCTTCCACATCGAACACTTCCGTGAAATTCACCAGCTTCAGCGTGTTCATGACCGTCTCGTTCACATGAATCAGCCGGACGTTTCCGTCGCGGCTGAGGACCTTCTTGCCTGCGTACAGCAGCAGGCGGAGACCGGCGGAGGAAATGAAATCAGAGTCTGTGAAATCAAAGATCAGATTCTGCGCGTCCTTCAGGTACGGCTCGATTTCCTCCCTCACCTCCGGTGAAGAGGCCAGATCCAGACGCACGCACAGCTTCACCGTGACCGTTGTTCCCTCACGGGTAATGATGGTGCTGCTCATATTGTCTCCTTTCTTCCTGTTCAGGAATCCCCGGGTGTCTGCATTCGGGGCACGTTACGGGGGAGCGCCGGTTCCTTTCCTCCGCCGGGGCAGGCCGCCCTTTTTTCTGCCTTCGGGGAACGGAAATGCTCAGTGCCCTCCGTGCCCTGAAGGCCTTTTTCTCATCTGTCCGGCCACCGCTTCCCGCGGCGGGCAGCGCTCAGGAACGCAAACCTGGGGAATGGGCCATCCCCCGACCGGATGCCGTGCTCCGGTCATGATCCATAGAATAACCACATCGGCATGTACAAGTCAACCCGTGAAGGGAAAGAGACGGATCCGGTCCTTCTCCCGGGAGCGCGGAAAGCGGCATCAGGCAGGAAATGGAGGAAGCCTGTCGAAACAGGAATCACCGGCTGTCCGGAAAGCCCCTTCCTTCCGTCCGGGAAGGGCGGGAGGTGACAGCGTTTCCCACGTGTGAAGGGGAGGAATGTATGATGAGACGGTTTTGCCTGATCCTGGCCATGACCCTGCTTTTTTCCGGATGGACCCTTGCGGAGGATGCAGGGACACCGGAAACGGTGCTCCGGGGCATGTCCCTGAGGGAAAAGGTTGCCCAGATGATGATCGTCTCCTTCCGCACATGGAAGGAGGTGCCGGAAGGGGAGAATCCGAAATCGGACGGACGTGTCCCTGTGACGGAACTCAACGATGAAATCCGCTCCATGCTTGCCCGGAACCGGTTCGGAGGCATCCTGCTTTTCGGGGAGAACTTCAGGGATCCGGAACAGACCCTGCGTCTCGTGTCGGACATGCAGAAGGGCGGCGGGGTTCCCCGGCTGATCTTTGTGGATCAGGAAGGCGGGAACGTGAACCGGGTCAGCTTCAGCACCACGGGTGTGGGCAGCATGGCCCTGGGGGCTTCCGCGGATGCGGAAAACGCCAGGAAGATGGCCGCCATCCACGGAAAAGAGATCGGCCTGATGGGCATTCACGCCGATTTTGCCCCGGTGGTGGATATCAACAGCAATCCTGCCAATCCCGTGATCGGAATCCGGTCCTTCTCCGACGATCCGCAGACGGTTTCAGCCTTCGGCTGCGCATACCTGGAAGGCCTTCACGACGCGGGGATCATTGCCGCACTGAAGCATTTCCCCGGTCACGGTAACACGGCAACGGACAGCCATACCGGCTTTCCTCTCATCGGCAGCACTTATGAGGAACTGAAGGCGCTGGAGCTGATTCCCTTTCAGGCGGCGATTCAGGCCGGGGCGGACATGGTCATGACGGCGCACATTCAGTATCCGCAGATCGAAAAGGGAACGTATCCATCCGTCTCCACCGGGGAGCAGGTCTATCTCCCGGCCACCATGAGTCGTGTGATCCTGACGGACATTCTCAGGCATGACATGGGATTTGACGGCGTCATCGTCACCGATGCCCTGGACATGAAGGCCATCACGGACAATTTCAGCATGGAGGATACCCTGACACTGACAATTCAGGCGGGGGTGGACCTGCTGATCCTGCCTGCCGTGTACGACAGTGGGCACCTCCGCGATCTGGATACGTACCTGAATATGGCGGTGGCCCTGGTGGAAAGCGGACGGATTGAGGAAGGGAGGATTGACGAGTCTGTCCTGCGGATCCTGAAACTCAAGGAGAAATACGGTGTTCTCGGCCGGAGGGATTTCACCGTGACGCAGGAGGAAATCACCGTGACGCAGGAGGAAATCACCGCGGCACGCAATGGTGTGGGTTCCGATGAACACAACAGCGTCCAGTGGGAGATCGCCCGGCAGGCCCTGACGCTTCTTGAGCGGAAGAAGGGCGCATTCCCCCTTGAGGTGAAGGCGGGGGAAAAGACCCTGATCCTGTTCGCGGATTCCTGCGCAAGCAGGGCCGGAGCCGGGGAACTGCTCCGGAAAATGCTGGAGGAGCGGGAAGCCCTGCCCCGGGGGGCTGAGATCATCGTCATGACGAACACAAGGAACAACGCAGAGGCGTGCATCCGTGCCGCCGCCGGGGCGGATCACGTGATCCTGGTGCACCGGGTGTACAGCGCCGCGTGTCTGGATCCCGCCACGGAAGACGGTTTTTCCTCCGCTGCCTTTGACCGGGTGATCCAGGCTGTGCACGAAGCGGGGAAGACCGTGATCGTGGTCAGCTGTCAGCTGCCCTACGACGCGGCGCGATTTCCGGAGGCGGACGCCGTCCTGCTGACCTACTGGTGCAGCGGCATGCGGGAAATGCCCGCAGCGGACAGCCACTGGTCGCCGAATCTGCCCGCGGGACTCCTGGCCTGCTTCGGTCTTATGGAAACTCCCGGCAGACTGCCGGTGAATATCCCGGTGCTGGATGAATCCTTTCATCCCACGGAGGAAATCCTCTGGCCACGGGGCACGTCAGCCTCCGGCAGGGGCACTGAAACGGAAAAGCAGGAAGGAAAATGAATCCAACCCTGCCAGACTGCTGTTTCCGTGCGTATCAAAGGATGGGGCAGGGGCGCCGCAGCCTCTGTTTCACGGATCAAGTTCACAGACGAAGGCAAAGGAGGTTCAACCCAATGAAGAAACTGCTGGCTCTGACACTTGCACTGGTACTGGCCCTGACCCTTGCTGCCGCTTCCGCGGAAACGGTGAAGGCAAAGCCCGCTCCCTTCGACATGGATCACCTGGAAAACCGGATGGTGAAGACGGACATCCGGTACAAGGAAGGGAACACCATGACCCTGACCCTGTATGTGCCTGAAGTGTTTGACGCGGAGGCCATCCGGTCCGTAAAGGCCGGAGACGTGATTGTGACCGACGGCGAGGAGGTCACCGTGGATACCGTGGAGACAGACGGCCCCGATCTGATCTTCAACAAGGGCACTGAGAAGGAAATGCTCTTCTGCTACAGGGGCAACGGCGAGTTTGAGCATGTGGGGTGGAGCGATTATGTGCCGTGGATCTGTCTGGGCACCAGGGATGTGGAGATCCTGGAGTATTACCCCATCCTGGACATGATTGACCCCATCAGCGGTGATATCCAGGAGGAATACACCATCTACCGCGGGGACAGGCTCAGGGAACTGCTGCAGAACCCGGATGCCATCGGCTTTGACGTGAAGAATACGGACGTTGTCTTTGACTGGCTCAACCAGATCGTGCTGATCCGGCGTGAGTTCTCCTCTTCACAGTAAATTTTCATCCACGGGAAAGGGAGAGGAATGCGTTTCCTCTCCCTTTTCATGCACTCTGAACCTGCAGGGTTTTCCACAGAGCAATTCCCGGAGGCCTGAGAAACAGCGGCACACGGAACGCGCTTCCGCCATTTGGGGGCGGGCTTTCCCGGGGACACGGGGACAGAACCCCGGGGACGGGAAGGTCCGCCCGGTTTTTTTCAGGAAGGGTCCGGAACCCTTCCTTCTGCATCTCGGGCGAAACGCAGGGTGCGGAGCGAAAAATGAAGGATGAAGCGGGCCGGAGGGTGATGGGGTGAGAGGACAGTACGACGCGTCAGAAGACGGTCCGGACCGCCCTGTGACAGGCGGTTCCGGATTCCTGAAAGGCAATGCTGTTCTCATCGGTGCGCAGCGTTATGGTTCATCTGCGCCTGAACCGGTTTCCGCGTGCTTCGCGCTCCGCTGCTTCTCAGGCCTCCGGCAGGACAGGTCCGCGCTTTTCCAGGAAGGCCTCGAAAGCTTCGTCAAATCCGTCGTTGACGGAGAAGGGCATGGTGTAATCCACGGCGGAATTGACGGCGCACTGATCCAGCTCCGTGGAGACGGCATCCGCCCGGCGCTCCAGCTGTGCGGTGACATTCCGGACCATTTTCCGGTCGAAGCGGATGGTGGTGATCTTTTTCACGTCACAGGTGTAGGCAACCTGGTTTCCCTCGGCGTTGAACCGGTATCCCCGGCCGGAGGTGATCCGCTCGGAGTTCCGGATGCCGGACAGGGTGCGCAGGACGGAGGCGATCTCCTGGCGCTGGATATTGAGACTGATTTCACCGTCCATGTCCAGTTTCAGGGCATTCTTCCCCCGGCGGATGGCCTTTGTCAGCTTTTCATGCTCCGACAGCAGCCACAGGAGAAAACCCACCACGTCATTGATCCTGTCGGCATATTCCGAGGGCGCCTCCTCGATGCGGACCTCATCCTCCGCCTCTGCCATGGCCTTCTTCTTCAGCAGGATGTTCTCCTGACGCGTCACGTTCCTTTCATCCGCGAGGATGGCCCTGGCTTCATCCATCAGGCTGCGGAGTCTGTTCTGGCAGCGGAATGCTTCTTTCAGATTCATTGTTTTTCCTCCCTGTTTTTTTCCCGCCGAGTTTACCATGACACGCCGGTCCTGTCATTGAACGCATGGTTCAATCCATGAGAAGGCGGAAGGAGGCGCGGAGGACCTGTGTGCCTTTTCGGAACAGAGTCACCAATTGATGCGTTTCCTCTTGAGAAAATCGGTCAGATTGAGTATTCTTCCGGAGTGTGTATTTTAAGGGGATTCCGGAAGGATGAGCACAGGCCGGATGAGGCCTTTTCCGATCCGGAAGCATGGGGGATGCGTCCGGGATTTCACGGGGATGAAACGGAAAGCAGTGATCACCCTCAGCCATGGTGTGTCCTGTGAGGAAATGGGAGGAAGATATGCTCAGAACCCGCGTGGCGAACTTTTTTCTCTGCGGTGGAATCGACCGGGATGACTATGATTCCATCCGCACTGTCATCTGGAAACGAAATCTGAAGATCCTCAGGATCACGGCCTCCCTGGCAGCCGCTCTTGGGGCCGTCTTCCTGATCTACAATCTTCTCCGCCAATCGGGGAATCAGCTGCCCTATGGGATTCTTCTCGCCGGCGGACTGCTGTCGCTGCTTCTCATCCCCCCGGTGCGGAAACGGGTTGAGAAAAGCACAGGGTGGGCCATGGTGCTGTGCTATGCTCTGATGATCCTCATCTGCGGCTATGCCACCTTCCTCAGCATGGAGCCCGTCAATGCCGGGATCCCGGCCACCAGCGCCATCGTATTCATCGCCCTGCTCCCCCTGACCATCGACGACCGCCCTGTCCGCATGTTCCTGGTGATGCTCTCCGAGTCCGTCGTCTATCTCCTTTTGTCCCGCATGATGAAGACGCATCACGCTTTTTCCCTGGACGTCATGAACGTGGCCACCTTCTGCCTTGTGGGCATGATTCTCTACGCGGTGATCTGCACCCGGAACATCCTGGAACTGGTTCAGGGCTCCCGGATTGAGCAGATGTCCATTCAGACCATCCAGACCCTGGCCAACGCGATTGACGCCAAGGATTCCTATACCAAAGGCCACTCCACCCGGGTCAGCCGGTATGCGGTCATGATGGCGGAAGAACTGGGCTGGGGGCAGGACAGGATCCGGGAACTGCGGTATGCCGCCCTCCTGCATGACATCGGCAAGATCGGCGTGCCCGATTCCATCCTCAACAAGCCCGGCAGGCTGACGGGTGTGGAGTACGATATCATCAAGTCCCATACCACGATGGGGGAGGAAATTCTCCGGGAACGGAAGATTGTGGATATGGCGGAGGATGTTGCCTTCTGCCACCATGAACGGTATGATGGCATGGGATATCCCCGGGGCCTGCGGGGAGAGGAGATCTCGGAGGAAGCCCGGATCATCGGAATCGCGGACGCCTTTGACGCCATGAGTTCCAACCGGATCTACCGGAAGGCCTGCGACGGGGATTACATTCGTCAGCAACTGCTGGACGGCAGGGGAAAGCAGTTCGATCCGGAATATGTGGATGCCCTGATCCGTCTGTGGGACCGGGGCTGCCTGGAGGAGAACCTCAGGGATGCTTCCGAGTCCGCAAAGGAAACCCAGGCCTTTGTCTCCCATGTCCATGAGGCCGTGGATGCCTTTGTCTCCGGAAAGACCGAATCGGAAAACATTGCCGCGAAAATGAAGGAGAACGGACATTACGAAGGAGCCATGGGCGTTGAGTACAGCCATTTCCCGAGACTGTATGAATTCATCGGGAAACTGGAAAAGCGCTTCGGCCATCCCTTCAGACTGATCCTGATCACCCTGGAAAGGGACAGCGAAACGGAGGCTTCCGCCGTTCCTCCGGAAAAGGCCATGTTCCTCATGGAGCGGGCCATACAGGTCAGCATCCGGGACGTGGATATCGTCACGCGCTACAGTGCTCAGCAGTTCCTGGTGATCCTGACCGGGGCGGACTCCGCGGGGGTGAGGAGCGCGGTGGACCGGATTTTCAAGAGCTATTTCAGAATGAGCGGCAGTATCGGATTTTCACCCTCCTATTCCATCGTGGAGACCGCTCCGGAGACGGCATGACGGGAAAGAACGGAAGAAAACAGAAAGGGTGGACCGGGAAATGGAGATGAGGACGGAGATGGAAGAAAAGCGCGTGATCCGCGGGACGGTGGAAACAGACGGCTTTTCCACGGGGTACATTCGGTTCGGGCAGGGAAGCCGGGCTCTTGTCATCCTTCCCGGAATCAGCATCCGGAGCGTGCTGGACTCCGCGGATGCCGTCGCCGGGGCGTTTGAAAGGTTTACAGAGGACTATACGGTCTGTCTGCTGGATGTCCGAAGCAGCCTGCCCCGGTCCTATTCCGTCGCGGAGAGGGCGGAGGACGCGGCGAAGGCCATCCGTGCACTGGGGCTGAAGAAGGTCAGTCTGTACGGTGTGTCCTACGGAAGCATGGCGTCCATGGAGATTGCGGTCCGGTATCCGGAGCTTGTGGAGAAAATGGTCCTGGCCTCCTCCTCCGCTCATGTCCGGGCGGAAGATTTTCACACCCTTGAAAACTGGATCTGCCTGGCGGAGAAAAGGGACGCCGGAAAGCTGTGTCTGGCCTTCGGGGAGGCACTGTATCCCCGGGATGTGTTTGAGCAGACACAGTCACTGCTTCTCAGCCTGGCGAAAACGGTGACCCATGAGGAGATGGAACGCTTTGTCATTCAGGCGGAGGGAATCCGTGGCTTCTGCGTTGCGGACCGGCTGGAGAAGATCCGGTGTCCGGTCCTGCTCCTGGGTGACCGGCAGGACCGGGCCCTGGGGACGGAGGGCATGGAGAGAATCATCAGCTGCCTGGGCCGGAGAGCCGATTTCCGCTGGCATATGTATGACGGTTACGGACATGGCGTGTATGACCTGGCGCCGGATTTCAGGGAGCGGATCCTGGACTTCCTCCTGCACTTTCCCGAAAGGTGAGGCGGGGAAGGAACTCCTCTGTTCAGGCGGGGACGGAAAAGGAACCGGAGGATGCCTGCCGTTTTCCCCCAGTGCCGTGATCAGTGAGCCCGCAGGCATGATCCCATGATCGTCCTGCGCCTCCGGAGGCAGAGGTCGGAAACGTGAAAGGATGCGCTGCTCAGATCCCGGCAGGAGAGAACAGGGGGACAGAACATGATCTATATCACCGGGGACACCCACGGGGACTTCAGCCGTATTGAGCACTTCTGCAAGCGATTCAGTCCCGGCAGGGACGACATTATGGTGATTCTCGGCGATGCCGGATTCAATTACTACGGAGGAAAACGTGATCAGCGGGCCAAGGAGTGGATGGCGGAAATGCCCATCACCCTTTTCTCCATTCACGGCAATCACGAGCTGAAAGACCCCAACTATAAAAAATATTTTCGCGACAATTTCGGCTGTTTCCGTCATTATTTTCCTGGCCATATATGTGTTCTCCTTCCCGAAACTGAGGGACAGGCAGATCATGTCTTCCTTTTTCTGCCTGCTGTACGGACCCTTCCTGCTTTCCTTTGTGAGCCTTACGAGGAACGCCCCCATGGGGGACGTGACTGTATGGCTCATTTTCATCAGCTCATCCATCTGCGATGTGGGGGGCTACGCTTTTGGGATGCTCA
>CACYGY010000086.1 GCA_902774025.1 uncultured Eubacteriales bacterium
ATGGAAGCCTTCCGGGAGCAGTCAGGGTACCTGACAGGTGACGGAGGGGCAAAAGATGACACGCCCTCATCCGTCATTGTCTTTGATATCCTGGGTCTGCGGGAAATCAACCGTTCCCTGGGACACATCGAGGGAGACGCCAGAATCCGGTCCCTGGCGGAAACCATCCGGAAGTTCATGCCGGAGGAAAGTCAGCTTTTCCGGGGGCATGAGGCGGACCTCATCGTCCTGTGCAGACACAGAAGCGAACGGTCCCTCATGGACAACATCGTATCGGTTCTTCACTCGTCCATCAGTCCCATTCTTTTCGGAATCGGCTCCACCCTCAGCGACAGCCGCACCGACGCTCCGGAGAAGACCATTCTCCACGCACTGGAAGAGGCGCAGCAGGATCTGCGGATCAAGAAGATGCTCAACGCGAAGTCCAATCAGTCCCAGGCCCTCACCTCCCTGAATCAGGCTCTGGAGGAGGCAGACGAGGACACAGAAGCCCATGTGCAGCGCACGCAGAAAATGGGAATCGCCCTGGGGCGCAGAGTCGGCCTTTCAGATTCCCAGCTCTCTCTTCTGCAGCTCCTGTGCCTTCTCCATGATATCGGCAAGATCGGAATTCCCATGGAGATCCTGAACAAGCCGGGCAGGCTGACCAGTGAAGAGTGGGCTGTCCTGCGCTCCCACGCGGAAAAGGGCTTCAAGATCGCAAGCTCCACCGATGAACTGAAACCCCTGGCGGATATGATCCTGCATCATCACGAACGGTGGGACGGGGACGGATATCCCGCAGGCCTTTCCGGGGACGACATTCCGGTCCTCTCCCGGATCATCTCCATCGTGGACGCCTATGATGCCATGGTCAATGACCGCTGTTACAGAGCGGCCATGCCCCCCGAGGTGGCCAAGCAGGAAATCCGGGAAAACGCCGGCTCCCAGTTTGACCCGTACCTTGCCCGTGAGTTTCTGTCCCTTCTGGAAGAAAACCCGACCCTCGCCCTGGGATCCAAGACGGGTGCCGGGAATATCCGGGTATTCGACCACAGTGTCTCCTCCGGAGGCGGATGCGGTCTGACCCGGTCTGTCGCCTACACGGAGTATAAGCTGAACCTGGAGGATGTCATTATCGAGGTGGATGATTTCTTCGAATCCCTGACCGGGTATTCCCGGGAGGAGGTCATCGGAAAGCTGACTCAGTATGACCTGATTCCGGATTCGGAAAGAGCCTTCTACATCGATCAGGTGAAACGGGAATTCGCCAGAGGGGATGTCGCCTTCCTCCGGCATCCTATCCGCCGCAGGGACGGAAAGATCATCCAGGTATTCTGCAACGGAAAACGGTATTTCGATTCCTCCGTCAGAGCCTTCCGGAGCACCATAAGGGTCTTTGAGATCACATGAATTTCTTCCCCGGAAGGAGATTCCGGAATATCCGGGGATGGTCACGGTTTCCGCTTTCTTCCTTCCGCCGTCAGCCCCTGATTCCGGCAGTGTCGCCTGCGTGCCCTTCAGAGAGACATTCCCGCAGGAGATCCGCCGAAAGGCAGACTGTGAAATACGCTCGGGGAATCACGGCTTGACGGAGTGAGACGGAATGACTACAATTTACCCGGAACTTTCCGGTACAGATCAGAAAAGGAGAACCGCTATGAAAAAAACATTCTTGATTTGTCTTGCTCTTCTTTCCATCATGATGATTCTGAGCGCTCCCGCAGCCATGGCTTCCTCCCCGGACGTGGGGGACATGGTGAAGTTTGTCCCCTATCAGTTCACCGCCACATCCAGCAAGGTGGTTGTGGAGGGATACTTCGTCAACATGAACACGAACTACGCGGTGAAGGATTTCAAAAACTTTGTCATGAAGGTTTACGAGGACGGAGATCTTCTGCTCAGCGCGGATTTCGGAACCCTCAGTTCCTTTACCATCAATCCCCTGCAGATGAAGAAATTCACCTTCACCTACAACTGTAAGAATGGTCACGACATGAAACTGGGAACCTATCCCGCCAGCGACCGGGACTACTGTGTGATCACCATGAACTTTACCAGCTCTGAAAGGTAATCCGGATCATCCGGCCATATGTTTCCTCCGCGGCGTGCTTCACGGCACGCCGTTTTTCCATCTCCGCCTTTCTTCCCTTCCCTCAGGTGTCCCCGGATTGTCCCCTTCCGTTCCCGGTCACATCAAAACCGGGAAGATGGCTGACCCACCTTCCCGGTAGAAAGTCCGGATGAAATCGTCTCTCCCCGCCCGCATCAAACCCTGGAAGCTTCCTTACGGGGGCAAGGTTCCCATGATTTACCGGTTCACAAGTTCATAGGTCCAGCGGATCCACCCGGACTGGCACTGGAACTGGATTTCCGCCTTTGAGCCTTCACCGCCGCCTTCCGGCACCGTGGTCCCGAACACACCTTCCCGCATCGCGTTGCCGTCCGTGTACGGGCTTCCCGCAGCCGTGCCGATCCTCAGGTCCCTGTTCCCGTCGGCATCCTCAAGACTCACGCCGTTCATGCGGACAAAGAGCGTGCCCACATGCACGGAGTTGATGTCGCTTTTGCTGCCGCCCTTCCAGGAATAGTTTTCAATGGTCATTTTCAGATCAAGCGCAAGAGGGTCTCCGGGATAGAGGGTAGCCGCGGGCACCTGACATTCATAGGTTCCGTCACAGACGCCCCATTTTGCGCTGTCTGAATATCCGCCCGAACGCGTAAATCTGGCCATTCCGTCCACAACACCCTCGTACGCGTAGGTCTCCTTCCCGTCCGCTCCGGGCTTACTGACCTCATAATCCGTTTCCCTCAGCACCCAGCACAGGCCGTGTCTCTCCACTTCCTCCCCGATATGGATGGTGTTCGTTTCCTCATCATACCAGTACTTCAGGCCCAGCGCGGAGGGAATGGTGTAGACGGGCACATACAGAATCCCGTTCACCACCACCGGCAGCACCTCCCCGCCCTTCTCATCCACCGACACAACGGTCTCCCCGTTCACCACAAGCCCTACGTCCATGTACTGGGCCTGCTCCCCCAGGGAAAGGGCGGGTAAACCCAGCAGCAGGAGTACGAGAAAAAGAGAAAGAATCCGTGTCTTCATGATGTGTTCCTCCCGAATCGTTTTTCTTCCTTTGTCAGCGAAGATGTTTCTCCCGTGCCGCAAGGCAAAGGATGCGGAGCCCTTCTCCTTCACGGCCATTCCCTCCGTATTATCCAACCCATGCCCTGAAATTTCAAGGCGGCGGTGGGGAACGCCTTCGTTTTTTCTCCGGGTCCTCACGGAAAGCAGGGGCGGGAATGCCCGCGCATCCTGCCCCTGCAAACCTGTTTTCTCATGACGGATGATGAGAGGGAAACCCTCAGCGCGCTCCGGCAAAACCTTCATTGACCACAAACGTCTCCGGGATGTTCCGGATCATCTCGCACTGCCCCCGAACACGGTTCCTGTCGTCCCGGCATGCGGAGGTGATCACAAGACGCTCCTTTGCCCTGGTGATGGCCACATAGAAGACCCGTTCATCCTCCGCGCTGCGTCTGGAAAAGGTGAAATCATCCGCCCCCGCCAGGATCACCGTGTCAAACTCGCAGCCCTTCGCCTGATGCACCGTAATGATGGGAATCCTCTGAAGCCTTGCGGCCATCAGATCCATCTGGCTGCCGGACAGGGCAGCTTCCTCCTGAAGTCCCTGAAGATACAGGAAGGGATCATGAATCTCCGAGCGTTCAATGTTCAGAAGAAAATCCTCAATGGTGCGCTGTTCCGTTTCCTTCCCGTACTTTGTCCGCATACGGCACCTTTCCAGGATCGCCTCCATCATTTCCAGGATCCTTCCCCGGTCCATGTACTGTTCCCGCAGCTCCTGCAGGAAACCAGTGATGTTCACAAACTTCCGCCGGTACACTTCCACCGCTTCACGGCGCTTCTCACTCCCGGGAATCAGGTACTCATCCATCAGGCACAGGAGCACCCTGCCGGTGGCCGTGATATCCCCCCAGGGCGTCATGGGCATTCTCATTGACAATGTCGAACCTCCGGCACAGCGTGCCCAGCTTGTAGTTTTCGGACTTTGGCAGACACTGCTGAGCAAGGGGCAGGGTGTCATATTCCGCGATGATCTCCGGAAGGGGCAGGCTGTTTTCCAGGATCTGCCGTCTGAGGATCACCCTGTCAAAGCGGAGGCTGTTGTGCCCCACCAGAACGGAACCCCTGACAAAATCCAGGAACCGCTTCAGGGCATCCTCCGCGGGAATGCCGCCCCGCCTGAGGATCGTCTCCATGGTCTGGCCATGGGTAGCCTGAGCCCTTGAAGAGATGGGGACCGTTGGGATGACCATCTGGTCCAGGGTATCCACCACCTGACCCTGTGCGTTCAGGCGGATGGCGGAAATCTGAATCACCTGATCCTTCCGGAGATCCAGTCCCGTGGTTTCCGTGTCATAGATGACAAGATTTCCTTCTTTTCTTGCCCGGATCAGCTGTTCCCAGGGATCGCCGTCCCGGTAGGCGGCCGGGTCCATGAAGGAAGCCAGATTGACGCCGGAGGGGGCCATTTCACGGATTTTCCTCTGCGTTTCCTTTCCAACGCCCGTGACATATGTTTTACAGATCCGCTCCGCCGCCAGGACATCCGAGGGATTCACGAGGATTCTCACGAACGCCAGCAAATCCCGGATCACGGCCCGCCGGAAGAATTTGGCGGTTTCCTCCACCGTCATGAAACGGATTCTGTCATCCGCACCGTCCCGTTTTCCCATGGCGTCCAGATGCGTATAGAGCCGACGGATGTACTCGTTAGAGCGGGCCATCAGACACACCCGCAGGGGATCCTCCGGTCTGTGTTCCTTCAGGTAGCGGTAGATCCACGCCGCCTCTGCCTGTTCATCCGCAAGGCGCACATTCCGGATGGGTTCCCCCTCAACGCCGCTGCGGGTGACGATCTCCGGGGGACAGTACTGTCCCAGCAGACGGGGGCATGTTTTCTTCAGATACCCGAAGGTGGCCCGGGTCAGCAGGCGCGTGGAGCGGTAGTTCTGGGTGAACATGAAACGCTCTGCGTGGAAATCCCTGATATATTCCTCCAGAACGATCTCCGGCCTGGACCCCCGCCACTCATAGATGGTCTGAAAGAAATCCCCGCACATCATCACATGGTTTCCGGGAAACAGATTCTTCAGCATGTCATATTCCAGCTCGCTGGTGTCCTGCATCTCGTCAAGGATAATGTACCGGAACCTCTCCCGCCAGCGCGTCTTACCGTCCTGTGTCCTGAAGAGACGGTGGGTCCTGCAGATCAGGTCCTCAAAATCCAGCAGATTGCTTTCCCTCAGCGACTGGTCATATCTGGCCATGAGGGTGCCCGCGCTGCTGTCCAGGAAACGCCGGAAAGCCAGATCCGGACTGTCTCCCCTGTATCCCATGTCCGTCATCTGCCAGATCAGCTCAGGGTTCTTCTCCAGCATCTCCCGGTAAACTTCCCCATAATCCCGTTCATCGTCTTCCGTGTACCTGTCCATGCGTTCCCTTCGCTGTTTCAGCTCGCAGGCAATGGAAAACAGGACGTTCCTTTTTCTGCTCTTTTCCCCCAGAATCCCCTCGTTTTCCCTCGCTCCCAGCTCAAGGGCGATCCTCCGCAGCGTTTCCGACGCGTCATCCTCGTCGCAGACACCGGGCATGGAACAGGTTTCCGGATTTTCAAGGCTTTCCTCCTTCAGAACCCTGAAGGCAAAGGCGTGAATGGTGCTGACCGCCACATCCCGGGCCTTCTCACCCGCGTAGGATGCGATGTCGTCCCGCATCTCCCCCGCCGCCTTGATGGTGAAGGTGAGGCACAGGATCTCCTCCGGCTTAGCCCGCCCCTCCTCCAGGATTCTGTCCACATGTCTGGCCACCGTGAAGGTCTTTCCGGTCCCCGCGCTGGCAAAGAGAATCAGATTCCGGTCCAGTTCCCGGATCACCGCTTCCTGCTCCTGATTGGGCACACGGTCCACCGTCGGATTCATCCCTTTTCCTCCTGTTTCCTGTTGATTCAGCGCCATCTTATCACACGGAGGTGCAGACGTCACTGAACCGGGAGTTGAAAGCCGTCTCCCGATTCAGGTCCGGTCTGATCTTTCGTCTCATCTGTTTCTCCCGTACAGTCGAAAAACAATGAAAAGCAGGAAGGATTCAGAAGCCGCAGGGAGAATCCTTCCGCGGTGGAGTATCACTCTGTCACAACACTGAGACGGGAGGTATTCAGATGAGCATTGAACTCAGCGCCATGCCGAAACTTGGCTTTGGTCTTATGCGTCTTCCGGAAAAGGACCAGGTCATCGATCTGCCCCAGCTGTGCAAAATGGTGGACATGTACATGGAGTCCGGCATGAACTATTTCGACACCGCCTATGTGTATCACGGAGGCAGGTCGGAGAAGGCCGTGAAGGAGGCCCTCACCAGCCGGTATCCCCGGGACCGGTTCATGCTGGCCACCAAGCTTCCCGCCTGGTGTCTTAAGGAGGAATCTGACCGGGACAGGATCTTCCAGGAGCAGCTGGACCGGTGCGGGGTCAACTATTTCGATTTTTACCTTCTCCACTCCATTGAGGATGGCAGCAACGGAAACACTTACGACCGCCTGAACTGCTGGGAATGGGGTCTGAAGAAAAAGGCGGAGGGAAAGATCCGTCACTTCGGCTTCTCTTTCCACGGCAGCCCCGAATATCTGGAACAGCTTCTGGACGCCCATCCCGAGACGGAATTCGTGCAGATCCAGCTGAACTATCTGGACTGGGACAATCCCGTGGTCCGCTCCGGCAGACTCTATGAAATCCTGGAAAAGCGGAACATCCCCATCATCATCATGGAGCCGGTCAAGGGCGGCACCCTGGCCTCCCTGCCTCCGGAACTGGAGGCAAGACTCCGCGCCCTGCGCCCCGATGCCTCCACCGCTTCCTGGGCCCTGCGCTTCGCCGCATCCCTCAAAGGCGTCATGACGGTGCTCTCCGGCATGAGTCTGGAGGAGCAGATGCTGGACAACATCCACACCTTCACCGCGTTCCAGCCCATGAGCGCGGAGGAATCCGCTCTGATTCAGGACGTGAAAACCATCATGCTCAACGTTCCCCAGATCGGCTGCACCGCCTGCCGCTACTGCACCGACGGCTGTCCCATGCACATCTCCATTCCCGATGTGTTCCGCACCATCAACACCATGGACCTGTACCATGAGGAGTTCCGTCCCAAGGCATTCTACCGCAGCGTCATCAGCCAGGGCTATGGCAGGGCCTCGGAATGTGTCGCCTGCGGCCAGTGTGAGGGTGTCTGTCCTCAGCACCTGCCCATCATTCAGCTTCTGAAGGACGCCTCCGCCCGCCTGGACACACCGTAACTCATGCACAAACCCTGCAGACATGGCAATGGCCATGTCTGTTTTTGTGTTCGCTCAGGGATATTCGAGGAGACCGCCCGGAACCCTCACAGACGGATCAAAGGCAGCGGAAGGGAAACGCCTCCTCCGTCTGGCGGACAGACCCGCCCCTGCCCAAACCCGGTTTCCGAAAGAAAGCACAGAAAAAGACAGCCGAATCCAGCTGATTCCGACTGTCTTCCCCCCGGGACACGGTGCGAAGGTACCCCGGAGTATTGAAAGCGGTTGCGACAACGCGTGTCACCGATGGAAAAGGAATCCGGACATGCGCCTCTCAGGCGATCTCCGTGGCCCGGGCGGCTTCCCGCTCTGCCTGTCTTCTCATACGTCTCCTGTATCTGCGGTCATCAAACTCTGTCTCATACAGTTTCGCCATCAGCTCCGCCTTGGCGGGATCGCCCAGCCGTACCCCCATCTCCTCAAGGCAGCGGATGATGTACTGCAGTTCTTCAGAATTTACGACAATTTCATAGCGCGGCATGTTCCGCCCCCCTGACCTGCTGATTGTCCACAGTAAGTCGTGATCTCCATGAATGAGTCCAGTCTTTCCCGATACCTGCCGTCCACCTGGGACAGGATTTTCTGAATCAGTTCCTGATTTTTCCGGAAGTTTCCCCTTTTCTTCGTCGCTTCCAGACAGGAAATCACAATATCCAGTTCTCCGGGGGTCAGGACCATTTCAGGATCCCGTATCATTGGGCATCCCCCCTGTGAAGAGATTTTCTTTTCTGTGCACCTTATGATACATCTTCGAAATATAATTGTCAATAACTTTTCCGAATTATTACAAAAATATTTTTCTTCCGTGTCCTTCCGCCATATTTTCTCCTGTCTCATCGCGGAACCGGATTCCGGACGAGGCCCGGCGGATTCCTTGACGGCACAATCCTTATCATGTTACAATCAATCTATCAGAAAAAAAGGAGGTTTCTCCCAAATGAAGCGCTTTCTCACTCTCCTTCTGTGCCTGATGATGGTCCTTCCCTTTACCGCTCAGGCCGCCGAACTGTCCGTAGGCGAGGTGAATGATTTCCTCAACACCTCCGCCAAACTGGGCGAAGGGAGCAAGGCCAATCAGGTGGCCGTGATCCCCTTTGACCACATTGACGGTCCCAAGGAAGAAGACCTGTTCTACGCCTTTGTTCCCTTCAAATATGTGGCCCGCAGCTACATCAAGTACCAGGTCACCTTCATCTCCTGCACCTGCCGCAGTGCTGACGTAAACGTCTGGTCCACGGCCTATGTGGAGCTGACCCTGCCCTCCTCCGGGAAGATTGAGGATTCCGCCATCCGGACATTATCCTTCGAACAGGATTCCACCGGACACTATCTGGGCGGCTTCTGGGGCGACAGCAATCCTCCCCCCACCGCCCCGGGTGCCACCTATGAAAAGTTCAAAACCGAGATGATCCCCTACTACATCGGCAAAACCTACGGCCAGCTCATGGGCTGCGGCACCGTGGATGACTTTGTGGATTACGCGGAAGGCGAAGGCCGTGCCGATCTGAGCCTTGACGCCTTCACCGGCGCCACCGTCTCGGCCAACAACATCCTGCGCATGGTGCAGGCCCTCTACGCCTATCACGCCACCGATTCCTTCTTTGACGGCGACGAAAAGGCTGCGGATCTCCGCAAAGTCTTTGAATCCAAAAAGGAAATGGTCGCCTCCGCCGGTGCGGCGGCCGTCGCCGCGGGCGAGGTTGAACTGCCCGCCCCCGTGGACACCACCAAAACCTACAAGGCCAACAAGGATGACACCGTGGAAACCGTGTGCGAGCCCGGCAACTTCGGTCCCACCTGCTCGGCCATCAACAGCTCCAACCTGAGGGAATACCTGGGGCGCACAGATGTGAAGTACATCGACGTGCGGGACTTCTCCGATTACGCCAAGAAGCATCTGCGCAACTTTGAGTGCATCCCCTACTTCGCCCTGATCTTCAACGCGGAAGCCTGCAATGACGCCTCCCTGCCCCAGCTCTACGGCGGCACCGTGGAGGAACCCATTCCCGTCTACGCGGAATCCGACGAACTCCTGGAAGCCTTCTTCCCCAAGGGACAGACCATCTTCCTCATGTGCCAGTCCGGCGGCCGCGTCAACATGCTCATGAAGATTCTCAGCGCCAGAGGCTGGGATATGAGCAGGATTTACAACATTGGCGGCATGGCCCAGTACGCCGGCGCCGAATACAGGGATCTGGTCACCGACACCCCCGAGATCGCCATTACGGCCACCTATTCCTTTGAAGGCCTGACCCGCATCAGTCCGTGATCCATCGCCCCCTCCTTTCCCGGGAGGGGGTTTGCTTCGCACCGGAGCTCCGGAAAAACAGGCTGAGACGGGAGATTTTCCCCGGCCGGAGCAGACCCGTGGGCTTTTCCGAATCCGGCATGATCTGCTTCCCGGGAGCGCGTACCCCCTCCGGGCTGGGGAAAGAGCCCGGAACCGCCTGAGGCTTCCTTCAGCTTCCGCCTCACCATGGATGCCTTTCCCCGGATCTGACATTTCCCGCTGCATTGCCTGCAGCGGACTTTCACCTCCATGGGACGGACCATGGCGGCCTGAACGCACAGGGACCTCTGACCATGGGTCAGAGGTCCTTATTGTCCACATAGAAAGGTTTCAGATCATCCAGGCGCAGCAGCATGGGATGGCCGCCTCCTGCGGCGCCCGTGTCGATATCCAGCCAGGTGTCCGTCCGGAACATCTGCCCGTGCTCTCCATAATACCGGGTGGGTGTATGCCCCAGAATGACAAGGCGGTCCTCCCAGTACCGGTCCGTCACTTCCGGACGTGTCCAGACCAGTTCCCTGAGACTGTAGCTGTCAGGCGCCCTGTCCGGACTGAAACGGTCCAGTCCGCCATGGACCAGAAACAGCTTCCGCTCCTCTGTCTCCACCTCCATGTACAGGGGCGCTTCCCGCACCATGTCCTGGATCCGTTCAAACATCCTCGGACGGTTCAGACGCATGTTCATGAGGCTGTCAATGGTCACGGCGGAACCGTTCTGAAACCAGCGCATGAGCTGTGCTTCCTGTTCCGGATCCAGCTCTCCCAGCTCCTCCATGCTCATGGGTCGGGCAAAGAGGAAGCTGCATTCCAGCATCATGGCCTCATGATTGCCCATGATGAGGGTCACCCAGTCCGTGTTCAGGATCCATTCCAACATTTCCACGCCCCCGTCCCCGTTCCGGTCAATGACGTCCCCGATGATATACAGATGGTCTCCCGTCTGAAAACCGGAGGATTTCAGGAAACGCTGAAATGCGGAAAGGTCATATCCATGCAGGTCTGATGTCGCCCAGAGCATCCTACGTTTCATCCTCTCTTTCTCTGATCGGGTCCGGTCAGGCGCGGGCATTATACCCGAACTGTGATTCCGGCGCAAGGTCAGACCGACGGATTCTGCCAAGCCCCCTCACCGCCCCGGCTGTCATCACTTCATCCCTTTCCATTCCGGCTCTTTGCGCTATAATGGAGTCCTGATCATACCATGCCGTCTGTCCCCCGGGCCTCTGTTCATCTCGCTGACGTACCTGTGATGAAAAGAAAATCCAAAGCACAGCGGGAAAAACCGCTGTTCTCATATTCTTCCATTCCGGAAACGCCTGCCCGGGACCCGTCTGAGGGCATGCCGCGTACAGGATGGAAAAAGCAGGAAATAACCTATGAAGAAACGATTCATTTCCCTGATTCTCTGTCTGCTTCTCCCCTGTCTGCTGGCCCTTCCGCTGCCGGGGCTGGGTGAAACGGACAAGCTGCCGATAACCTCTCTGGATCGCCTTTCCCAGCCCGGAATCATCATTGCCACCGGGATCAGTTCTCCCACGGATACCTTACTGGTGCGGGACTATCCCAATGCTCAGGTGATCCCCTATACCGACATCTTTCTGGCATACATGGATGTGGCCAAAGGCCGCGTGGACGCCTGTGTCAGCGCCCGGCGTGAGATGGAGTTTGCCATTGCCCGCGGGGTCACCGGGGTCCGTCTTCTGGATGAGAATTATGTGCCCAACAGAGTCGCTGTGGGGGTCTCCCCGGTTTCCTCCATTCCCTCTCTGCTGGAAAGACTCAATGCCTTCATCGCGGAAAAGAAATCGGACGGTACCCTGGATGACATGTACAACCGCTGGGTGATTCAGGAGGATGATACCATGCCGGCTATCCCCGAAGCGGAGCATCCGGCCTTCACACTGCGGGTGGGGACAACCGGCACGGTGATGCCCTACACTTATTTCGCCGGCTCGGAGCTGACGGGGTACGATATCGAGCTTGCCCGCAGGTTCGCCGTCTGGCTCGGGGCGCGCCTGGAACTGCAGACATATGACTTTGGCGGTATTATTGCCGCCGCCGAGAGCGGCAGAATCGACTGCATCATGTCAAATCTGTTTTACTCGGAGGAAAAGGCTCAGATCATCCCCTTTTCCGATTTTCTCATTGAGGTCGAGATGACGGCCATGGTTCGGGATGACGGGCAGAGCGGGGACGGAGCCGCATCTCCCGGCGGGGAATCAGATCCCCGATCCTTCCTGGGCGGGATCCGCTCGGGCATTGAGAAAACCTTCATCCGGGAAGGACGCTGGCGTCTGTTCGTGCAGGGCATGGGAACAACGCTGGCGATCGCGCTGCCTTCCATTCTTCTGGGCACCCTTCTGGGGTTCCTCCTGGTACTGCTGTGCCGCAGAGGGAATCCCCTGTTCAACGGCATCGTCCGGGTCAGCGCCTGGCTTGTCCATGGCACCCCCATGGTTGTTCTGCTCATGATCCTGTACTACATTCTCTTTGCTTCTGCGGCCTTCAGCGGCAGTGTCGTTTCGGTGATCGGGTTTTCCCTCACCCTGGGCCTGTCGGTATTCCGGCTGCTCCGTATGGGAATTGAGGCGGTGGATGCTGGACAGCATGAAGCTGCTCTGGCCCTGGGCTTTTCCGACACGGGGAGCTTCCTGCGCCTCATCCTGCCCCAGGCGATTCCCCACGTGATCCCCGCCTACCGGGGGGAACTCATTCAGCTTCTCAAGGCCACGTCCGTTGTGGGGTACATCGCAGTCCAGGATCTGACGAAAATGGGCGACCTCATCCGCAGCCGCACCTATGATGCCTTCTTCCCGCTGATTGCGGTCACGGTTATCTATTTTCTTCTGGAAGGACTCATCCGTATCCTTCTCAAATGGCTTGCCCGCCGCTTCAGCCCGAAGGACCGGAAAGCGAAGGACATCCTGAAAGGGATCCGGCTCAGCGAACAGGAGTAAACCCGTCCCCGCGAAGCTTCCCTCTGACCGGAAGACCCCCGGATCCTTCCCCGGAGTCGGAAAAGGAAACCCCGTCCCGCGCCTTGAGCAGCATCTCCTCCCCCGGATGACCGGACACGGCCTTCCCCCGGTCCGTTCCCGCAGCCGGTCAGATCCCCGGAAAAGCCGAAGCATCGGAAGAGGACGTTTCCGGACACGGATGCGGGGATATCGCCAGGCCCCGACGATTTCATTGAACCGGACCCGGGTCGTCTTCTGGAGCGCAGAGAGAATTCATCCTTTTCCGAGGTATGCCGCCGTCCTCAGCGGGACCGCTTCCGGAATGACCACGCGCCGGACAGCTGAAAAACGGGGAATGCCCACAGGCATCACTTTTCCGGTTTCTCCCCGTTGCGGAATCCCGGGTTCCGGCCACGGGTTTCCCGTTTCCGACGGGGATTCCGGAACAGTCCCGTATCCCGGGCAGCCAATCAGAAGGACACCGGGCATACGTGTCAGGACAGGGGGAGCGTTTGCCTGTCCGCAAAGGGTGCCGTGGAAAGGGACGAAAGCGTCGTGATCCGCGAAACACCCAGGACTCTGTGAGGGTGCGGGATTTCTGTATTCTATGGTGCATCCGGACTGGCGAGGGCAGTCACACCTGAAGATGGCAGGAACCGGAACCCGTGCAGGCGATGGATGAACCTGAAGGACAGGAGACCCGGCACCGGTATTTATGAACGAATGAACCGTTCGTTCCTTGACGGGATTCCCGGTATCAAAACCGATGGGAGGATTCGGAATGATGAAACAGTATATCGTTGACGCCTTCACCGATACCCCTTTTTCAGGCAATCCTGCGGCTGTCTGTGTCATGAATGCATGGCCCTCAGAATCGTTCATGCGGATGCTGGCCATGGAAAACAATCTCTCCGAAACCGCATTCATCGTCAGAGAGGAGCACGGCTACCGCCTGAGATGGTTTACGCCCGGCACGGAGGTCGACCTGTGCGGTCATGCCACCCTGGCTTCGGCTTTCGTGATCCTGAATTTCATCGAGCCGGAAAGCGACACCGTCCGGTTTGATATGCACAGCGGCATTCTGACGGTCATGCGGTGCGGAAACCAGTACGAGATGGATTTCCCCACCTGTCCGTTGGAGGAAATCCCGGTTTCCGACGAGATGGAAAAGGCCTTTGGGGTGCGCCCGGTCCGGGCCCTTCTCGGGCTGGATCTGATCTGTGTGTTCCGTCATGAAGATGAGGTCCGGAATATGAATCCTGACCAGGTTCTGCTCATGCGTCTGCCGGGCCGTCTCCAGAACGCAACGGCAGAGGGAAGGGAAACCGACTGCGTGTCCAGAAGTTTCTGTCCGAAGGTTGCAGTGCCGGAGGACCCGGTATGCGGTTCGGCTCACTGCCAGATCGGGGACTACTGGGCAAAGGAGCTCGGGAAACCGGTGATTCGTGCTTTTCAGGCATCCCGGCGGGGTGGCTTTCTGACCTGCGAGCCAAAGGGCGACGGAAGGATTGCCATCCGCGGTGAAGCAGTCCTCATCGCAGTTTCCCGGATCATGGCAGCTGAGGACGGGGAATCGGAAGAGTTCCCCTCATAGGCCTTTTTCAGGAACATGCCCCTTTGCTGACGGAAGGATCATTCCCCGGGCGATGAGACAAATTCAGACATGGAGGTGTGAAAGCACATGACAAAAAGGATCATCCTGGTCAACGCAGGTCCCCGGAAAGGCTGGAATACGGACACCCTGATCACGGAGGCGGCGCGGGGGGCAGAGTCTGCCGGAGCCGTCGTGGAAAGATTTGATCTGTTCCGTCTGGAAAAGTATACCGGCTGTATCTCCTGCTTCGGCTGCAAAAAGGAAAAGAATAAGGGACACTGCATCTGCCGCGACGGACTCACGCCTGTTCTGGATGCCATCCGGGAATCAGAGGGTCTGATCATCGGCTCCCCGAATTACCTCGGTGAGATGACCGCCTCCTTCCGCGCGCTGTACGAGCGGCTGATCTTCCAGAACCTGACCTACAACATGGAAACGCCCTGCTGCAATCCACGCCCGGTGCCCGTGCTGCTCATCATGACCAGCAACGCGCCGGATACGG
>CACYGY010000087.1 GCA_902774025.1 uncultured Eubacteriales bacterium
TGCATTTTTATTATTTTTTAATTAGGTGGATTCGTTACGAAAATTAAGCCTCATGTATACGCTACGCAGAGTGTGATTGAGCTTAACTGAATGACATTGGGGATTACTGTGACTTCAAGCTGAAAACCGGCGGGAAGCCGCTGGCGTACTGGCCTCCGGTATTCTCACAGGATAATCCTTACAAGTAAGGGGGAAAAGGGCGATGAGAAAATACAGGCCGGAAAATCTGGCGGCTGTCAGCCGGTACCGGGAGTATCTGCCGACCCTGCCCGTGGAGATCCGGCAGGATGTTTACAGCCGTATGCGCGTTCTGCTAGAGGAGGAAAAGCGCTGGTGTGACAGGGGCAATTACAGGCATATCGCTCAGATCCTCACCTCCATCGCACTGTATGAGGTGCTGCAGCAGCATGGCAGGACTGAAGCGGAAGCCTTTGAGATCGTCTCCTCCGAGATGTGGAAGCAGCTGACGCCGGACATTTTCCGAAAACTGGCCCGGCACAGATGGTTTTTACCGGTGATGAAAAAGGTTCTGCCCTTCGGTTTCCGGCATGGTTCCGGTGCGGGCTGGAAATATGAATGGCATCTGGATGAAGATCCCAAAGACCGCTTTCATTTTGAATGCAGGGAATGTCTGTACCGGCACATCTTCGGGGAGCGCGGCCTGATGAAGCTGGGTGCCATGTTCTGCCATTCCGATGTGATCAATTACGGGAACCTGCCCTACACGGATTTCAGGCGGACAGGCACACTGTGCCAGGGAGCGGACTGCTGCGATTTCGATTTTGTCCGTCACAGGACCGATGCCGGGGACGGATGGGAAAGAACCCGGAGCATTTGAGAGGAGCGGATGATATGGGACTGTTCAGAAAGATTATAGGCCAGACGAGGAAACCGGAGGGCTTTCTGGGAAGGGTCATGCTGAAGGGTATGAACATGGGCCACGCTGCCATGGCGGACTGGGGTTTTTCCCAGCTTCCCCCCGTCACACCCGCAAAGGCGGTGGACCTGGGCTGCGGCTGCGGACGCAATGCCGGGGAACTTCTGAAAAAGTATCCTCAGGCGCACGTGACGGCCATAGACTATTCCGAACTGTCTGTGGCAAGGGCGAAAGCCGGGAACCGGGCAGCCATTGCCGAAGGGCGTTGTGAAGTGAAACAGGGTGATGTGTCCGATCTCCCTCTCCCGGACAGTTCATTCGATCTGGCGACCGCCTTTGAGACGGTTTATTTCTGGCCGGGGCTGGACAGGTGCTTCGGACAGGTTGCCCGTATCCTGAAGCCGGGCGGGATCTTCATGATCTGCAATGAATCAGACGGCATGGATGATACAGGGAAGAAATATGAGGGCATCATCGAAGGGATGAAATGCCATACGGCAGAGCAGCTGGAAACGGCACTGAAATCTGCGGGCTTTTCCAAAGTGACCAGTGTTCATCATCCGTCCAGACCGTGGATCACCGTGATTGCAGGAAAGTGAGGAGGAAATGCCATGAAGCCTGATTACAGGAACTGGATGCCCAGGGGGATGATTTACGCCTTCGGTTCGGGGATGCTGATCTGCTGCATTGCCGTGACATGCTTTCAGCTGCTTTCAGCGGGAACGCTGAGAACCGTGCTGACAATCACCCTCTCCGCCGCTGCCGTGGTATTCTGCGGTCTGACAGTCTGGGCCGTGCTTATGTACCGTGCCTTCGACTACAACGGCAGGCGGCAGATGGCACGGCAGATCATCGAGGGAACTGCAGAGTGCGTGAAACTGCCGGAAGGCGGCAGGGTACTGGATGTGGGATGCGGAAGCGGCGCACTGGCCATAGCCGTGGGCAGACGGAATCCGGAGGCGGACATCATCGGCATCGACCGCTGGGGCAGGGAATACGCTTCCTTCAGCAGGGAACTGTGCGAACGCAACGCCAGAGCGGAGGGGGTCACCCGCATTTCCTTTCAGCAGGGTGACGCCGTTCATCTGGATTTCCCGGATGAGACCTTTGATGCCGTGGTCAGCAACTATGTGTATCACAACATTCCCGGCCGGAGGCAGGCGTATCTTCTGGAAACCCTGCGAACCCTGAAAAAGGGCGGCACATTTGCCCTGCATGACATCTTCTCAAAGTCGAAATACGGTGATATGCAGGCGTTCGTGAAAAAGCTCCGTGAGATGGGTTATCAGAACGTGGAACTGATTGACACCACCGACGGCAGATTTATGAAGAAATCCGAAGCTGCCTGGATGGCCCTCAGCGGTTCCGCACTGCTGACGGGACGGAAATGAGGCGACGGACAGATGGCACGGAAGGATTCGGAAAACCAGAAGAAATCCATGAGCAGACTGTTCCGCGGCAGGGCCATCTTCAAGCCGCTGAACACCGGGCGTATCGATGATCATGTGGCCTGTGTGCGGGAGTGGATTGCCAATATCTTCTTCTACACAAAGAACGGCGTGACCATCATGATCGACGCCGGCTACAACTATGAGCATCTGAGAGAGAAGATGGGCTGGCTGGACATCGATCCGGCCTCCATCCGGCATATCCTCATCACCCATCAGGATACCGATCACGTCGGCGCGCTGGAGCGGGACAGCGATCTGCTCTTCAGGGACGCCACCATCTATCTCAGTGAGATCGAAAACCGCTATCTCACGGGAGAAGCACGGCGCAGGGTCTTTCACAGGCTGTACAGACTGCCGATGGTGAAAACAGACAATCAGCGAACACTGCTCACCGACGGGCAGATTCTGTACCTGGACGGCATCAGAATCGAGTGCATCCTTGTCCCCGGCCACACCTGGGGACACATGGTCTATCTGATCGATGACGAGTATCTTTTCACCGGCGACACCATCTGGTTCGGCGCGGACGGCGGGTACAGCTTTATCAGCACCCTGGCGGAGGACAACCGCCTGGCCGTGCACTCCCTGGAGAAGCTGGAGAAGAACCTCCGGGCCAGGAGGGGCAGGATCAGGGTGATCACCGGGCACACCGGCTGGACGGACGACCTGGATTTTGCCTTCCGGCACCGGACGGAGATCTGCAGGCCCTTTACGAGGAAATATACCGACAGGGAAGCGCCGTATGATGGCTATGTTGAAGACGATGACACCGAGATGAAGGCGCGGACCATGCTTCTTGAAAAAAAGAGGGAAGCGCAGTGAAGGACGCGGGTTTTCTGCCGGTCCGTCATCATCATCCCATTCGGGCCGCACATGGACCTGAATGGGATGATTTGATGCGGAGCTCAGATGTGCTGTTTCAGCCATTCCGGCATGGCAGGATCCTCTGTTGCCCGGGATTCTTCAAAGGGTTCCCTCTGTCTCAAGACTGCTGTGGACCCAATCGTCCGCTGTCGGGGAAACCGCCTGACTGTCTGCTGGTGCAGAACCGGGAATTCTCAGAGTGAACCATGTTTCGTATCTCATATACTTTCCCGACTTTTGCTTCAGCAATTTGTCCAAAGAAGAAAAGCCCGACCGAGTGAGCCTTCTTGCCTGGCTGCGTCAGGTGAACTTTTCTTCCGTTATTCTGTCCGGTTGTTTCACTCCGGACGCTTATACGGTTGGGATTTTCCTGATGACAGGAAACACTGCATCCTTCCCCGGGCTGAGAAGGCGGATTGTCCAGGATCATCGTCATTCAGAATTCATCCATCGGCAGGACAATGTCCCCGTCCTGCAGCCGGCACTGCGCTTTCCCTTCCAGGGTAAGGATATGTGTATCTGTGTTCCTTTCATAAAGGGTCCTGCCTCTGCTGAACACTTTACTGCATATCACTGATTCTGCCCACAGGGCTGGGAAGCCATTATTGAACTGCATCCCTATCTTCGCTGTAAGGATGTCAATATCCGGAAAACTTTGAGAATATGTTGAAATATCGGCATTCTTCCAACACCAATCTGTTGTCTGTATGGTGAAATGTTGGAATCAGCGAATCTGCATCACCCGCTTCAACTGTGTTCGTGGGAATGACGTGCTGAATGCATGGCAGTTCTTTCCATTATTCCTTTCCGGTCACACGGATATCACCGGAGACGGTCTCAAGGGACGCAGTTCCGCTGCCATCCCCGCAGACATACCCGTCATCCTGAGGAGAGAGGAAGGAGGCAAAATTCCTTTTCCCGCTGACTGTCCGGTATTTTAAGGCAAAGCCCGGCTCTTCGGGAAGAGAGGCTGTGATTCTGCCGGAAACGGCGCTGGCCTTCAGATCGCTGAAGGAGGAGAGAGCCAGGGTGACATTGCCGGATGTGGAGCCGAATTCCACTGTGCCGCACGCTCCGAGCCGGGCGCTGATGTTCCCGCTGGTGGTACTGGCGGAGCATGCGCCGGTTCCCGAAACATCCAGGTCGATGTTTCCGCTGGAGGCGGCGGCTTCCAGTCTCCGGACATCTCCGGCGTGGATGCTGATGTTCCCGGAGGAGGCAGAGGTGGTAAGCAATTCACAGTCTCCGTTCAGATGCATATCCAGATTGCCGGAGGAGGCGCTGAGGGTCACTGCACGGGCATCCGCTGCTGCGTGGATGTTTCCGGAGCTGCTTCCCAGTGTCAGGGTATCCGCCCGAAGAGCGGGAATCTCCATATTTCCGGAGGCGGTGAAAAGTCCCGCATCCTCAAAGGCCATGCCCTCCGGAAGACGCAGAGTCAGTTCCTTTCGGAGTCCCATGGGCAGCCGTGCGACGGACATGGCGTACTGCACATGCAGGGTTTCCCCGTCCAGCCACCAGTGAAGCCGCGTTTCTTCGGAAAGGGAACGGTTGGCGGTCTCCCGCAGTTCGACCGTGTTTCCGCTGTGGTATTCCACCCGGATGAGCCCATTGCTCCAGTGCACGTCCAGGCGCCGGATGGGCTCCGTGAAATCCCTTTCGCCCGAAGTGAATCTTTCAGAATCGGCGTAGGTGCTGCCGGTAAAACCGATGGCTCCGGTATACCACAGGATGAGGGCCGCCAGAAGGACGACGCCTGAGGCAGAGAGGATTGTGAGCTGCTGTCTGTTCATATCGGATCTCCTTTGCGTGTATGGGATGGTTTCGGAAAACCCGGTCATGAAACCGTGACCGGTCTGAAGGGCCGATGGCATCCGGACAAAGATCGGGGCAGAGAGGGGCGCTGTCACGGCTGACAGAAACGATGCAGATTCGCGCCTGCCGTCCTCTGAAGCACGGAAAAAGCAGATGCCTCCCGGGACCGGGGTGGCTGCCATGGCTGAAATAACCGGGATTCTTCCTTCGGGGAAAGAGAGACGAGGACATTCCGGGGAATCGGTCCTGAAAACGCATGCTCCGTGGCCTCACGGATCCTGCGTGCATGCGCTGCTCATGGATGCCTGGGATTGACGGATTCACACCCTGAGCGCCCCGGCGCGTTCGCGTGGGAAGAGGACGGACCTGACAAACGGACTGCCGGCATCGCATCCGGCAGAGTCCGGCTGCTTTGGTTCCTTTTTTTACGCTGCTTTCCGGTTTCCGGCAAAAGGGTGCCAGACAGACCTGTCATTCGGGTCTGAGAGGTGCGGCCCTTCATTGACATGCGGAAAGCCCATGGATATACTGTTCCAAGCTGTATTTTTCCTGCTGATCATAACACCTTTTCCCCATGAAGGGAAGCTGTTTTCCGCGCGCGCACCGGGTGCGGTTCCCGGCGGGACGAATCTGCAGGGATGGAAAATCCGGACCGGAACCAGCCGCCGGAGGAGAGAGGATATGGAGAAACGACAGACAGACTCCTGCAAGACCCTGTGGCAGCCCCTGGAGGGACTCTCGGCCCTGGGGTCGCTGTCCATCGCCCTGACGCTTCTCACGGGGATTCTGACATCTCCCGCCGGTGAGGAGACGGGCCGCCTGATCGCCTCCGGAAAAGTACTTTTCCCCGTCATGTACGGCTGCCTTGCGCTCCTCAGCATGGTGAACCGGATTATCCGGGGAGGGGAAGACCGGATTCTGAAGGTTCAGACCACGGTCAATACGGTGCTGTATCTGACATGCGCGGGGATGTTCCTGATTGCGGGGACCGGGGATGTCACGCTCATGGTGACTGCCGTTGTCTATCTTCTGACCGTTGTGGTGAACCGTACGGCCAGCCTGATCCGGAAGCATGCATTCAAGAACGTGATCCTGAATGTCCTGATCATCCTGATTGATGTTCTGCTGCTGGTGGGTCTGAAGGAGGTTTCTTCGGTACTGCTGGTCTGTTTCCATTCACTCTTTGTGATTATCAGGATTTCCTTTTCCCGCATCCGGCTCGACGTCCTGGCCAGGGTCATCCGCAGGACGTATGCGGCGGAAATCCTGAACGGCTTTCTTCTCCTGATTGTCGCCTTTTCCCTGGTGCTGCCCAGACTCGAGCCGGGGATTCCGACTTTCCGGGACGCCCTCTGGTTCTGTTTCGCCCTGGTCACAACCATCGGCTTTGGGGATTATACAGCGGTCACCCCCGCGGGCCGCGTTCTTTCCGTGATTCTGGGCCTGTACGGAATCGTGGTGGTGGCCCTGGCAACTTCTGTGCTGGTGAATCTCTACAATGAGGTCAGAGACGAGAATGCCCGGGAAAGGAACGAACAGGGGAAAGCGTCTGAACGCATTCCTTTCTCTACCCAAAGCACTGAACAGAAAAGGGGAGGCAGAATCATGGACAGTCTTTATCACCGCATCAGTGTCCGGAAGTACCAGGACAGGCCCGTGGAAAGGGAAAAGGTGGAAAAAATACTGCGGGCCGCCATGCAGGCACCCTCCGCGACGAATCAGCAGCCCTGGGAGTTCTATGTCATCACGGACCGGGAAACCCTGAAGGCCTTGTCCCGTGTCAGCCCCTATGCGGGGATGACGGAGCATGCTCCCTGTGCCATTGTATCGGCATACCGGAAGGCGTGCCGCGTCCCGGCCTACGCGCAGATCGATCTGTCCATCGCCATGGAAAACCTGTGGCTGGAGACGGACGCGCTGGGACTGGGCGGCGTATGGCTGGGCATTGCACCGGTGGAGGAGCGCATGAAGGCAGTGGAGGAGATCGTGGGCATGCCCGACACCCTCCGGGCCTTTGCCATCTTTCCCTTCGGCTATCCCGCGGAGGCAAGGCCGCAGCAGGAACGGTTTGACCCGGAAAGGATCCATTGGATGGAATGACCGGGAAATGGAACAACGGGCTGTCAGGACCGGTATTCCGGCGCGGACAGCCCGTTGTTTTCATGCAGCGGATTGGCGGAATGCCCCGGAAACGCCAGGATCCTCTCAACGTCTTCCCGGTGCCGTCGCCTCTTTGGCCTTACGCGGCAGTGAGATCCGGTCTATGAATGGGAGGCGGCGGATACGGCTGCGGTGGAGGTGACCATGGCGCACAGGGCAATCTCCTGGGCGATCACCTGGGCAATGGTGCCTGACAGGGCGGCCCGGTTCATGGCGTCATGGGAAACGAGTCCGTCCGAGACGATCATGGCGGCATGCATCAGACGCGCCTGCGCACCGGGACCCAGGAGACCGTAGCCCTTCTGAGTGGCAAGGAAGGCATCTGCGTCCAGGATATCCCGGACCAGCTCATCCGTTTCCGTATCCGTTACCGCCAGGGCCGCCAGGGTGGCCAGCTCATTGTGTCTGCCGTACTTCCGCCCGTTTTCCTTCAGGCGGTCATAGATTCGGAAGACTCTGTCGCATTTGTCCCCGCTGTCGCCTTCCTCCGTGGCGAGGATTTCCGCCATGGTCTGCACGCAGTTGCTGTCCCGGAACCGTTCCTTCAGGCGGCGGTACAATTCTTCCATATCCCGGAGGATCCGGTCATCGGAGCGGGGAGAGAAGGCCATCAGGGCGGTGAAGAAGGTATCCTCCCGGGAGGTCAGGATGGGATGCTCCTGATTCATGATCCGGTAGAGGTTCCGTCCCCGCTCAATCTTTTCCCGGGAACAGTCGAAGTCCGTCAACATGAAGGCAGCCAGGGCGAGATAATCCGAGGAACGGTAGGATTCCTTCAGGTCTCTGAAGATCTCCATGGCCCGCTCAAGCTTCCTCTGCGGGTCTTTGTCCATGGAAAGCAGGCAGACCAGCGGGAAGGAGTGACTGCTCCTGAAGACGGAAAAGACACCGGCACTGCGGCGGATCAGATCGCGGCACGCCTTCAGCTTTTCCGGATCCGGCCGCATTTTTTCACCCAGAAAGAGACTGGCGCACAGGGAGAGGATCTGACTGTTTTCCCAGCGGAAATGGTGCGTGAGGATGTCACGGTTTTCAATAAACGTTTCACACAGTGTCCTGAGAGAATCTTTCATGGTTTTTCCTCCGTGGCGTAAAGGTACGGTCCTTTCCGGCCTTTCGCGGAAAGGGGGGCAGGGCATGCTTTCATGCGTCTGTATTTTTTTCTCTTCCTATGCTATACTGCCCTGTGTGATTTCCCGTGAGTGAAGGAGGTCTTTGGTATGGATACGAAAATGAGACTGGTCACCCGCAGTGATTTTGACGGACTGGCCTGCGCCATGATGCTGAAGGATATGGACATGATTGATGAGATCAAGTTTGTCCATCCCAAGGACGTGCAGGATGGAAAGGTGGAACTGAGCAAGCGCGACATCACCACCAATCTTCCCTTTGATCCCCGGGTGGCGCTGGCTTTCGACCATCATGAATCGGAAGTGGACCGTCTGAAGGCTCAGGAGACCGGCGGCAAGCTGATCATCGATCCCAACGCCCGGAGCGCGGCCCGTGTGGTTTACGACTATTACGGCGGCAGGGACAGATTTCCCCGCGTCAGCGATGAGCTGATGGCGGCTGTGGACAAGGGTGACAGCGCCGATTTCACACTGGATGAGATTCTGCATCCCCAGGGCTGGGTGCTGCTGCATTACCTGATGGACCCCAGGACCGGCCTGGGACGGTTCCGCGAGTTCCGCATTTCCAACTATGATCTCATGATGCAGCTGATTGACTACTGCATGAACCACTCCATCGAGGAGATTCTGGAGCTTCCCGATGTCCGGGAACGGGTTGACCTCTATTTCCAGCAGGCGGAGCTTTTCACTCAGCAGCTGAAGCGGATCGCGAAGATTCACGGCAAGGTGGTCGTGCTGGATCTCAGGAACGAGGAAGTGATCCACGCCGGCAACCGGTTCATGATCTACGCCCTCTATCCCGAAGCCCAGATTTCCGTCCACGTGGCCTGGGGTTTCCGGAAGCAGAATACTGCGGTGATGATCGGCAAATCCATCATCAACAAGGCCTCCCAGGTGGATATCGGTGAGCTGTGCCTGAAATACGGCGGCGGCGGCCATCACAATGCGGGGACCTGCCAGCTGGAGAATGATGAGGTGGACGCGAAACTGCCGGACATCATCGCCGCGCTGAATCAGTAACAGAACAGTTTTTCGGGTGTTTCCCGGAGGAAGTCGGCGGCGCAGGCGGACATGGCCTGTGCCGCCGCTTTTCTTCTGCCGGGAAATCCTGTCCCGGCGGGATGACGATCGGAAGGAAAGGAGAGGAAAAGGCATGAAAAGGATCATGGCTTTCCTGATGCTGCTTCTCCTGAGCGCAGCGGGAGCGTCGGCAGAGGAGGGGACCGGACGGAAAATGGTCCGCTTCGGACACTATGAGCAGAACAGCATTCCAGAGGACGGACCGGAGGAAATCGAGTGGATTGTCCTTCGGGAAGAGGAAGGCGCAAGCCTTCTGATCAGCCGCTTCGGGCTGGAGGTTCTGCCCTATCACGAAACGTACGGGGATATCACATGGGAAGAATGCAGCCTCCGGGCATGGCTGAACGGTGAATTCCTTTCCGCCGCCTTTACGGAAGCGGAAAGGAAGGCCATTCTGCTCCATGAAACGGACAACGGTCCGGCGCAGAACTGCGCAGGCTACGGCACGGACGGGGGCAGGGACACGAGGGATTTCGTATTCCTCCTGAGCTATGCGGAGGCGGAAGCGTATTTCCCGGATGACGCGGCAAGACAGTGTTCTCCCACTGCCTATGCCCTTTCCCGGGGCGCCCACCATGTGATGCATGCCGGCAGGCTCCGCGGGCTCTGGTGGCTCCGTTCCCCCGGAAACTGCCAGTACCGTGTCTCCGTCGTCTATTCCGGCGGCATGCTGAACTACACCTACGCCAGCAAGGCCAGCGGATGCGTCCGGCCCGTGATCCTGGCGGACACGGAGCTTCTGAAAGCGGGGGATGAGGCACTTCCTCCGCCTCATCCCCTCAGGAAAGCACTGTCCAGCTCCAGGGGCACATGCATGCTGTATCCCCGGCTGACCATGCTGTAGAGCTTGAAGGCAAAGAAGGGGGCCGGAATCCGCAGCTCCCTGGCCACATTGAAAAAATCAGCATCCTGCATGTGCATCCGCTCAAGGACCGCAGCGTCATCGATGAGAAAGTCCGCCGCGAAGAAGTTTGCCTGCCTCTCCAGGCGGCTGGTGACATTGTAGACGTCGAAATCATGCATGGCGGCACCGCCCCGCAGGATGTCCCTGTGGAGGATCAGATGCGCGGTCTCATGGGCCGCCACCACCCGCTGTTCCTCCTCCGGCTGTTTCTGATTGATCACCACATACCGGCTCCGGTTCATCACCGTGCAGTAGCCCCGCAGGCCGCCCGGGGGATAGGCGTCACTCCACACAAGGATGATCCCCATGTCACGCATCAGTTCAAAGGGGTCAGAGGTCCCGAACCGCCTGCGGTAAGTCTGGACCTGACGAAAAACGGCGTCGCTCAAACCACTTTCCTCCCGTCATGTGTCCGGGTTCCTGAAGAATTTTCTGGGTGTGTACTTTTTGGCCCGTTCCTTGGAATCCAGAAAGAGCTGCTGCATTTCCATGAGAAAGGCCAGCTGATCCTCGTCGGACAGCTCACCCCCGGCAAAAAGACGCCGGGCGTCATTGAGGATAACAGCGGCCTGGCGCTGGCCCCGGGAACCGAATTTCTCTCCCACCTCGTCCATGTAGGCATCCTCTTCGGTGCGCAGGTAGTTGACGTCCACCCCCAGGACGGCGGCCAGGGCATCGTAGGTCTCCTTGTAGCGGGGATAGGAGGTCCCGGATTCATAGGAAGCGATGCTTCTTCCGGTCACCCCGATTTTTAATCCCAGCTCTCCCTGGGTCAGCTTCATGTCCTTACGAAGTTTCTTGACTTTCTCGCCAAAGGTCATGGGAAGTCCTCCTTCTTCAGATCACCCGTGTTTTTCATGGAATTTGTGAAGACAATGGGACTGAAATCGAGCCATGCGAAGCTCAGCTTCCGGAAGAATGTAACATACATGAAGCCGAATGTCAACACATATCCCCGGGAATGGAAACTGAACTTCACATTCGGATGCCCTGAAGCCTTCCGTGACGCGGGGAATGCGCCAAAGGCGAAAGCAGGCCGGGAACTTGACGCGCCCTGACGGATGGCATACCATACAGGCATGAGGCGCATGGAAGGGCTGAAGATCAACGGCCATGAGGCACAGGGAAGGACAGAGAAAAAGCTGGCACTGCGGGACAGACCGTGTTTTCGGGCACTGTCCTTCAGCGTTTCTTTTTCCTCCGGCCTTCCACGCTGTTTCCGGGAAATGCCCGGCGGGATCCGCCGGACCGGCCCGTGAAGAAGGACGGCCGGATTCTGTCCTTTTCCAAAGGCGCGCATAAAAACCTTTCCCTTCCCGTTTCTCTCCGGGAACGGCGGGAAAATGAAAGAAAGGAAATGAACGCCATGCGGACACTGCAGAGATGGACGGCCTTATTTCTGACAGCGGCGCTGCTGCTGATGACCCTGCCTTCCCTGGGAGAAGGCGGAACCTCTTTTTCGGACCGGGTGGCCCGGGAGAGCGTACTGGCGCTGCTTCAGGCCGCGGACAGGGCGCTGGAGGAAGGGGAGGACGGGGAGTCGGTCCTGGAATCCATGGCCCTGTGGGCAGAGGAACATGGCCTGTCGGAAGCCCTTTCCAGGGCGTGCGAGAATATTGCCGCACAGGGAAACGAAGTCCATGAGAAAATCCTTGCCTACGACCAGGGAGAGAACACACCCCATCAGCTGTATGAGGCGGAGGACGTGACCCGGGGGGATCCGGCTTCCTTCCGCGACGAGGACAGCGGCAATGTCTACGAGCTCATCCCCGTGAGCGACGCGCTCCGGAATCTCCTTGCGGACCCCGCCGCCCAGTTCTGCTATGAGCCCATTGTCTGGACGGAGGCGGGTTTCCGGCAGGTCTTCGGAAAGGATTTCAAAAGCTTCAAACCTTCCTCACCCCGGGCGGGATATGTCTGCGTGGTGATCTCCGCGGACACGCAGGTGGATCCCGGGACGAAATGGACGGAGATGACCTGGAGCGAAAAGGAAAGCGAGTTCTTCCAGGATGCCCTGTATCAGAACATGCTGCGGCTGGAAGGCTGGCTGGACGAGGACGGGCCCGTTCTCACGGGCAATCCTCATCTGGCGTCGGAATTCTGGGTCTTTGACGTGCGCTATCCCTTCTACGCCCTCTATGGTGAGAAGGGAGAGGTGAAGGGCTATAACTGCACCCTGACCTTCACCGCCCTTCAGGGGGACAGCCGCAGGGAGATTCTCAAAGCCACGGCGAAGAATCAGCTGGATAATGTCATCTCCTCCTGGTCCGACTGGATCGCAAAGGCTGACGTGCCCGTGCTGACGGACCTGAACAACTGGGAGAGCATTGTGGAAAAGCTCCGTTCCGCCCTCCGGAAGGAGCGGAGTGAGGCCGCGGCAGACCAGAAAATTACCCCGCTCAACGCCCGGCGCGTGGTGAACGGTCTTCTCATCCGGCAGGGAGATACGGTCCGGGACGCCTGGCAGAAAGCCATCTATGAGGCCGGCGCGGAAAATGTGATCCTGGAGGACGGCCAGGTCAGAATGACCCTCCGCCCCTTCGGGACCGCGGTGCCGGGAAGCTATAAGACGGCGGAGGACAGGGAGGCCTGGCTGAGGACGTCCCTGTCCACCCTGATGGACTACACCCTGGAGGTGACCCTTCCCCTGCAGGACGGAAAGCCCACTGCCAAAGGCCTGAATGCCCTGAAGAATACTGTGGGCAGGGCAGCGGGAGAGGCGAAGAAGGTCCTGGGGGGAAAGGAGATGGGGGATGCCCTGTGGGATACCCTGTTCCCCGTACCCGCAGAAGGGAAGACGGTTACATCGGAGCAGCTGCTCTCGCCTTCCCAGGCTTTTGTCACCTTTGCGGAGAACCGCCTGTCGTCCTTCGCTTCCGCCCCCGCCCGGGCCTGGTCCGCGCTGTTCCATCTGATAAGCCGGCAGAACGTCAATGCCCAGAGCGGTCCCCACGGCATTCTTCTGAACATGACCGGCGCTCAGCCGGAGGCCCTTCTCATGGACGCCCTGCGCTCCCTCATGGACACTCAGGCGTTTCTCCCCCGGGAGGAGCGGATCGGGGCGGAAGACCTGGAGGAGGCATTTCTCTCAGGCCTTGCCGGGAGCGCCCTGAAAATGAAGAAGAGCAGCCGGGAAAAGATGAGTATGACGGTGGATCTGGACGAGATTGCCCGGGGGCGGCTCCCGGAAGCGTATGAAGCCTTTCTCAGCGCCTTTGCCTATGACAGCGCTCTGGAGATCCTGCGGACACGTTTCGGGCGTCTCCCCGACATTCCGGCTGTGGAAATGCCCAGAACCGGACGGATTTCCGGTTCCGCCTCCGGCACCAGGGTCAATATCAGACTGTCCTCGGACAGTGAGGGGACCTATGTGCAGATGCGGGACGCGGACACGGATACGGTGACGGTCTCGGCCTTCATTCAGCCCGGGAAGCAGGTATCCCTGAATGTGCCCAAAGGCATGTACACCATCCGCTGGTGCTCAGGCCCCTACTGGTACGGGGAAGAACTTCTCTTCGGAGATGCGGGGAGCTACAGCAAGAGTGAGGCGACGGAAATTCTGGGCCCTGGTTATGTCCATTCCTTTACCCTGGAGAGCGTCAGCAATGGCGACATATCCGTGTATGGCGCTTCCCCCGCGGACTTCCGCTGAACGGACGGAGGAGAGGACACAGGGGGAAAACGCGAAAGGATCCCGGGAGGCTGTGCCGAGGCACGGCCTCCTTCTTTTCGTGGAAAGGAAGAACGGGGAGCAGTGGGGCAGGGGCGTCTTGACAGGAAAAGGGCGGAAGGGTATCATCCGGGATACAGGAAGAACAAAAACGGATCGGATTTCACATGTCTGCCGGAGGACGGAATCTCTGCTTTCCTTTGTGTTTATTGTGCCGGAAATCCGAAACGTGAGATACCGGGAGGAGAGAGCCCATGAGTGTCAATATCAGCATCCGCAATGCCGTGAAGCGCTACGGAAAGAATACGGTGATCGAAAACCTGACCCTGAGCATACGGGGCGGTGAATTCTTCACCCTCCTGGGCCCTTCCGGTTGCGGCAAAACCACGCTTCTGCGCATGATCGCGGGTTTCAATTCCATTGAGGGCGGGGATTTCTTCTTCAACGATACCCGTATCAATGACCTGAACCCCGCCAAGCGGAACATCGGCATGGTCTTCCAGAACTATGCCATCTTTCCCCATATGAACGTCCGGAAGAACGTGGAGTTCGGTCTGAAGAACCGTGCCTTTGACCGGAAGATGATCCATCAGCAGGCGGACCGGTTTCTGAAACTCATGCAGATCGACCAGCTCTCGGATCGCATGCCGGCCCAGCTCTCCGGCGGACAGCAGCAGCGCGTGGCCCTGGCAAGAGCGCTGTGCATTGAGCCGGACGTGCTGCTCATGGACGAGCCCCTTTCCAATCTGGATGCCAAACTCAGGGTGGA
>CACYGY010000088.1 GCA_902774025.1 uncultured Eubacteriales bacterium
GTCAGCTGCGTCAAGCTAAATTATCCAATGATTCCTGAATTAAACTCGATTGATGTTCCTAATCACCCGACAGAAGACCTAATATTTACGGAGACCGTGTTATATAGTCCGGAAGAACCATTTCTGCAAGAGGTTTCCCCTTTGACCGCAAATAACAGTCTCTCAGTTCCCGGATCAGTTCCAGGTCATCCTCACCGGGATCCATCCAGCCCAGGATGCCGAAAACCAGAGAAGCGAAAAAGGATAACGTAAAACCCGGCGGATCCCCCTTCGGCATCCGGATACGCAGGCTGAATATCGTTTCTCTATAGGAGAAATAGCTGTCCCTCCAGGCTTCCAGCAGAAAACTGTTCCGGAACATTGTCAGTCGGTCGAGCAGACAGAACAGGTCTTCCTCTGAAAAAGCATATTTGCATGTCGCGCTGCTGAAGGGGTACCGCCCCTCAGCCAGAAGATCCCAGGGCATCACATCCAGACGAAAAAAGGAGCGAAGAATGTCCTGATCGGCCTTCACCGGTTCCGGGATCTGAATCTGGCGGATCGGAACAGAAACTGTTTTCTGCTCAAGGGCTTTTTCGTCGCCATCGTATGCAGTCAGCACGTCATACGGGACAAGCCTGGCTGTATTCTGCTCACCATCGTCCCATACAGCATAGATCCGGCCGTCCCACTTTACGAGCAGGCTGGATTCCAGCTCACTGAAATCCTTTGCGTACTGTGCCATCTGAATTCCGTCACCCCCGAATCAACTGCAGAATCTGCTACAGATCATGCATGCACTGGATCGGACATTTAGCCCGTAACCATTTGAAGACGAGAACCTCCGTCCTTTCCCGCGCCGGCAATCCATTGGTCATCCTCTGCACTGCGCGCATGGAAGCGGACGCATTCTGCGCACAGCATTCAATCCGTGATGCTTCTTTCATGAATCGAAGCAGGATGATGACTCTCTGCCGGAAAAGAGTTACGTGAAAAGTGTCCTGATGTATAACCATAATTCCGTATACAGGGGATCCCACCATGTGTCTCCATTCTGCAGCATGATTGACCCTGTAAGCCTGCGTTTGCAATATCCAAGATCCCGGAGCATTTCTCCGGTATGCGCGTCATGAACGGTTATATGCGTCAGTGGATAATGAAGATGAGCGTCGCCTCTGCTGACGCCACCCTCATAGGTTACAGAACAAAGGATGATATAATCCGCCGTTTCAACAGCATCAGGAATTCGATCCGCCGGCAATGCGGCTTCCAAAACGACATCGTACCAGCCTGCAGTATCCCTGCCGGGAATGGTCAGATCAAAAACCGTCAGGAATGTTCCGTCTGCTTTCAGCTCCGCTTCGTGAAGTTCATTCCCGTACGGGATTGCCGGCGGTGCAATACGGCCCTCGCCGGCCGGGTTTCCTTCTGCCAGATAATCAGCAATCGGATCCTCCGAATCCCTTGCCAGTGCAGCAAGCCAGTTCTGAGCCACATCACGGACAAAGACCTGATCTGCGGTTTCCATGCTTCGCAGTGCAGAGACCGCTATGTGAAGTTTTATCCTGCTGTTGAGAAAAGAAGATTCAGACTGCATCCAGACAGGAAGCAGTTCCGCTCTCCGTTGTTCTGAAGACAGTAAAGCATCTGCCATCTTTCTGAAGGAGGAAGAACCGGCTCTCCACGGATCTTCGGCAGTCATCCCTTCGAGATCGTCTTTCTCATAGATACGGACAAGCGGCATATCCAGTCCGAATTTCTGAACATAAAGCGTAATGGTGTCTTCTCCAAGGTCTGAGCTGATATCCCTGGTGCTGATCATCATTGCTGCGCGGCTGCGGATATCACCCCATCCGGTCAGACTTGTCACTGAAATGTCGTCGCCGCAGGACAGCAGAACAATCGTAAAGTATCTGGAGTACTCCAGGGTTGTCTCACCCTCTGCCTGTGTGAGGCGGGCAGCCTGTGTGTAGTCCGCACTGAATTGCTGATTGATCAGTTCCGCCAGTGCAGGCCCAACGTCCTCCCAGTTGAAAACGAGGCCTGAACTGCTGTCGATCCCCAGTGCATCCTTCACTGGTTTGACCTGATCTTCTGAAAATTCGAGCACAATGGCTTTATCCGGGGTCAGATAAGGCACCCGGGAAAACTGCGACAAATAAGATCGCTGTCTGACCGTTGCTGCTTCCTCCATCCGATCCAATGAGTTGCCTGCGATCTCCGCAGTCATGGCCATTGCCCATTCAATCCGCTGAAGATCCAGACCTTTTGTTTCAGAATCTTCCGCCGCATCGGCAGAACAGACTGACATGCACAGCATCAGCGCGCAGAGCATACAGAGAATCTTCATTCCATGACTCCATGCTGCCATATTCAGCACCTCCCTGAAATTCATCCTTATATGGTTATAGTATCAGAAATGGGGACATACGGCAAATCATCAAAAGGGCCGTGATGACATGTTTCATCACAGCCTCTTTTCACGTTCCTTCCGTTATCGTCCGAAGGCCGGAGCGGGAATCAGCATGGGCATGTACACACCGCCCTGGACGCTGCGGCCGATGAAATAGACATAGCGCCCCGTTCGGGTGTCATACCAGTCCGAGAAAGGCACCCGGGTGCCCGTGGTGCGCAGGTAATGGGCCAGGGGAGCGACAATCGCTCTGAATACTTCGGGATCCCGCGCCATGGAAGCGCACCACATCAGCCAGTCGGATTTCGTGTAGTCCGCCCGGGAATCCAGCGGCAGGCCGAACTCATTCATGCGCTTCAGGTAGCTTCGGGTTTCCCGGTCATAGAAATCCTCCGGAAGCAGGTTCAGGCCCAGGACACGGTCCCATACCAGGTTGTATTTCATGCTCCAGCCTGCTCCGTCAAAGGTCAGGGCCGTGCCCTCCTCCCCGGCTGCCCGCTCAAGCCAGCTTCCGGCCATGGCGCGGGCACGGCTCTCCCATGCCTCCGCTTCCTTCTCCTCCCCCAGACGGCGGAGGATTCTGGCATAGCAGGCAAGGCCCACGACCGCCTTGGCGGACAGGTTGACATTCCGCGCCAGGTGTCCTGCAAAATCATCGGTACAGAGCTGTTCCCCGGGGTCTTCCCCATAGGTGTCCAGATACCGCACCCATCGGGCCAGCAGCGGCGCATACTGCCGGATCAATCCATCCTCCGCCCCGAAGGACAGAGCGGCCTCCAGCATGATCAGCATGTTGCCGCACTCCTCCACCGGCATCTGATAGCGGGGATCATACACATCCGCTCCTGCCGGATACAGGTAATAGGGCAGCGGCGTATGCCCGTTGGGCACCCCGTGCCTGGCGGCGTACACCTGCCCGGTGGCAAAGGGGTACCGGCCCACGTCATGGGGCGCGAAGTCCTCCTGCCAGACGGGCAGGGAAGCGAACTTCAATACGGGACGGCACAGAGCGTTCACCAGTTCCGGACAGAACTTCAGGAACAGGGGAACGGAGGGATAGCTCACGTCCACCGTGCCGATACAGCCGTTGGAATCGTTCTCCTTGGACAGGAAGGCCATGTCCCCCTCCGGGGTGGCGATGAGCTTGTGGGCGGCGAAGGTGTGGCGCCAGGCCGCCGATGCAATCAGCGCGTAATCCTCCCCGCCCAGTGTCCGGGCCTCATTCAGCACCCGCTCATCCGTTTCCTGACAGGCTCGGAGCAGTTCATCGTGCCGCGCAGCGAACTCAGTCAGCGCCCCGGGCATGGTTTTCCCGCCCCGAAGACCCCAGGCCCCGCAGAAGGCACCGAAGTAATTCACGGAGGCAATATCGTCATATCCCAGCATGAGAAAGGCTTTTTCCGTCTCAGGTCCCGCAGACAGGCTCAGGGTGTATCGCACACCGCCTTCCCCCTGCTGCCTGACCTCCCCCTTTTCCGCTGCCAGGTACAGATAGCCCCAGTCCATGGTGATATGATCGCCCGTGTGTCCCAGGACCCGCTGCCGGGCCTGGCCGATCATGGACATGTGCAGGCCGCTGACGCTGAAGTCATCCCCGGTCATGGGCGGGCACTGTCCGTCATGGCACAGCCGGGCAGAGGCGTGAAAATCAAGGGTGACTTCATGGCGTTTCCCATCCGGGGCGCGCAGGGAAAAATCCACGAAGGTAATGGGAATGGACAGAACGTCCAGGTCATCGGGAAGGGCGGGGGACCAGAAGGTCACCGTCATCTCAACGCCTGCTTCTTCCATGACGCAGATTGTGCGGGTGGGTGTCACCCGCAGGGAAGTGGTGCACATTTCCGGCAGAGCACTCTTTCCCAGAAAGGCATAGGCCTTCCCGTCAATCCGGATCTGTCCGCCCAGAGGCTTGGGCGCGCCGGACCAGTGGACGGTCTCGGCGCAGGTCAGCGTATCCCCCGGCATCCAGATGGAAAAGTATGGATCATTGGCAATCAGGGGAAGCGCGGGGAGTCTGTCAGGGGCAGTTTTCATGGGACCGCATCCTTTCCTGGTCAGAATATGTCCTTTTTCAGGGGAGCCCCCCATTCCGCGGCGGAGGCAGAACAGGCAGCGGCATTCGGGACAGAGTTGCGTGAGAGACGGGGCATTCTCCCAAAGACTGTGTGTCTCCGGAGCGGGAAATACCGTTCATCCCTTCCGTGCCCTCATGCCGGGATTTTTCCGAAAGCCGAAAGCGGTTTCCGGCTCCTTTCCGTCTTTGGAAAAACCTCATGGACCGGCGCAGTGCGCGTCCGGTCCATGAGGTTCTGATACTTCCGCTCTTACTGAAGGGCCTGAGCCAGAAGCAGGGTGTAGGGGACTTCCGCCTCAAACTGGAAGTTTCTGTCTCCCCTCTCCCGGGTGGTCTCTTCCAGGACGGACCGGTCAGGCTCCACGGTGATGAAGGCATCCATGCCGTTCACCACGAAATGAATGGGCTGGCTGAAATCCACCATTTCCTCGTTGAGAAGAATGGAGAACTCCTGGACATCCTCCGCGTTCACGAACACCTTGTTCTCTTCCCGGTCATAGGACGCCCGGATGATGCCATGGTCTGAGGAATAGGGTGCCCTGAGGTAGTAGAAGCTGGTCACGCTGCGCTCCGGCGCCCGCACGTCCAGTTCCCAGATCACTTCCTCCGGCAGCGGATCGCGGGTATACGCGTACATCCAGTCCGGAGGATAGCTGTCCACCATCTCCGTAGTCCGGTCACCGTTCTGAAGCCATGCCGTCGGATCCGCCATCACGGCCACTTCTTCCACATCATAATCCTCGAAATTGTGGTCCCTGTCTGCGTGGACCAGGACTCTGTGGATGTATCCGCCTTCCTGCTCCGCCAGCTCATTCAGGTCCATGCCCACCTCGGCCGTGACCTTGTTGCGGTCATAGGCCGAATCGTTTTCACCCACCTGCAGCTGGATCGGCAGGTTTTTCAGATTCATCAGGCTGATGGAATTGGGGTGGCCCGCCGACATGTTCACCGCCGCGAAACGGTCGGCCATCCGGGGAGAGATGGCGTACACGCCGTCACCTCCGGCAGAGAAGCCTTCCAGATAGACCCGGTTGGGATTCACGTTGTGGGTGAGGATCATCATCTGGATCAGCCGGTCATAAAGGGGATAGGACTCGGGATTGGAATGGGTGTCATAGGTATCCCGGACGCCCCGGACGGCCACATAGACGCCGCAATCCAGGGAATCGGCGTAGTAGCTCTTCATGATTCCGTACTGCTCATCATTCAGGTCCGGCGTGTCCGAGGATCCGCCGCCGTGCATGGCAATGTACATGGGATAGCCGCCCTCCGGCGCTTCCCCGTAGGTCCGGACGTAGAAACGCATCTCCACGTCTCCGAACCGCATGACCCGTTCTTCCAGTTCCTCCTGCATTCCGGCATCTTCCAGAGCGGCATTCCTGTAGTCTTCCCAGGCCTTCTCTCTTTCCTGTGGCAGATTTTCAACCTGCATGGCATTCTCCTCTCTGCACTCCAGAAAGGCTTCCCCCTCCGCACCGGCGGGGAAAAGGGCAAACAGCAGACACAGGGACAGCATCAGGGCAACCAGTGTTCTTTTCACGTTCCGTTTTCCTCCTTCTTTCAGATCCTGTGACGGATCGTCACGTAGTTCATTCCATCCTTATATACGTAGCTCAGTTCATCGATGCTCTTCTTGACCATAAAAATTCCAAGACCCCCGATCTTCCGCTGCTCCGCAGACAGTGTGACGTCCGGATCCTCGTGCTCCAGCGGGTTAAAGGGAGTCCCCCGGTCCGAGATGGTAATCTCCGCCACCCCGTCCTGCACCGAGATTCTCGTGGTCATGGGGCCCGTTTCATTCCCATAGGCGTAGCTGACCACGTTGGTGAGCAGCTCGTCCATGGCCACGGCAATCTTCACCATGGCCTTCATGCCGGCTCCCGCTTCCTCCAGGGTCTCTTCCACAAGAGACGTGACCACCGGGATGTTTTCCCGCGTGGCTTCAACCGTGATTTCCTTCATCTGCAGGAGCCCCTTTCTGAGAATTTCTGTACACCAGACCCAGCATGGTAATATCGTCAAACTGATCCGCCCCGTCGGCGAAGAGCGAGATGTCCTCCCGCACCCCGGGCAGAAGGTCCTTCATGCACTCGTCCCTGTGACGGTTCAGGACCTGAAGCAGTCTGTCCGTTCCGTACTGTTCATCCCGGGGATTGGTCGCCTCCGGTGCCCCGTCCGTGTAGACAAAGAGCCGGTCGCCGGGGTTCAGCACAATCTCGTACTCCTTATACCGCACCCCGGGCATGGCAGCCAGTGCCAGGCCGTGGCGGTCCCTGAGCAGTTCGTAGGCTCCGCCCCTGCGCATGAGAGCGGGATATTCGTGACCCGCGTTGGCGCAGACCATGCGGCCTGTCTCCAGGTCCAGAATGCCCACCCAGACCGTAACGAACATCTCCGCATCATTGCCTTCCTGCATGATGTCGTTGGCCTTCTGCAGGATCTCACTGGCGGAGGCGCCGGATTCCGCCACACCCCGGATTGCCGTCTTGCTGCGCATCATGAACAGGGAGGCGGGAATCCCCTTGCCGGATACGTCCGCGATCACCAGGACCATCCGGCTGGTGCCGGTGAAGAAGAAGTCATAGAAGTCGCCGCCCACTTCCCTGGCGGGATCCATCATGGCGTAGAGATCGATGTCTTCCTGCGGGAAGTCAAAGTTTCCGGGCAGTGCCGAGGCCTGGATCACCCTGGCCATTTCCAGCTCCTGCTCCATGCGCTTCTCCGCCGCTTCGATATAACCCTTGAGTGTGGTGACCGTCTGATTGATGTCATCCGACAGTTCCACAAACTCCTGCGCGTCCCTTACGTTCACCACAACGTTGAGATCCCCCTGGGTGATCCTGGCCAGGGACACGTTCGTGCTCCGGATGCTGTTCACCACGGTCCTCTGCACCAGAAAGGAGATCAGGACGTAAAGGGCACTGAAGAGGAGAACGGCCCCCAGCGTCATCTCATAGGCCTGGGCGTCCCTCTGCGCGTACATCTCACTCTTGGGAAGCCTGACCAGCAGGAATGTGTTCTCGCCTATCTCCGTCAGCCGGCACATGGCTTCTTCCCCGAACAGGGAAGAATCAAAGAAGACGCCTGACCCCTTCGCCAGAAGCCGGGTCATTTCCTCCGGAAGGAGCTTCTGATCCATATGCATGCCCGTCAGGATGGTGCCGGACAGGTTAAAAATGTCAAAGGATCCGTCTTTTCCCACATGGAAGGCCGTGATGGTATCGTAGATCTGCATCAGGGTCTCGGGGGACATCAGATCCCGAATTCCGACACTGATCCGGAGAATCCCCCGCTTGCACCGCACCATGGCTATGACCGTGCCTTCGCCCACATTCCATGCGATGCTCTCCCCTTCTCCCAGCGAAACCCCCATGGAATCCCTGAGATTGACGGTTCCGCTGGAAAACAGCACGCTTCCCGAGCTGGAAAGGAGCTGCAGGCCTTCCAGATCATTGACGTTCTTCAGCTGCTCCAGATAGGCCGCGTCCACATCCCCCATGTTCGTGTCTCTGTCCAGGGATATGGCGATCACCCGGGCCTGGTCCTCCACGGAGGCTTCGATGCTCCGGATCAGTTCCGTCTCCACGTTCAGAAGCTTCCTGTAGGTATCCCGGATGCTGTCGCTCACCTTCGCCAGCACCTTCTGATTGCTCTGAAAGGCCTGCTTGGTCTGCACATTGAAGGAGATGATAAAGTTCACGGAAAGGATCGCAACGGTCACCAGGAACAGCCAGCCCTGAAAAATGTTGGAAACCGGTGTGTTTTCCTTGCGGTATTTCCGGATGGGATTGCGGAACTCCCCGCTCTGGATTCTGAAAATCAGGGCGATGGCCCCAAGGCCCAGGCCGCTGAAGAAGATCATGGGACCCGAACAGACCTTCACCACTTCAAGGGCCATTTCCATGTCTTCCCGGTGCGTATACAGAACCGCGTACATGTGGAAGACTTCCATTGTGGCACCCATGAAGGCGGCGTAGGCCACGGAGGGCTTTTCCTTCCGGAAAACCCAGCGGTACATGAGGGCCGCCAGGAAACCCGCCAGGATGGTGGATACACTGCAGGCCACCCGGGTATAGCTCCCGATGCCCCAGTACGTGCCGGCGATGTACCGCTCCACGCCCCCGATGATGCCCGCCATGATGCCCGACCAGGGATCAATGAACAGGCCGGCCGCCAGGGGACCCAGGTCCCGGACGTTGAGGAGCATGTCCACATAGTCCACACTGAAATGGGTGCTGAGAACGGAACACCCGCCGTAGATCAGACCCATGAGGATCCGTCTGCCCCAGTTCATTCCGGCTTTCCGGATCCAGGTCCGCGCAAAGATAGTCAGGATCACATAGGCCGCTGTCACACTGGTCATTTTCAGAATCATCTCAGCCAACTGCATCCCCCCGTTCAGCCCCGACTTGCGCATTATCATACCACACTTTCGGGGAGGGAGCCACCACTGCCCTCCCCTTTTCGGCCTTTTTTACAAGGGATTTCTTGTCCATTCTCCAGATCATGGTATACTTGTCCCACAGGTTCCCCTGGTCAGTTCAAAAACAGATCCCGCCCACGGGCGTTTCCGCATTCAGGACATGGAGGTTCACATGAGGAGTATTAAAACCGTATACAAGATCGGCCACGGGCCTTCCAGTTCCCATACTGTCGGCCCCTACCGGGCCGCCAAGATCTTCGGCAAACGCTATCCCGACGCCGACCGCTATCAGGTGACCCTCTACGGCTCCCTGGCCTTCACCGGCGAAGGCCACGGCACCGAGAAAGCCATCTGTTCCGGCCTGAGGGATACCACGGTCCTGGTGGACCAGACCCTTACGGACCTGCCCCATCCCAACACCATGCTCTTTCAGGCGCTGAAGGACGGGGAAGTCATCGGGAGCACCCGGATTTTCAGCATCGGGGGCGGCTCCATCCGCTTTGAAAACGAATCCTCCTCGGAGGACCATGAGACCTATCCCCAGAGACATTTTTCCGAGATCGTCAGCATGTGCCGCAGCAGGGGCATCAGCCTGGCGCATTTCATCTACCGCCACGAGGAGCCCTCCATCCGGGATTTTCTGGCCACCGTATGGACTGCCATGCAGGAATCCGTATCCCGTGGCCTTAAGGCCGAGGGCATCCTCCCCGGCGGCCTGGGCGTCGCCCGGAAGGCAAAGACACTGTATCAGAAACGCTGCTACAACGAGAGCGCGGACGTGACCATGAACCGGGTGATCGCCGCCTATGCCTATGCGGTGAGTGAGGAGAACGCGGATGAGCACATTGTGGTCACCGCCCCCACCTGCGGCTCCTGCGGCGTGCTCCCCTCGGTGCTTTATTACATGCAGCATGACCGGGGCTTCCCGGAGGAGGAGATCCTGGACGCCCTGGCCGTGGCGGGCATGATCGGCAATATCATCCGCACCAACGCAAGCATTTCCGGTGCGGAATGCGGATGCCAGGCAGAGATCGGGTCCGCCTGTTCCATGGCCGCAGCAGCCCTGGCCTCCCTCTACGGTCTGAACATCGACCAGATCGAATACGCCGCCGAAATCGCCATGGAGCACAATCTGGGCCTGACCTGTGACCCGGTCAGCGGCCTGGTGCAGATTCCCTGCATTGAGCGCAACGCCGTGGCGGCCATGCGTGCCATCAGCTCCGTGAACCTCTCCCGTTTCCTTTTTGAGACGCGGAAGATTTCCTTTGATGATGTCGTGGCCACCATGTACCAGACCGGCAGGGACCTGAACGAAAAATACCGGGAAACCTCTCACGGCGGCCTGGCCACCATCTACAAGAACAGTCCCATGGACGCATGAAGAACGGGAAAGGAGAAATGACCATGGATGCTTCCGTATCCCCGTGCGGCCTCGTCACGGAGGTCAGAGGGCCCGAAGGAGGAGCCGATGAACACCGCGTCCGCTCCGACTATGAGGTCCTCACCCGCATTCTCATCCGATGCGGGATCACCATCACCACCATGGAGAGCTGCACCTCCGGGCAGGTGGCTTCCCTCATTACCGACACGGAGGGCTCCTCCGCCGTCTTTCCCGGAGGCTACGTCACCTACAGCAACCGGGAGAAGATCCGTCTGGGCGTGCCCGCCTCCGTCATTGACCGTTTCGGCGTCTACTCCCCTGAAACCGCCCTGGCCATGGCAGGGGTATGCCGCGAAGCCTTCGGGACGGACCTGGGCATCGGGATCACGGGCAGTTTCGGAAATGCGGATCCCGGCAATGCGGACAGTGTGCCGGGGGAAGTCTGGTTTGCCCTGTCGGACGAAAGGGAGAATGCCGCTTTTCACTGCACGGTTCCCCCTCAGCCCTCCCGTCTGGCCTACAAGCTCTACATGGCTCAGGTGATCGTGACACGGCTTCTTGATCGCCTGAAGCACTGAAACACCCCCTCTCCGGATGACTCCGGAGAGGGGGTGCTTCATTGGGTGAATCAGTCGTTCACATTCACATGGTTGGAACCGAACTGCATGATCTCCATGATCTGATAGCGGTCCATCTGCAGATGCTTTTTCATGTTCATGGCTTCCTCAATGGGAATCTCCACGATGCTGCCTTCCTGGGTGGCAATGATGCAGTTGCCGCGGCCCTCCGCGAAGGCTTCCACCGCGTGATAGCCCATGCGGGTGGCCGTCTCGCGGTCACGTCCCGTAGGCGCGCCGCCCCTCTGGATATGGCCGATGACCGTGATGGTGGGCTGGATGCCCAGGGCGTCGTGAATCTTGCTGCCCACTTCAAAGGCGTTCCCTGCACCTTCCGCCACAACCACCATGAAATGCGTATAGCCCGCCAGTCTGGAGGCCCGGATCCGTTCAATGACGTCCCGCTCAAAGTCCAGCTTGTGCTCGGGCACCAGAACGGCGGTGGCGCCCACGGCGGTGCCCACATACAGGGCCAGGAAGCCCGCGTTGCGGCCCATGACCTCCACCACGGAGCAGCGCTCGTGGGACTGCATGGTATCCCTCAGCTTGTCGATGCACTCAATGGCCGTGTTGCAGGCGGAGTCAAAGCCGATGGTGTAATTGGTGCAGCCCACGTCATTGTCAATGGTGGCGGGAATGCCCACCACGGACACGCCCAGGCGGCTCAGTTCCAGCGCGCCGGCGAACGTGCCGTCACCGCCGATGGCCACGATTCCTTCCAGACCCAGCATCTTGCAGGTGACCACCGCCTTCTGGCGTCCCTCATCGGTCATGAACTCCTGGCTGCGGGCTGTGTACAGAATGGTCCCGCCCCGTGAGAGGAGATGTCCCACATTTTCCCGGGTCAGCTGAATAAAATCGGCATTGATGAGTCCCTGCCAGCCGCGGCGGATACCGATGCACTCAATGTCATTGGCCAGAGCGGTGCGCGCCACGGCCCTCACTGCGGCATTCATGCCCGGGGCGTCCCCGCCGCTTGTCAGAACACCGATTCTCTTGATCTTCGCCATGTTTGATCCACTCCTTTTCTCTGTTGGCTTTCCAGGAGAAATGTCCGGCGGGTCTTTCCGGTGTCAGAGGAAGCGGCAGGATCCGTCTGTCTTCATGCCCTGCCGTCCCGGCTCTGAAAACCCTTATGCCTTCCCCATATCCTGTCAGGGGTATTATACCGCAGACGCGCCTGCGGACGCAATAAGCAGGCCGGGATGACAAGGGTCAGGTGAGGGTAAGGAGAAACGGTTCCGTCCCCTCCTCAAAACCGAAGGCCTTCCAGAACCGGATCACGGCGCTGTCCCGGCAGCGGACCTGAAAGGAATGAATACCTGCCTCCCGGAGTTTCGCCTCCAGGGTTTCAAAGCAGTAATGGCCCGCGCCCCATCCCCTGTAAGGCGCAAAAATCCAGAAGTCCAGGATGCGGCACCTTTTCTCCGCCCGTCCCTGAATACGGAGGAGGGCGGCGCCGATCCGTTTTCCTTCCCGCACAAACCAGACCGGACAGTCCCCTTCCTTCTCCGCAAGTTTCAGGAGAGATACGGGAGGGCCCTCCATGTCCTGCGGCTCCTCCGGGATTCCGTCCTCCTGAAGATGCCGCCTTCGCGCTTCAAGGAAGGCATCCGTTTCATCCCCGGCAGCGTCCTCCGGAATCACCTCCGGCACCCTGTCGATTTCCTCCATGGTCATCTGCCCCTGCCCAAGGAGGGTGAACACATACCCGCACCGGTCCGTGCACAGCACCCTGGCGTCCGGCCGGGCGGCAAGGAGCCGGTCAAGGTTGGCGGTGAAGCGGCGTTTCAGGGTCGGTCCCCAGTTGGTCACAATGCTGAAGCGCGGACGGAGAATGGACAGAACCTCATCGTCGAAAATGTTTCCGCATCCGTGGTGCGGCACCTTGTACAGGTCCACGTGATTTCCCACCGCCCGGGCGTACTGGGCGTTCCTCCGGTCAAATTCCGGATCCTCCAGCATCCCGTTTTCCGCATCGCCGCCCAGATAGATCCCCGTGCCCTCCAGACAGGCATAGAATGCCGTACTGTTGGTGTTCTCCCCGAACCGGATCCGGTGGAAGCAGGGAGAAGACGGGTTTTCGTACATTTTCCGGATGGCGTCCTCCGTCCCGAAAATCCGGAAATCAAAGTCCCCCAGCCGCAGACGGTCCACCCCTTCCCGGATGGCCGTAAACGCCGAAACAGACTGGGCAAGATCACACATGGCCTCGTATTTCGCCTTCTCCGCCTCGTTATACGCATCTCCCGCATCCCGTCCGCTGCTGTCGGCAATATTCAGGGCACTGAAGGGTTTCATATAAACCCTGCCCACGGGATACCGTCCCAGCAGCGCGGGCAGGGAGCCGTAATGATCCCGGTGAAAGTGGGTGATGAGAATCCACTCAAGCTTCCGGACGCCGAGACTGTCCAGATAGGCGGCGATTCTCTCCGCATCCCGGTCGTACCCGGTATCCATCAGGCCGAACAGCCCGTGGGATTCCACCAGAATGATGTCGCTCCAGCAGGCCCTCAGAAAATGAATCCGGTTCACCTGCTCATCCCTCCCCCTGCGGTCCCTCAAGATTCTTCCCGTAATACAGAACGGAAATGGCCGTGCCGTCCGGATAGGTCTCCTGACCCTCCCGGATGAATTCGTCAAATCCCATGTGTGCATAGATCTGCCGGTTGACCCTTTCCCCGGGCTCCACCCCCAGGGTGACCCTTCTGAATCCCCTTCGCTTAAGATCCTCCTGCATGAAGCGCATCAGACGGGAGAAATACCCCTGTCCCCGGAAGGATTCCAGGGTCCGGAAGGCATACAGATAGGCCGTGGTCTCCCCCACAAGGCCTTCGTCGTCCTGAACCGCACCGGGACGGACCGCGGCGGTGGCCTCGCAGATGATGCGGTTCCCCAGAAAGCCGTAGTAGGGAATGCTGAGCCCCTTCTCCGCGTTTTTCAGGGCACGCCCTTTCCAGACCACCCAGTTCTCCCTGTCATCCTCATGAAGCCGGATTTCCTCGGTCCATTTCCTTTCCATCTCCTCCCGGGAGGCAATCCTGCACGTGAAAGCCAGGGTCCGGATCATGGACTCCAGGCGCTCCCCGAATCTTCTGTCATCCTCTTTCCCCCGCCTGGCGGGCCCCTTCAGGTGATGCTTCCCGCTGCGGCGGGCTTTCCCGGCAAGGTGGCGTTCCATGAGAAGCCCGTCGATGTTCTCCTGCGTATACCACATACCGCTCTGATGAATAGCCATGGCACCCTTTCCCAGTGCCAGGGCCGCCAGACCGTAATCCTGCGTTACCACAATGTCGCCCCGGCAGCAGAGCTGAATCAGGGCAAAGTCAACCGCATCGGCGCCCTCTCCGACAACACGGATCTCACTGTCTGCGGATGTGAGCACATGGCTTGTATCGCACAGAAGAGTGACGGGGATTTCATATTTCCGCGCGGTTTTTTCCGTGATACGGATGACGGGACAGGCATCCGCGTCCACATAGATTCTCATTTTCCCCTCTCTCCCTCAGGGTTCATAGGTCCATCCGTGTTCCCCATGATAGATCATCAGCCGGGTCATGCCCCCGTCGGCGCAGATGTTCTCGCCGTTGATGAATCCGGCCTGGGGGGAGGCGAGAAACAGCACCAGCTCCGCGATATCCTCCGGCCTTCCCACCCG
>CACYGY010000089.1 GCA_902774025.1 uncultured Eubacteriales bacterium
TGAGACGGCCAAGCGCCACTATGCCCACGTGGACTGCCCCGGCCACGCTGACTATGTGAAGAACATGATCACCGGTGCCGCCCAGATGGACGGTGCCATCCTGGTGGTTTCCGCTCCCGACGGTCCCATGCCCCAGACCCGCGAGCACATCCTGCTGGCCCGTCAGGTCGGCGTGCCCTACATCGTCGTGTTCCTGAACAAGACCGACATGATGGACGATCCGGAACTGCTGGAACTGGTGGAAATGGAAATCCGCGAGCTGCTGAGCAGCTACAATTTCCCGGGCGACGACATCCCGATCATCCGCGGTTCTGCTCTGAAGTGCCTTGAGTATGTCCAGAACGGCGGCACCGACGTGGACAACGCCGAAGAGTGCAAGCCCATCTGGGAACTGATGGACGCTGTGGACAGCTACATTCCCGAACCCCAGCGCGCCACCGATCAGCCCTTCCTGATGCCCGTGGAAGACGTGTTCTCCATCTCCGGCCGCGGCACTGTGGCCACCGGTCGTGTGGAGCGCGGCACCGTGAAGGTGAGCGATACCGTTGAAATCGTGGGTCTGATGGAAAAGCCCCGCTCCACCGTGGTCACCGGCGTGGAAATGTTCCACAAGCTGCTGGACCAGGCGGAAGCCGGCGACAACATCGGTGCCCTGCTGCGCGGTATTCAGCGCAATGAAGTGGAACGTGGACAGGTGCTGGCCAAGCCCGGCTCCATCAAGCCCCACACCCACTGCATCGGACAGGTGTACGTTCTGACCAAGGAAGAAGGCGGCCGTCACACGCCCTTCTTCAATGGCTATCGTCCCCAGTTCTACTTCCGTACCACGCGTTTCGCTATCCGTGAAGGCGGCCGTACTGTGGGCTCCGGCGTTGTGGCCAAGGTCATCGAATAAGATTCGTCCGTCATGGCCCCCGCCGGGGGCCGTGACGGCGGATGTGCAATTGGCAGGAGGAGACGCATATGGCAAATGCCGCCCGCAACAAGGTTTGCCTCGCTTGTACGGAATGCAAGCGGCGCAACTACAATAACATGAAGAACAAGAAGAATACTCCGGATCGTCTTGAACTGAAGAAGTACTGCCCTTTCTGCAAGAAGCACACGGTTCATCGCGAAACGAGGTAAGACAGAATAACACCATGAGGATGTGAGTAAGATGGCAGATGAAAAGAACGTGCGCGAAGCACCTAAAAAGGCTGTCGCCAAGACAAATCCTTCACGGTGGGATCGATTCGTCAACTGGATCAAAACGCTCCCGCAGCGGATCGCAAAGCCCTTCAGGAACATGTGGCATGAGCTCAAGCGTGTCACGTGGCCGACCAAGCGCAAGCTGATGGTCTACAGCTGTGTGGTTCTGCTGTTCATGCTCTTTATGGGCGTTGTCATTGGTCTGTTTGATTTGGGCGCGTCCGCGCTGGTGAAGGTACTGGGTAACATCCAGGCCTGACGGATGAGCCGAAACATAAGGAGAATGGCATGAGCAATATTCCCATCAACGAGCAGGACGTCCAGATCCCCGCCGATATCCAGGAAGCAGAAAAGGATCCCCGGCTTTGCTGGTATGTGATCCATACGTATTCCGGATATGAAAACAAGGTGATGGACACCCTGAAGAAATCCGTGGAGAACTCTGAGAAGATGCAGAGGCTCATCCTGGATATCCGGGTGCCTGTGACGGTTGTGGACGAGATCCGGGACGGAAAGCGCATCCAGACCACCCGCAAGGTATTTCCGGGTTATGTCATGGTACGCATGATCTGGACCACGGAAAGCTGGTATCTGGTCCGGAACACCCGCGGTGTGACCGGGTTCGTGGGACCCGAGAGCAAGCCTGTGGCTCTGTCCGACGAGGAAGTTGAGCGGATGATGAATCCTGTCCAGGAGACGAAGACCAACATCGCCATCGGGCAGGAGGTCAATGTCAGGGAAGGACTTCTCAAGGGCTTCACGGTGACCGTGGAGGACGTGGACCTGCCTGCCGGCAAGGTCATGGTCCGGGCGACCATGCTGGGCCGCGAGCAGGTTCTGGAACTGGACCTGAGCGATGTAGAAGCCCTGGACCGCTGAGAAGACGTGATCCGGCGGGATTTCCGCCGGTAACAACTCTCATCCCCGCAGGGGATGAGCGTGGGAGGAAGCAACGCTTCCGCATCACCACATTTAACAGGAGGTGCCACCAACATGGCAAAGAAAGTCGCTGCGTATATCAAGCTGCAGGTGCCTGCAGCCAAAGCCAATCCCGCTCCGCCCATCGGTCCCGCTCTGGGCCAGCATGGCGTGAACATTCCCGGCTTCTGCAAGGAATTCAATGAGCGGACCAAGAACCAGCCCGGGATGATCATCCCTGTTGTGATTACCGTTTACACGGACCGCACCTTCACCTTCATTACCAAGACGCCTCCGGTGCCGGTTCTGATCAAGAAGGAACTGAATCTGGAAAAAGCCAGCGCCAAGCCCAACCGTGACAAGGTGGGTCAGCTGACCAAGGAACAGGTAAAGAAGATCGCGGAACTCAAGATGCCTGACCTGAATGCCGCCAGCCTGGAAGCCGCCATGAGCATGGTGGCGGGCACGGCCCGTTCCATGGGCATCACCGTCGCGGAATAAGCAGTATCAAGCAGGGGTAAACCCCAATGAATGTGGGAGGACAGAGTGCCGCTAACACCACAGGGAGGAATTTCATGAAACACGGAAAGAAGTATCAGGACAGCGCGAAGCTGATTGAGCATCTGACTCAGTACGACCCCGACGTCGCCTGTGATCTGGTTACCAAGACCAGCAAGGCAAAGTTCGACGAGACTGTGGAGATTTCCGTCCGTCTGGGCGTCGATCCCCGTCACGCTGACCAGCAGGTCCGCGGCGCCGTGGTGTTGCCCAACGGAACCGGCAAGGTGATCCGGGTTCTGGTGATTGCCAAGGGTGAGAAGGCCAAGGAAGCGCAGGCCGCCGGTGCCGACTACGTAGGCGCCGAGGATATGGTGGCCAAGATCCAGCAGGAAAACTGGTTCGAGTTTGACGTCTGCGTGGCGACCCCGGACATGATGGGCGTGGTTGGCCGTATCGGACGTATCCTGGGCCCCAAGGGCCTCATGCCCAACCCCAAGAGCGGTACCGTTACCATGGACGTGACCCGCGCCGTGCAGGAAATTAAAGCCGGTAAGGTGGAATACCGTCTGGATAAGACGGCGATCATCCACTGCCCCATCGGCAAGGTTTCCTTCGGCAAGGACAAGCTCAATGAAAACCTCAGCACCCTCATGGAAGCCATCATCAAGGCCAAGCCCGCCGCGGCCAAGGGTACCTATCTGCGCTCCATCTATCTCAGCGCAACCATGGGTCCCTCCGTTCGTGTGAATCCGCTGAAGTTCTGATGAGCTTTTCATCCACCCCGCCTGTGGCGGGGTGTTTTTCTGTACAAAAAAATGCATACAGGCATTTTTATGTGCAGGATTTTAAACAGAAGAGTCGAAGTAAAGAATGTTCTGCGGAAAATAATGACCGGAGTGTGATTTTGAATGCTTCCTGGTGTCAGCCAGATGAAGGCGATGGCAGGCGAAGAAACATTCACGGAAGGCCAGAAGCTTTTTGAGCACGGGGGTGTACGGGAAGACCTGGTGGAGCCCCTGGAACTCAGGTATATCGTGAATGACGGCATGCCCTATCTGGTCCGCCTCTCCAGGAGGAGAGAAAAGTACTGCACCTGTGAAGCATGTACGGCGGATCACCCCTGCAGGCATGTGATCGCGGCTGCCCTGAAAGCCCAGCAGTCCGGTTTCCTGGGTGAACTGCAGCATCAGATCGCACTTCAGGCGGGGCCTGAACTGTTTGAGACCATGGATCATCTGCTTCCCGGGTCCGGGGATCTCCTGCTGGAAGTCACACTCATTATGGAAAACAGCCGGAATCCCATGAAGCCCACCGCAAGAATTCAGCTGAGGGTGGGGGAGGACCGGATGTACGTGGTCAGGAATATTCCCCAGCTGGTCCACGCATGGGAGAAGGGAGAGTCCCTGGACTTCGGCAAGGGACTGGTGTACCAGCCTTCCTGGATGCGCTTCGGTACGATGGAAACGAAGGTGCTGGGTATTCTTTCCGGCATGATCCTCGCGCAGCAGGCCTGCGGATTTGAGTACAAGGGCAATGATGCACGAATCATGCCTGTCACCAATGCCGTTGTGAGGGAACTGTTCTCCTGTCTGACCCGTCTGCCCTTTGTCCTGATTCTCAACGGAAATACCCATACACAGATCCGGGTGCGGAAAACCCGTCTCCCCATGCATTTCCGCCTGGCGGGCACCATCCGGGGTCTGACCCTGACAGCCTTTTTCCCCAAGGATCTCCGTCTCATGACAGAGGGCGGTGAATATGTATTCGCCGGCGGGAATGTGCTGGAGGTGGAAGAGGACCAGCAGCGGGCGGTATGCAATCTCCTGAATTACTGTGAAAACGGGAAGGCCCGGTATGAATATCCCCCCAGAGACACCGCCAGAGTGGTGGACGAACTGGTGCCTTTTCTCAAGCGTATCGGCGTGGTGGAAATCGATGACGATCTGAACCGGTTCCTGGAGCGCAGGCCTCTCAGGGCGCAGGTTTACCTGGACCGGGCAGGCAGGAATATCCAGGCCAGAATCCGGTTCCTGTACGGAGACCGGGAGATCGATCCCTTCCATCCCGTGGAATTCAGTCCCGTTTTCGAGCGGGGACAGAAACTTCTTCTGAGGGATGCGGAGGCGGAACACCGGATACTGGACACCCTGGGTGCCTATGGATTCCGGCTGAGTCAGGGCATGGCTTATCTGTCCGGCATGGAGGTGGTGTACCGTTTCGTGTCGGAGGGTGTCAGGCTTCTGGAAACCCTCAGCGAGGTTTATCTGTCCAAGGAATTCAAAAAGCTGACGCCCCGCAGGGCCACCCTGAAAGCGCACCTGTCCGTGAGTCAGGGATTCCTGAACCTCCGCTTTGAGGGGGATCCTCAGGTGAATGAGGAGATTCAGGGGATTATGGAAGCCCTGGCGAAGCACCGGGACTATTTCCGTTTCAGGGACGGATCCTTTCTGGATCTTTCCGAGATGGAAAACTGGCAGCCTGTGGCGGAGAACATCTATGACGCACAGACACAGGAAGGGCTGGAGGCCGGAGAGGCCGGCCAGATCCGTCTGCAGGCCTACCGGACGCTGTTTCTCACGGACCTCATGCACGAGATGGGCGTGGACATGGAGGAGGATCCGGGCCTGACCGGCATGCTGGAGCAGATCCGGAGTGAAGGCAGGAGCAATTATGCCGTGCCCTGCAATGTGGTTCTGCGCCCCTATCAGAAACGCGGCTTTGAGTGGCTGTGCAACCTGGATTCCCTGCATATGGGAGGCATTCTGGCGGACGACATGGGCCTGGGGAAGACGGTGCAGATGATCTGCGCCATTGCCTGCAGCACGGGGAAGGGAGAAATCTCCCTGATCGTGGCTCCCACCAGTCTGACCTATAACTGGCTGCACGAATGGAACCGGTTCGTGCCGGAGATGGACGTGCAGATGGTGAGCGGGAATACCCTGCAGCGGAAGGCCTGGTGGCGCGAGATCGGCGGGGAGGTCTGTGACCATCCCCGGGTGATCATCACCTCCTATCCCCTGATCCGTCGGGATATTGATGCCATGAAGGGCATTCATTTCCGCAGTGTGATCCTGGATGAAGCCCAGCAGATCAAGAACCCGGGCAGCACCGGAGCCATAGCCGTGAAACAGCTGCAGGCCAGGTCGCGTTTTGCCCTTACCGGAACCCCCGTGGAAAACCACAGGGGCGAGCTCTGGAGTCTGTTTGATTTCATTCTTCCCGGCTATCTCAGCCAGCTGACCAATTTCATGCGGCGCTATGACGACGGCAACCGTCTTCAGGAACTGCAGCAGAAAATCCGGCCTTTCCTCATGCGCAGGCTCAAGGATGATGTTCTGCCGGACCTGCCGGACAAGATGGAAAGTGTGCGCATGGCGCAGATGACCGCGGAACAGGAAAAGGTTTACAGGGCGGCCCGGATCCGGGCCTATGAGCGCATGAACCGGATTCTGCAGAATCAGGGTCTGGGCAGGGGACGCATGGACGTGCTCAGTGTCATCACTGAGCTGAGACAGATCTGCTGTCATCCCGCCCTGATTCTGGACGACTACCAGGATTCCTCCGGCAAGCTGGATCTGCTGATGGACATTCTGCCGGAAGCCCTGGAGCAGGGGCGGCGTGTCCTGCTCTTTTCCCAGTTTACCTCCATGCTGCGGATTCTCCGGCAGAACTTTGAGAACGCGGGGATCCAGGCCCTGTATCTGGACGGCCATACCCCGGCCCAGGAACGCATAGAAATGGCGGAAGCTTTCAACGCCGGAGCGGGACAGGTGCTTCTCATTTCCCTCAAGGCGGGAGGCACGGGACTGAACCTCACCGGGGCCGATATGGTGATTCACTATGATCCCTGGTGGAATCCGGCGGTGGAGGATCAGGCGACGGACCGGGCACACCGCATCGGGCAGACCCGCAAGGTACAGGTCATCCGCCTGGTGACCCACGATACCATTGAGGAGCAGGTGGTGGCCCTGAGCCAGAGCAAGAAACAGCTTTTCGAACAGCTGATTCAGGCGGGGGAGGAGAACATCACCAGTCTGAGTGATGAGGCGATCCGGGCGATCTTTTCGGATATGGAGGAGAGCGCGAGCCTATGAGAACAGAAGGCCTGGAAGTCATCGCCCGTATCCGCTCTCCCTTTCCGGAAAAGTTCGGTGTGCCCCGGCAGAGCGGTCTGGTGCCGGAGATACGGTCCACGGTGGTCTTTGAGGAACCCTACAGAGTCCGTGAAGCCCTGCGGGGGCTGGAGGATTTCAGCCATATCTGGCTGATCTGGTGGTTCCATCAGGCGGAGCGGGAGAACTGGCGGCCTACGGTACGGCCGCCCAGGCTTGGGGGGAATGACCGGATGGGCGTTTTCGCCACCCGCTCCCCCTTTCGTCCTAATCCACTCGGCCTGAGCTGCGTGCGGCTTCTGGGAATCCGGGACACGGAGGAAGGCCCTGTGCTGGACGTTGAAGGAGCGGACCTGGTGGATATGACACCGATTGTGGACATCAAGCCCTACCTCAGCTATACGGACGCCCGGGAACAGACGCGTCAGGGCTTTGCCGGCGAGGTGCTTGGGGAACGTCTGGAAGTCCTGATTCCCGGGGAAATCCTCCGGGAGATGACGCCCTGTCAGGCCAGAGCGATCCGGGCACTTCTGGCTCAGGACGTCCGGCCGGGATACCAGCGTGACGGCAGGGAATACGGCATGGACTATGACGGACTGAAGATCCGTTTCAGGGTGGAAGGACGGCAGGCGCGGGTTCTGAGCGTGCGGGAGGAAACAGAGAATGGGTGAATTTCAGGCATCCTTTGAATCCGGCTATCCCATCCGGTTTACAGAGGAGGAGAAGCGGACAGCGGAGAAGGCTCTGCTGGCGGGAATCCGGAAGATGGGCTATGAAGCGGAACTGGAGAAGGGCGGCCGGAGCGGGCACCACTGGATCCGCGTGGGTGATGCGGAGCACGCGCCGATCCTTCTCTGTGCCCATTATGATACGCCCAGCCGGAAGATCCTGCCCAATCTCCAGATGCCCGGAAATCTGCCCATGGGATTTCTATGGCAGGTTTTCAGCGCCGTGGTCTACATGCTGCCGGCGTTTCTTCTCATGTTTGCCGCGCTGCTTCTGGGCCTGAAGGCGCGTCTTGCCCTGGGGCTGTTTGTTGTGACCTACGGTCTGATTCTGTATGCCCTTCGCCAGGGCAGGCCGAACCGGAACAACAGAAACGCCGTATCCGGACTGGATACGGTACTGACGGTGCTGGAGCGGGTACCGGAGGAGATGAGAAAACGAGTGGCCTGTGTGCTGACCGATGACGGTGAAAAGGGGCGGATGAGCAGCCGCCTCTACGCCCAGGCACATCCGGAAGTGCAGTATACCCGGTTATGTGTGAATCTGAGCTATACGGGAAGGGGCAAAACGCTGACCCTGATCCGGCCGCCTTTGGCTGCGAAGTGCACCGGATACGGCAAACTCCTTCACACTCTGGAGGGGATGGAGGGATTCACGGTGCGGGAAGCGGACAGCCGGTGGCACTTCGGCCCGACGGACCGGGGACGGTTCCGCTGCGGGTGCGAGGTCATGGCCGCGGATAAGAAGCCGCTGTGCCTGCTTGTGCCCGCCCTGCATACACCGGGGGATACCGTCAGGGACGAAAAGAATGTGGAAGCGGTTGCCAGGGCCCTGACAGAGGTGATTCAGGGACTTGGATAAGGGGAAGGAGACACAGGGATGTCACTTTTCCTTCCCGCGCACAGCCCGGATGGTGACGGGAATGATTGACGAAATACGTCTTTTCTTTTACAATGAGCTGTCGATTGTATGAAGGCGGTGATGGAATGGCGTATGGGAAGAGCCTGAAGGCACTGTTCAACTATTCCTATAAACCACTGGGGTATATGAGCGGCCCGGATGACGGCGGTTTTTGCGTGAATCTGTTTGATAATGACACAATGCTGTTTCAGAGCTATACGCCCCAGGGCAGGGTGGTAGCGGAGTATGTGTTTGCTCTGCCGGCTCAGATGCGGATCCGCTATATGGCCATGATTCAGCCTGCCGGTCAGTGGCTGGGCGCCATGCCCCATTACTTCCGTTCGGATACGCCTCCCGGATTCAAGTCCTATATCGGGTTGAGCGGCATGGAGATTTTCGTCATGGAAGATCTTCCTTCCCTGATCGTCTGCCCCTTCCGCAGTGTTCGGGGGCATTACGCCCGGATGATGTACAATCTGCTGGAGGACATTACCGGTCTGATGGTGGATTACGGACTGGAACTGAAGCTGGACAGCTTTGAGTGGAACAGCGCTATCATTCAGCCCATGCAGCCCAAAGCGGCCCGCCGGTTTGACAAGTCCGGCTGATAATAAGGAGGTCCGAATCATGGATCAGGAACTGGTTCGACAGTGGATGAACTGCCCGGGTATGCCGGAGGAACTGAAGACGGCACTGCGGGGCATGAACGAAGAAGAAAAGAGTGATTGTTTCTATCGCAATCTGGCCTTCGGAACGGGCGGACTTCGGGGCGTGCTGGGTCCGGGCACCAATCGGATGAATGTGTATACGGTGCATCAGGCTACCCGGGGGCTGGGCCGGTACATTCTTTTCTCCTCCCGGAACCCTTCCTGCGCCGTTTCCTATGACAGCCGGATTCATTCGGAGGACTTTGCCCGTCTGGCTGCTGCCACCCTGGCGGAGATGGGCATCCGTGTCTTCCTTTATCCCACTCTGACCCCCACCCCCATGCTTTCCTATGCCGTGCGGCATCTGGAGTGCACCGCAGGCATCATGATCACGGCTTCCCACAATCCGGCCAGGTTTAACGGATACAAGGTGTACGGGCCGGACGGCTGCCAGATCACTCTGGAAGCCGCGGAGCAGATTCAGAAGCTGATTGCCGCCGAGGAAACACTGGTATCCAGGCTTCCGGATTTTGAGCAGGCCCTTTCGGAGGATATGATTCAGTATATCGGTGAGGAAACGGTGGAGTCCTATTACCGGATGATTGACGGCCTGAGGATTCAGCCGGTGAAGGAAAAGATCCGCGTGGTCTATTCACCTCTGAACGGAACCGGAAATGTGCCTGTGCGGGAGATGCTTCGCCGGTGCGGCAATGTGGAAGTGATTGTTGTGCCGGAACAGGAGATGCCGGATGGCCATTTCCCCACGGCACCCTATCCGAATCCCGAAATCCGGGAAGCCATGGAACTGTGCATCCGGAAAACCCTGGAGACAGAGGCGGATTTCTGCTTTGCCACGGATCCGGACTGTGACCGGCTGGGCGCCGGTGTGCGGACAGGCAGTGGAGTTGAACTGATCAGCGGCAATGACATGGGGATCCTTCTGCTGGATTATATTCTGAGTCACAGGAAGAGCGCCGGGGACCTGAAGCCCGTGGTGGTCAAGACCATTGTGACCACGGAAATGGCTGTGCCTGTGTGCCGGAAGTATGGCGCCGAGCTTCGCGACGTGCTCACCGGATTCAAGTTCATTGGGGAGCAGATCGGCCTTCTGGAGCGGGAAGGGCATGCGGAGAGGTTTGCCTTCGGTTTTGAGGAGAGCTACGGGTATCTGTCCGGCACCCGCGTGCGGGACAAGGATGCCGTGAATGCCGCTGTTCTGGTCTGCGAGATGGCCGCCAGTCTGAAGGCGGAAGGGAAGACCCTTCTGGACAGACTGGAGGAGCTGCGGGGTGAGTTTGGATATTATGCCCAGAGGCTGCTGACCTTTGCCTATGAAGGTGAGGCAGGGGCTGAGACCATGGCGGGGATCATGAAGGCACTGCGGGAAGACCCGGACAGTCAGGCCCGTGAGCTCTGGCATGGGGCCGTACTCACGGATTATCTGAACATGGAGACGGGGCTGCCCAGGAGTGACGTACTGTCCTTCCTTTTCAGGGACGGCCGGAAGGTCATCGTGCGCCCTTCCGGTACGGAGCCGAAACTGAAGGCCTACCTGTTTGCGTCCGGGGCAGACCGCGCGGCATCCGAAGAGCAGCTGAATGAACTGGAACAGATGGTCAGGGAACGCTGTGAAGCCTGAATGGAGGCCGGCATTCAGCCGGTCTCCTTCGTCTGTATTGTGACAGGGGGAGAACAGAAACGCATGAGTGAAATATGGTATCCCACAGAAGCAGAACTGCGCAGGAGAGTGGGGGATCGCCCACTGGAAGCGGGAGATGTTCTGGAACGCAGGGGTGCTGTTCTCCATCCCGTTGTGACACGGATGGAGGACAGGATCAGTGTGGAAGCCGGGGTGCTTGACGGGGAGATTCATAAGACGAGGGTTCTGTTCAGGGATGCGCAGAAACTGATCTATTACTGCACCTGCAGGAACTTCAGACGGGTTCCCCTGTGTCCTCATGGCGCCTGTCTGCTTCTGTACGCGGTCCGGCACAGAAAACTGGTTCTGGGGGAGCCCGAGGTACAGACCAGCCCGGATGCCAGAGCCGTGCTGGACCTGTATCTGAAAAAGGCAGAGGACATCTCGGATTACCTCCGTACGGATGAAGAACATCCAGTGACGGAAGAGGATGAACTGAGCCTGCAGCCGGAGTTTACAGAGCCTTACACTGCTTTTTCCACCATGTACCGCAGAGGAGATGCGAAAACCAGGGATACCTGGTATCCGGGGATCAGCTTCAGCATCCGGAGCGGAAGAGGCCGGTACTATATGGTCAGGGACATTCCGAGCCTGGTGGAGATGTTCCGGACAGGTGGCAGGATGGAGTACGGGAAGAGTACCACAATCCGGCATGAGCGGGAACTGTTGGACCCGGAATCCAGGAAAGTCCTGGAACTGCTGGAAGAACAGTTCAGACTTGACCAGGAAGCTTTTGATCACTACACGAATTATTTCTCGATCAGCACTCTGCTTCGCGACAGCATATGTCTGCGCGGGGACCGTTTCGACGCTCTGGTGGATCTGTACCTGGAAAAGGGTATTCTGGGCGTGCGTTCCCAGAAGCAGGTTTTCCTTTCCACACAGAACCTTCCGGTGGAAATCTCACTGAAGAAAGCTGAAAATGCCGTGAGTCTTGATGTACATGGTCTGGAGTCCGGGATGCCTTTCAGGACGTCACGGTACTGTTATGTGCTGGACAATTCCGGAAGAACACAGCCTGTGCTGCACCGGGTGGATCCTGCGTTCTATGAAGCAGTCTACTCCCTGATTTGCCGGAATCTGAAGGACCAGACGCTGAATGAGAAGGACCTGGCCCTTTTCGGGCGTGCGGTGATTGAGCCGCTGAAGGAATTTGCCAAAGTAAGGGACGAGGACGGCCTGCTGGAAAAGGAGATTCCGGAAAAGTGCATCCCCTGTTTCTACCTGGATCAGGGAGAAAAGGGACAACTGACCTGCTTTTTTGAATTCCGTTATCCCGAAAAGACACTGGCATGGAATCACAAGGCAAATGAAGGCGTCCGCTGTGATGAGATCATGGAACGGAAAGCCGTAGCGCTGGTGAAGCATTTCTTCAATCTGGATTCATCGGGCAGAGCGTTTGTGATCAGTGATCCGGACCAGGCGGCTGCGTTCTTTATGGAAGAGATCGAAACGTTTCGCAGGGTGGGGGAAGTCTATGTCTCAGACCGCCTGAAGAGACGGGAGTTTGATCAGAATACGGTTTCCCTGGGCCTGTCCATATCGGGAGACTCCATGCTTCTGGATTTTGATACGGGACAGTTTCCTGTGGAAGAACTGGAAAGCCTGTATCAGAGCCTGCTGCTGAAGAAAAAATACCATCGGCTGGCGAACGGGATGATTGTGCGCCTGAACGGAGGCGGACTGGAAGCTCTGGCAGAAGCGGCCCATATGGCGCAGATGAAGACGGAGGATCTGAAGAGCGGACATGTTTCGATGCCGGTTTACCGGGCACTGTATCTGGATCTGCTGTTCCGGAAGCAGGAGGGTATGCGGCAGATCCGTGATGACCAGTTCCGTGAGATGATCCAGCGGTTTTCGGATGTGCGGAATACGGGTTTTCAGATCCCTGAAATGTTCAGGGATACGGTGAGAGGATATCAGGAGACAGGATTCCAGTGGCTGAAGACGCTGGAACATTCACATTTCGGAGGCATTCTGGCCGATGAGATGGGACTGGGCAAAACCCTGCAGATGATTACCTTCTTTTCCACGGCAAGTCGGGCAGAAAAAGGAAAGGGAAGTCTTGTGGTCTGCCCTGCATCCCTGATTCTCAACTGGGGAGATGAACTGCAGAAATATGCGCCACAGATTCGTTTCACTTTGATCATGGGGAATCTGGCGACGCGCAGGCAGCTGATTCATGAGCACGGAGACGATGATCTGTGGGTGACCAGCTATGACCTGCTGAAAAGGGATATTGATGAATACCGGGAAATTCCTTTCTATGCCTGCGTGCTGGATGAAGCGCAGTATGTCAAGAATCAGACAACCCAGGCTTCCAAGGCAGTCAAGCTGATCCAGGCGGAACAGCGTTTTGTCATGACGGGGACACCCATTGAGAATCGGATCAGTGAATTATGGAATCTGTTCGATTTTCTGATGCCCGGATATCTGTTTTCTCATTCACGGTTTGTGGAAAAACTGGAGAACCCGATCATCCGGAGTGATTCCCCCGGGGCCCGGGAACAATTGAAACGCATGGTACAGCCGTTTGTGCTGAGAAGACTGAAAAAGGACGTTCTCAGCGAACTGCCGCCGAAGATGGAGTTTATCCGAAGAATTGAGCTGAGCACGGAGGAGCAGAAGATTTATGCTGCATCGGTGGCCGCAGCCAGAAGCGAACTGAATGGCAAGGTGGAGAAACTGGCGATACTTGCGGCTCTGACCCGGCTGAGACAGATATGCTGTGATCCGAGGCTGTGCTATGAAAACTATCACGGAGGGACTTCCAAACTGGATGCCTGTGTGGAACTGGTGCAGTCCATGACTGAAAACGGGCACCAGATTCTTCTTTTTTCTCAGTTTACATCCATGCTGACGACAATCGAGGAACGTCTTCGGCATGAGGGAATCAGCTGCGAGGTGTTTCGTGGCTCCACGACAAAGGAGAAGCGCGCGGAACTGGTCAGGTCTTTCAATGAGGGAGGATTCCAGGTGTTTCTCATTTCTCTCAAAGCCGGGGGAACAGGTCTGAACCTCACTGCCGCGGATATTGTGATCCATTATGACCCATGGTGGAACATGGCGGCACAGAATCAGGCAACAGACAGAGCACATCGCATTGGGCAGCAGGAGAAAGTCCAGGTGTATAAACTGATTGCCAGCCGGACGATTGAAGAGAAAATCCTTCAGCTTCAGGAAAAGAAGAGCATGCTGCTTGACTCCATTACAGAGGACAGTGACGAGGGGATCCTGAAAATGAGTGCTGAGGATTTACTGGCACTGCTCGAGAGTTGATTCCATGCCCTGTTTCCTCAACCATCCATTCATGTCGGTGTATGCTTCGGCCGTCGATGTGAATGGATGGCTGAGAACTGAGAACTGGTTCATTCCAGGCTTTTAAAAAGTCAAATAAATCATGTTGACACGACAGGATAATCGTGATAGAATGTGCCCGTTGATCAGACTGGATGCGGTTGATCGAAGTTCTCCCGAGTTGGTCGCATGGCTCAGTTGGTAGAGCACATCGTTCACATCGATGGGGTCACAGGTTCGAGTCCTGTTGCGACCACCACAATCCCTCTTCCGAAAGGTGGAGGGATTTTCTTGTTCATAGAAAGCGCATCTGTGGTATAATGACAGCAGACTGGAGAACTATGGCAATGAATTTGCGAAGATTCCTGCGGCGAACAACCACGATTCTGGAATCGGAATTATGACAGGAATCATCAAGGAGGATATCCGATGAAATACGCTTATTCTGAGATGCCCGAATCTATGAAAGGCAGCTATGCAGATGTTTCGAGGGATTGGGGTTTCTGCTGGAAGGAATTCGTAATGACGGTACCGTCGCCGATGTTTCTGGTGACGACTTACAAGGCGAATGGTCTGACCAATGCGTGTATGCAGTCCTGGTCCACTTTTACCAGCGCCAACCATGGAAAGGGGTATTATGCAATTCTCGGAAGCGTAAATAAGGGTGGCCATCTGTACAGCACGCTGAGAGAAAGGCAGGAGGCTGTGATCAACTTCTTTTCCGCAGATTTCTATGATGCCTGTATGTCCACAATCAGGCATAACGAATTCGAAACGGACGAAATCTCTGCAGCCG
>CACYGY010000090.1 GCA_902774025.1 uncultured Eubacteriales bacterium
CTATCATCCGCCCGGACGGCCTCGGTGATCCCGTCCGTGTAGACAAAGATCAGGTCTCCCGGCAGAAGCTGCAGGGTCTGTTCCGTGTAGGATGTCGCCGGTCTCATGCCGAGGATCAGATTGATCTTCTGCTGAAGGTACCGGGCCTCTCCCTGCCGGATGAGCACCGGGGGATTATGCCCCGCGTTCACAAAACGCACCTGTCCCGTTTTCGTGTCCAGTTTTCCCATCCAGGAGGTGACGAACATGCAGGACTCATTCCCGGCGCACAGCCTCTGATTGGCTTTGCCGAACACGTCTGCAGGCGGATCCCCGTTTTCCCCGAAATCCCGCATCAGTGTCTTGCACCGCATCATGAGCAGGGCGGCGGGAATTCCCTTTCCGGACACGTCCGCCACCAGGAAAGACAGGGTGCGGCCGTCCAGAAGATGATAATCATAGAAGTCTCCCCCCACCTCTCTGGCGGTTACCATACGCGCGAAGAGATCAAACTCCGAAGACTCCGAAAAAGGGCGGACCTCAGTGGGCAGGGCGGAGCGCTGAATCTCCCTGGCGTAGGCCAGCTCCTTATCGATCCGGGAGGCCTCCCGGGCGATGAGTTCCTTCAGGGAATCAACCGTGTGGTTGATGTCCCTGGAAAGAAGTGAGAATTCCAGGGATCCCTGCACATCTGCCTTCTTTTCCAGATCGCCCCCGGCAATGGCCGAAAGCGTGCCCGTCAGGTCCTGAATGCCTCTGAAGAGATACTTCCTCAGCATGGGGAAGATGACCAGGTTCAGGGTCACGAGCATGGTGAAGGCAATCACGGTGACAATCAGGATGGACTCCCTCACGCTCTCCAGCGCTTCGCTCCGGGGATAAAAGGCAACAGCGATCTCCCCGATGGTCCTGTAGGCCAGGGTGTAGTAGCTGATCCCATTGACCACGGCGGTATGAATTTCCCCGTCCCCTTCCAGTGAAATTCCGGAAGGAATCGGTTTTCCCACCATTTCCGGGTCCAGGCACGCCAGAATTCTGCCGTCATTTCCGCAGATGATCATGAATCCGTTCACACCCAGATGTTCATGACGCACCCTGATGGAAAGCTTGTCGGCAACCAGCTCATTGAGCAGCTCCAGATCCACACCGATCTGCAGAAACCCGCTCCCGTCCGGAAAGGCGGCCCCCGCGTAGCTCATGACCCGGGATTCTCCGCCCCGGGAAGGTTTCATGAATTCCTGCCGGTAGAAATCCGTCCCCTCCAGCAGAGTCATAAAGGCTGACGACTGCTTTCCTTCCCGCATGGAAAAGCCCAGCAGTTCCGGATCCGTGGAGGCGGTGATGATCCCCCGGCGGTTGACGATATTGATCTCCGAAATCTCCGCCGCTTCCTTCAGCGACCGGAGTTCCCTGTACCGTCCCATGTCCATGTTCTGATTCGCCGTCTCCGCGATCCGCACGCAGTCCAGGGTTTTTTCGGACATGTAGGTCTGAAATATTTCCAGGCTTTCCTCCAGAACATCCTTCATCTCAAGAGCAAGAATGTCCCGGGTCTCCCGCCGGCTTCTCTCCACGAGAAACAGAATGCTCAGGGTCATGCCCACCACGAGCACCCCGATGGTGGCCAGAATGTACCGCCTGAAAATGGCTTTGGAAATCGGAATCTGCTTCCTGGTCATGGGACTCACTCAATGGGAAAGACTTCGTTCAGTCCGGTCATTTCGAAGATGTGCATGATCTCCTCCCCCACATTCCGGATCACCATGGTCCCGGAGCGTTCCATTTCCCTCTGCGCCCCCATCAAAACGCGGATGCCCGCGCTGGTCAGATAGATCAGATCCTGGAAATCGATGATGAGTTCCGTGACGCCCTTAAGGGAGGTGCGCAGCTCTTCTTCCAGTTTCTGAGCCGCCGCCATGTCCAGCTTGCCCCCCAGCTTCATGGTGAGGGATGTACCATTCTGTTCCTTCTGAATCGTCATGTTTCGGTCCTGCTTTCTGTGTCTGTGTCTTCCGGGCATTCTCTTCTGAGGTGCGGTTTATCCTTGTTCTATTGGATGCTCTCCCCGCCGTTTCCTGCCTCCGGGACGGTATTTTCCGTGTATGTCTCTCCGGAGGGATTCACCTGCTGGCGGGAAACCAGTTCCGCGAAGATGCCCTGCCTGGCCATCAGTTCATCATAGGTTCCATCCTCGGCGATCTTTCCCCCGTCCAGGACAATGATGCGGTTGCACTGGCGGATGGTGGAGAGGCGGTGGGCCACCACAATCCTTGTGCACTTCATCCTGGTGAGGGCCTCGGAAACCTGCTTCTGGGTCAGGTTGTCCAGTGCGCTGGTGGCCTCGTCAAAGATGAGGATCTTCGGCCTGGGGGCAATGGCCCTGGCAATGAGCAGCCGCTGCCGCTGCCCGCCGGAAATGCTGCCCTGGTTTTCGGAGATCAGGGTATGCATCCCCATGGGCATCATCATGATGTCCGAGGCGATCCCCGCCGCCGAGGCGGCCTCCCAGGCTTCCTGCATGGTCAGCCACGGCGCGTTGAGGGTGATGTTGGACAGAATATCCCCGCTGAACAGTTTTCCGTCCTGGAGCACCGAGCCGATCCGGCGCCGCAGGGATTTCAGATCCAGGTGCTTCAGATCCCGCCCGTCATAGTAAACCGCGCCCTTCTGGGGTGTCTCAAAGCCCAGCAGAACCCTCACCAGGGTGGATTTTCCGCACCCCGTCTTTCCCACAATGGCCACATACTGGCCGGGACGGATTTTCAGGGAGAGGTCATCCAGAACCGGGGGCATGTCCTCGTCATAGCGGAAGGTGACATGGCTGACTTCAATGCTCCCGTTCAGCCGGGTCACCACCGGCTTTTCCTCCGACACCTCCGGAACCGCATCCAGAATCGGTTTGGCCATTTCCAGAATGGGAAGGATCTGTCCGACGCCCGCGGCGATGCCCGCAAGGGCCATGAAGGCGCTGTTGAGCATGCCGTAGGCGGAGCTGAAGGCATAGTATTCCGCCACGGATACGCCATTGCTCACAGCTTCCCCGTAGATGAGGATGGTCCCCAGCAGAGAGATGGCCAGGGTAATGACGGACCCGATCTTGAGAAAGAGGGGCGGATCATATTCCAGTTCTGCCTGCCTGGCGTAGAGATTGGCCCACCGGGCAAAGGCACGCCGCTCCGCCCCCGCAAGACGGATTTTCTGAATGCCATAAATCAGCTGATAGCTCATGCCGCTTTCCTTGCTGGCAAGGAGAAGTTTCCTGCGGGTGATCCGAAGCCTGACCCAGGCCTGAAGAACGGTCACCAGAAGCGTCAGGAACGTCACGGCCAGGGCGGACGCCGTCAGAGAGGGCGCGTAGCGGTGAATCTGGGCGACATAGAGCAGGGAAAGCAGGGAGGTGAGCCCGGTGGACAGTGTGATGCTCACCATCTGCCCGCACAGGCCGTTGATGCACCCGGCCCGGTTGCTCAGCTCGCCTGCGCTGTAGTCCTTGAAAAAATCCACCGGCAGGGACAGGATGCGCATCATGGTGGCCGCCTCCACCGACAGGTCCAGCTTGCTGCTGATCCTGGCGGTCATCAGGGACTTGACCGTGCCAAAGAGCAGACTGCTGATCCCCGCGCAGATCATGAACAGGCCCGCGCCCAGGAGCATCCGGGTGCTGTCCGCGAGAATCACGGTGGATAAGAGAATATTGTGCAGCTGAGGAAGGATCATGCCCACCCCCGTGATGGCCAGCATGGACAGGGCCAGCACCGCCAGGTCCGCGCCCGACAGCATCCTGAGGATATAGCGCATGAGGCCCGCGATGGTCATCCGGCTCAGGGGGAAGGGCTTGTAGAAGGCGATGGCTTCACGGTCGATCATGTCCTGTGTCTTCCGGTTCACCCACACCATTTTTCCGGTGTTCCGGTCATAGAAGCGGTACCTTCTCACGCCGAAGGGCACAAGGGCCACCACGCTGCCGTCATCCCTGCGCTTTCCCAGCATGGCCCCGGCGGCGTCCCGGTACCATCCCTTTTCCAGGAAGATGGTGCGGCGCATGATGCCGTAGGGCCTGAGCAGGTATTCCAGCACCTCGTTCATGTCCTGGATATCCTCGGGGACGTCCCTGGTTTTCACGCGGAAAAACTTCAGAATCTCTCCGATGGCGTCCTCGGTGATGCGGCGGTTGTCGTTCAGGTTATCGCTGAGTCTTCGGCCCATGACCGCTCCCGCCATATGCTGGAAGGCATCCTCATACATGCTCTGATCCGTCTTGTCTCTCGTGCGGATCTGCTCATCGAACCAGCCCAGATGAATGCCCCCCTTCACTCCGACGTGATCAGCTGATAGTACATACCCCTGCGTTCCATCAGTTCCCCGTGGGTTCCCCGCTCCGCCACCTTCCCGTGATCCAGAACGATGATTTCCTCACAGTCCCGGATGGTGGAGAGGCGGTGGGCGATGACGACGCAGGTGATGCCCCGGTTGGCAATGGCCTGCACCACCTCGTACTCCGTCTTGGCGTCCAGGGCGCTTGTGGCCTCATCCATGATGATCATGGTGGGACTCTGGGCCAGCACCCGGGCGATCTCCATGCGCTGCCGCTGGCCGCCGGAAAAATCCCTGCCGCCTTCCCGGATGTGGTAGCTGTAGCCGCCGCTGCGCTGCATGATGTCCTCATGGATCTGGGCGTCGTTGGCGGCCATGACCACCTCGTAGTCCTCAATGGACCGGTCCCACATCCGGATATTGTTGGCAATGGTGTCCTCAAAGAGGATGATGTCCTGGTCCACCACCGCCACGGAACCGGTGAACACGCCCCTGGGGATTTCATTCATGGGTTTCCCGTCAAAAAGGATCTCCCCGCTCCAGGGCTGGTACAGGCCCGAGATCAGCCTGGACAGGGTGGATTTCCCGCAGCCGGAGGCACCCACAAAGGCCACCCGCTCCCCCGGCTTGAGTTCCAGGCTGAAGTTCTCAATGAGGGGCGGATCCAGTCTGGAATAGCCGAAGGTCACGTTGCGCATGGTCAGGCCGCCCTCCAGCTTGTTCAGAGCCCCTTTCCTCTCCTCCTTCAGGGTCTGGTCGGAGGAGATGGCCTCGGGATACTCCATGACGTCCTCCACCCTCTCCATATTGGTACGCATCTCCTGCGTCTTCTGGCTGGCGGTGATCAGATCCTGGGCAGGGGCAAGGAAGGCATTCATGAATCCCTGAAAGGCAAAGAGCATGCCCGGGGAAAAATGTCCCTGAAGAATGAGCCATACGCCCAGGATCAGGACCAGGTTGTTCAGGACGCTGGAAAGGATGCCCGGCACTGCCCCGAGGTACTGGTTCATCTTCTGGAAACGCATGTTCTGCGTGTTCACGGAGGCCTGCAGACCGGACCATCTTTCGAAAAAGCCGTTTTCCGCCCCGCTGGCCTTGATCTGCTCGATCATGTCCACGCCGGAAACGGTGGCGGCGGCCAGCCTGCCCCGGTCCCTCAGCATCACCCGGGTGATATTGATGCGCCTGCGGGCGATGATCTGGGAAAAGACAAGCTGGGTAAGAACGGAGGCAATGCCCACCAGGGCAAGGAGCCAGGAATAGCGCACCATGACCACCAGATAGAAGATCATCATGATGGCATTGAGGATCAGGGGCGCCAGGTTATCCACCATCTCCCCGGCGATCTCGGCATTGGTGCTCCTGCGCAGCTGGATGTCGCCCGCCAGGCGCTGTGTGAAAAACTCCATGGGCAGCCGGAGCACCTTCCACATGTAACTGCTGCTGCCCACCACGGCCATCTTCCCGTTCAGGCGCAGGGAATAGAAAGCCTGAATACCCGATGCCGTCAGCTGAATCAGGGTCATGACGAAAAGCCCGATCATGAAGGGCACAAACCACCCGGGCTGCTGCCTCGACAGGAGCTCGTCCAGGAAAACCCGGGAAAAGCCGGAGGAAATGATGCTCACAAGGGAGGCAATCAGGGTGGTGAAAAACACAAAGATCAGCGCGGATTTTGCGCCTTTCAGGCGTTTCCTGGCAAAGTTGAGCATGCTCCTTGGCCTGCCGCTGGGCTCAAAGGCTTCTCCGGGCTCGATCATCAGACAGACGCCGGTGAAGTTCCTGTCGAAGGATTCATAGGAAATGACGCAGTTCCCCCGGGCCGGATCGTTCAGATAGACCCGGTCTCCCCTGAACCCGTTCAGGACCACGAAATGACTGAAGCCCCAGTGGATGATGCACGGAAACCTGCCCTGCTTCCGCAGGACTTCCGCCTCATAGCGGTAAGCCTTTGCCTGAAAGCCGTAGTTCCTCGCGGTTTTCAGCACATTGCTGGCCTTGGCGCCGTCCCGGGACACACCGCAGTCCTTCCTCACCTGTTCCAGAGGCACCCACTTGCCGTAATAGGCCATGAGCATGCACAGAGAGGCTGCTCCGCATTCCTGCGCCTCCATCTGCATCACCACGGGCACCCTGGCCCTTCCCCGTGTCAGCGGTTTCCTGGTTTTCTTCTTCCCGTTCATTCTCATCATCCAATCCAGCGGATTTCTCATTTCCCCGCATCCCGTCCTCCCCGTGAGGATTCGTCTTTTCCCTTCAGTACGGTTGGGACGGCGGCGCGGGGAACCCTTCCGTGCCCTCCTGCGTTTGGGATGCGCGGAAAAGATGTACGGCCCGTGCTGCCGGACAGATCTTTTCGTCCGCGGCCGAAAAGAAACGGGGCGCTCTGTCACGTCTCCCTTTTCATGGGTGCATCACCCCTGGAGCCCGTGACCTGCCAGGTTTTTTCCCCCGGGATGCGCATCCTGTCTCAGGCAGCGCTTCCGCTCAAACATCGTCTGTTCCCATCAGAAACACAATCATTCCTTTTCCATTATAGCCGCAATCATTCCGGAAGACAATCCCTGTTTTTTCCCGCATAACCGTTGCCGGACGCCTGAAAAGTTCCCTTCGTCCCCGGTGGAAAAAAGGAAGGACACCGGGTATAATGAGGGAAAGATAAGGGCAGGGACCGCCCATGGGCCCGGGTTTCCGCCTGATGCATCCATGGCGTTCTTTCCATCGTGTCCCCCATACGTTCACGCATTCACAGAACAGGAGGTTTTTGAAATGCTCACTTTTTTGATGATCGGCGCACACCCCGATGACATGGACCTGGAAGCGAGCGGTCTGGCCATGCGCATGAAGGAGAAGGGCCACAGGGTGGTTTTCCTCTCCGCCACCAACGGGAACGCAGGCCATATGTCCATGGGCAGGGAGGAGCTCCGGACGCGCAGGCTGAAGGAAATGGAAAAGGCAGCCTCCGTCTTCGGCCTTCCCTATGACACCCTGGACATTGACGACGGCTATCTCACGGCGGATCTTCCCACCCGGGAAAAGCTGATGCGGTATATCCGCACCGTGAAACCGGATGTCATCATCACCCACCGCAGCTGTGACTATCATCCGGACCACCGGGCGTGCGGACAGCTGGTCTGCGACTGCAGCTACATGGTGGGCGTGCCCCTGTTCTGTCCGGACGTGCCGGCGCTGCGAAAGGCCCCCGTCATTCTCTTCACCGAGGACCGTTTCACCCAGCCCGCCCCCTTCCGGGCCGACATCGCCGTGGCCTGCGATGCCTTCATCGAAAGGAAAATCGACGGCGTCCTGCAGCATGAATCCCAGTTCTTTGAATGGCTCGCCTATGACGGGAACTGGACCGAGGTTCTGAACAGCAAAAGCCATGAAGAGGCGGAAGGCATTCTCCGCTCTCAGCTGCGCCGGCGTTTCATGGGACCGGCGGCCCGCTTCCCGGACCGTTTTCCCACAGGCACACAGTTCGGCGAGGTCTTCCAGATTGACGAGTACGGCGGAGAGATGACGGAGGAAATCCGTCAGGCCATGGAGGGCTGAGAACGCCCGTTCAGACAAAAGGAGCAGGGTCTCCCCGTGAAAAACGGGAAGGCCCTGTTCCTGATCTGTTTTCAGTGCCGGGTTCCGGGGGCGTGACGCGCCTTCTGAAAACCCCGGCCTTTTTCATTTTCCATCAAAATCCATTCCGTCCCGCCATGCGGTGCATGTCAGGGTGAAGCGCCGCGGAGACACCGCGCGGGGCTTCAGGCCGTGAGACCGCATGACCTCCTCCAGTTCCTCCGCAAGCGGAGCAATGTCCTGACAGGAAAGCGCATCCATCCGGAACGTCCCGTCCTGCTCAATCACGTTCAGGTGCAGTGTGTTTCCGCCCGAGGGCACGCACAGGAACCGCACGTCCGTGATCTTCCCCGCATATTCCGTGGGGCGGAGAGACCCGATGTAATCCAGGTAGAAGGTGTCGTGGCACATTTCCAGAATGCCCGCGGGCCTGCGGATCTCCTCCCGGTAGTCCTCCGCCGCCTCCACCCGTTTCCGGTGCCTTTCCCCCAGACGGTTCACAAGGCTGCGGACCCGGTCCGGATGCATCTGCGCCTTCAGCATGCTCCGAAGGGCAGCGGCGCGCTCCGCAAAGGGCAGTCTGTCCGTCTCCTTGCCGGTCAGGGGCAGAACCGAACGATGGGAACAGTTCTTGAAGGTTTCCCCGCAGCCCAGCATCCGTCTAACCGACATGGGAATCACCGCCCGGACCGGAGCGGTATGGTCCGGGTGTCTGCGCAGGATGGCTTCTCCCGTCAGCATGGAAAAGGCCACCGCGGGGGATGTTCCGAGGTTTCTGACGAAGGTCATGAACTCCCCGGTGTCTACCCCGATACCGAAATCGAACACCTCCACGGACCGGGTGGGAGTGATCTCAGGCAGGTGAAAGGGGGCCTGCTCCTCCCCTTTTCCGGGCAGGACATAATCCGGGGAGACCGCATAGGTTCCGGCGAGGGGCTCGATGGTTTCCGCGTCGGTCATTTTCTCCCGGTCCGTGCGGATGCCGCCGGCTTCATAATCCTTTCCGTCCCTGATGCAGTAGTAATGGTAAAGCACGGACTCCATGAACATGTTCATGCCCTGCCCGTCGCAGAAGCCATGGTACATGGTGAACCAGGTCGTGTTCCCGTCCCATGTCAGGTCCAGCATGTGATAATTGGTCTCCCTGCTCCCCACCCGGCGGATCTCACGGGTATGGGCCGCCTCCATGGGAAGCGGGTTCGTGGCGTAATACACGCGCCCTTTTTCCACCTCAAAGGTGTCGCTCAGGTAGGGCATCCGTCTGAGCGTCCGGAGGAGCGCCTGCTGAAGCATGTCCCCCCGGACCGCCTCCCGGTGGCAGACTTCCACGGTAAAGGCGGGAATGTCAAGGGGCAGATACACATAGGGCGTGGCCGAAATGGCCGCTTCCTTCCTTTCGAAGCGGGGGCGTCCTGTCTCCATGAAGGTTTTCCTTTCTCCCCCCGGGCATGGAACGGAAATCCGCCTACCCTTCCTCCCGCCCCACATCCCGGATCAGGTTCCGGTAAAAATCCACTGCCCCGGGCAGGCAGTTGTACTCAATGTTCTCATCGATCCCGTGCATGCCCTTCATCTGCTCCGGTCCGTAGATCACCGGGGCAAAACGCACCACACAGTCACAGATTTCCTGATAGTGCCTCGCGTCCGTGGCCCCGGTCATGACATAGGGCATGGAGGGCAGGCCGGGAAAGGTGCGCTCCAGGGTATGAATCAGCGTGCGGAAGCCCGGGCTCTTCGGATCCGCGGCGGCGGTATAGTCCGAGGCGCGGAAAACCTCCATTTCGAGTTTGTGCTTTTCCGCGATCCGCCGGATGACCTTCAGGCTTTCCTCCATGCCCTGATGGGGAATGAAGCGCATGTTGGCCCCCAGGGTCGCCTCCTGGGGCATCACATTGAAGGCCTCCGATCCGGACTGCATGGTAAAGGCGATGGTGGTGCGGATCATGGCGCCTGCCTGTGCGCTGATCATGGGCAGGAGGCGCAGCAGCACGGGCCTGAACAGCCAGAGGTTGGAAAAGACCAGGCGCAGGGGAAAGGCGGCATAGGGGGCCAGGCTCTCAAACATTCCGGCCACCTCCGGGGACATATGCCTGCGGAAAACGCTGCGGGTTTCCACCTCATGGACAAAGGCCGCCAGCCTCGCGATGGGAGAGCCGGGCCGGGGGGTGCTGGCGTGGCCTCCGGGAGAGGAGGCGCGGAACAGGACATCCGCCTTTCCCTTTTCGTATACGCCCAGGGCCGCAAAATTGCCCGGAACGCCTCCGATGGGCTCGGTGATGATCCCTCCGCCCTCATCCACCACCAGAAAGGGGCGGACACCGCGGCTTTTCATCTCCTCCACCAGGGCGGGACAACCGGGACCGGACCACTCCTCCGTGCATGAGGAGGAAAGATAGACATCCTGCGGCGGCACAAAGCCTTCCCCCAGAAGCTCCTCCACGGCCTGAAAGAAGGCCATGAGGGAACACTTGGTGTCCGAGGCGCCTCGGCCCCAGACCTTTCCCTCCGCGATTTCGCCGGAAAAGGGAGGATACTTCCAGGTGCCCTCCGCGGGCACCACGTCCTGATGGCTCATGAGCACCAGCGGTCTCTGGCCGGAGCGGCCCTTCCAGTAAAACAGAAGATTGCCGTCGATCTCCGTTTTCTCAAGGCCTGCATGGACGCGGGGAAACAGGTCTTCCAGCAGGCTGTGAAAGCGCAGAAACTGTTCCCGCGCTTCCTTCCCCGGCACAGATGTGGTATCGCACCGGACCATCTTCGAGAGTTTCCGGGCGTAGGCCATGGCCCGCTCCGGCTCCTCACGGGGAACATATCCGGACGTCCTCGCGGGTTTCAGCAGGGTTCTCAGGATGCAGATGCCCAGGAGCAGCAGGACTGTGCCCGCAAGGCCCAGAAGAATCCAGACAAGGATCATGGAATCATCCCTTCCTCTCTCTGCGGTGGAACATGAAGGCAAGGGCAATGGCCAGTGCGCCGCTGGGGATGATCATGAGACTGGTGGAGGAGGTCAGGGAAGGCACAAGCACAAAGAGCAGGGTCATCACCATGAGGGGGATCACCGCCAGGCGCAGGTCCCTCCGGTAATTCCTGTAGGCCATGGCGCCGAAGAGAGCGGGGACCACATTGTCAAAGGCCGGACGCAGCGCCGGATTCTGCAGAACGGGCTGCAGGGGGATCATGAGCATCACCCCGACGCCCAACACCAGAATGGTCACCAGGGAGGACACGGCAATGGAGAGGGCGGAAATCACCTCATTCTCCGCCGTGCCCACCTTCACGTCCACCATCTCCCGGGCGTTCATGGCGCAGGGAATCTTCATGTTGATGAGATTTCCCGTGACAAAGGCCAGGTAGCTGCCCCCGGCCCCCAGCATGGGGGTATAGACCAGGAATTCCACCACACTGGAGATGGTCCACACCAGCCCCACGGAGAGATATCCCCTGCCCACCGCCTCAAGACTGGGCATGGCCCCCAGAACCCCGCCGATGAGGAACGGGGCTCCCAGAAGGAGAACCAGTGTCAGGGCACAGGTCAGACGCCCCAGGACATGGGTTGTTTTCAGATACTGTTCATACGCGTTCATCCCGCATCCTCCCCTCTCAGTGGATCACCGCGGCCGAGGCCATGCCCAGAAGCATGCTGGCCGCGATGGAGAAGTTCTCCAGCCACGCCATGTTTTTCTTTTCGCTCAGATAGGTGAACAGGGCCATAAACAGGGCCGACACGCCCGCCACCAGCAGAGGCGCCCAGCTGCCCCGGAAGGTGAACAGACCCTGCCCGGACACAAAATCCCCCAGGTAGCTCCCCAGATAGGCACTCACCATGCCGATGAACATGGCCACCATGGCCTTGTCCCCGAAACCGCCCCTCTTTTTTCCGCCGCCGCTCCCCTGAAGTCTGCGGGTATAGCGGGGTGTGAACAGGGCCGGCAGAATCAGAGAAAACATGATACATACGCTCATGAGCAGGGCGATGGTGGTAAAGGCCTGAAGGGTCATCTGGTCCGCGGACAGCTGGATGCCCACCCGCTCCGCCGCGGCCTGGGCCACCTGCGTCTCATAGTGGAGGGCGCCGATGACGGACAGACGCAGCCAGGGCCAGGGGGTGCCCAGGCTTCCGCTGAGGGCCAGAACCCCCAGAAGAATGCCCACGCTGGGCAGAATGGAGAAGGTGGCGCTGGCGGTCACGGCCCGCTTCATCTTCTGCACGTCCATGCCCAGCTTCTTTCCCATCCGCCAGGCTCTCACGATAAAGACAACGCATACCAGGGCAATCAAGGCAATGATGCTGCCGCAGATCAGAAAAATCTCCGGCCGGTTCAGCTGCTCCAGGACAGTCATGGAAAACGCCTCCCTGCAGGGTGATGTGCCTATTGTAACGCCCTTTTCCCATGTTGTCATCCCGGGACGGAAGGAGGGATGCATTAAAAAATGCCGGACCCCGCCTGAGGGGACCCGGCTGTCCTGTTTTGCTGCGGCGCCGTCATGTGGCTTCCCCGCTGGTATCCACCTCATAGTGCCAGATCAGACGTACCAGACGCCAGGCGATGAAGGTGGACAGGGTAAAGCGGCTGGAAAAGGCGCGCTCCGGATGATAGGTATAGCGCAGATAATACTCATGATCCCTTTCCACGCACTCGATGGGATAGAATTTCCATCCGTACCGCTTCAGATACTGTTCCCAGAAGCGGGGCGGCTCGCTGTCCATCATCATGCAGAGCCTGCGCTCCATGAACGGGCCTTTCCGGGGCCAGAAATCCTTCCGCATGCCCAGATGATGCGTGCAGAAGCAGAAAAGGGCGTCAGCCATCCTGAGCAGGTGCGTTTTTTTCAGGATTTCCTCCTGCCGCCCCGTTTTCCGGACTGATCCCTGCTGCGCTCCTCTCCTTTCCCCGTGCAGTCCGGTCCTTCCAGGCAGATTTCCCTTGCGTTTTCATCAGAAAACCTGTAGCATGGATGCAGGGATGCCGGCACGCCCCGTTTTCCGGAGGCATCCCGTGAAGATAAGGAGTTTGTCATGCAGAGAGACCTTTTTGAGCAGACCCGCGTCAGCCGTGCGTATCTGAAGCTGGCCCTGCCTGTGGTGCTATCCATGGTTCTGAGCGTTGTCTACAACATGGTTGACACCTGGTTCATCTCCCTGACGGGAGACACGGATCTGGTGGCCGGGGTTTCCATCTGTGCTCCCGTTTTTGTCCTGGCCATCGCCTTCGGGGATATCTGGGGCCTGGGAGGCAGTTCTCTCATGTCCAGGCTTCTGGGGGAAAAGCGGGATACCGAAGCGGGCCGGGTATCTTCCTTCTGTCTGTACGCCGCCTTTGCCACGGGCGTCCTTTTCATGGGCTTTCTGCTCCTTTTCAGAATGCCCGTCCTGCATCTGCTGGGTGCCAATGAGGCATCCCTTCCCCATGCCTCCGCCTACCTGACCTGGATCGCCCTCGGCGCGCCCTTCATCATCTTCTCCATCATTCCAGGCAACCAGCTGCGTTCCGAAGGACTTTCCTCTCAGATGATGTGGTGCGCAATTGCAGGATCCGTGGCGAATATCGCACTGGACCCCCTGTTCATCTTCGCCTTCGGCATGGGCGCTGCGGGAGCAGCTCTGGCCACATCCCTGAGCAACGTGCTTTCCTGTGCCCTGTATGTCCTGATCATCCGGAAAAGGTGCAGGATTGTCAGCCTGGACATCCGGAAGGCAAGGATCGCCGGGCGGGATATCGGCAAAGTACTGGCCATCGGCATTCCCGCCTCCGTGACCAACATCACCTCCAGCCTCAGCATGATGATCACCAACCGGGCTCTGGAATCCTTCGGCAATGAGCATATCGCGGCCATGGGCATCGCCATGAAGATCAACATGATCTGCCTGATGACCCTGGTGGGCTTTGCCTTCGGCGGTCAGCCCCTCTTCGGATACGTATACGGTGCCCGGAACGGCCCCAGGTTCCGGGCCACACTCCGCTTTGCCTTTCTGGCGGAAGCGGGCGCCGGCGCCTTCTTCGCCGTCACACTGTATTTTCTCTCGCCATTCCTGCTGAAACTGTTCCTTCAGGACCCGGCCGTCGTGGAAACCGGCACCCGCAAGCTCCGTTTCATGCAGCTGTCCTCCCTGCTCATGGGCGTTTCCCTGGTCTCCACCTGTGTGTGCCAGGCGGTGGGTCATGCCACAGGAGCTCTGATTCTCTCCCTGTGCCGCCAGGGAATTCTGTTCTTCATCATCATCCGGCTGTTCACCGCCTGGATGGGTCTGACCGGCATTCTCCTGTCTCAGCCCGCCTCCGATCTCCTCACAGGCATTC
>CACYGY010000091.1 GCA_902774025.1 uncultured Eubacteriales bacterium
TCTTCTGTTTAATCCTTTATCTCTCCGGAATCTGCTGTCTCTTTGCGTTTCGGTTTCTGTATCGTTTTCAAGGTTCATCACTGCCGCTCTCGCGACAGCCCGCGCATCATACCACCCATTCAGATACGAGTCAAGGGATTTGGGACGCATTTTTTCAATTTTCGTCTATTCCCGGTTTCTTTTCAGGTTTCCCTGCTTTTTCAGCTGGATTGTTTGCCTTTTGACGGACTTTTTTCTGAATTTTCATCCGGAATGTTCGTGAATCCGTCTTCCTTCTCCCGGTCCGCAGTCCTTTCCCCTTTCCCCTGACCGGTTCCGGACACCGCTTTCCTCCCCGCCCGCGGGAATTCTTCCTTGACTTGTCTTTCAACTCTGGTATAAATGAACCGAAAGTGTCTTCAGCAGAAGGAGTTTTTCGAATGAAGCCAAACCGCCCGTTCCTCCGAAAGCGCCCTTTTCGCCCGGATATCGCTTTTTTCATCGCTCCCCTGTGCGTCCTGGCCGTCATGACCGTCACCGCCTGCTTTACAGGTTACTGGCCTCTGTCCGGGAATCCCTACAATTCCTATACGCTTCAGGCCTGTGCCTGGCTGCAGGGACGTCTGGATCTCGGCATGGATTATTCCTGGCTGGAACTGGCCATCCATGAAGGGAAATACTATGTGAGTTTTCCTCCCTTTCCCTCCTTTGTCATGCTCCCGCTGGCCCTCTTTTTCGGTACAAACGCCTCCGAAACCCTTGTATGCTGGATTGTCGTGATGCTGGGGGTCATCCAGGCTGTCCGGATCTACCGCTCCGTCTGCGGCAGCAACCTGAGTCTGTACCTGTACGTTCTCTTTCTGTTCCTGAGCACCGGATTCATGTTCATCGCCCAGACCGGCTGGGTCTGGTTCATGGCCCAGTCCTTCTGCTTTACCCTCTGTCTCAGCGCCATTGCCGCCGCCCTCAACGGGAGGGGCGGCTGGTCCCTGTGCTTCTGGGCGTGCGCCGTGGGCTGCAGACCCCTTGTGGCCCTCTTCTTCCCGGTCCTGATCTGTCTTCTCAGAGCCCGTACACCCCAAAGGTCCTGGGGCAGATGGCTGAAGGAACACTGGACCTGGATCCTGCCACCCCTGGTGATCGCCCTGATCTACATGATCCTGAATTATGCCAGGTTCGGAAATCCACTGGAGTTCGGCCACAACTACCTGCCGGAATTCCAGAAGTACGGAAAGCAGTTCTCCCTTTCCTACGTATCCGATCATCTCCTCACCCTGCTCCGCTTCCCTGCCTTCAACGAGCGGGGGCGGATGGTTCCGGAATATATGGACACATACTGTTTCTTCATTATGAACCCTCTGTACATAACCTTCCTGGCGTCCCTGGCAAACGCTGTCCTGCACAGGGACGAATCCGCCCCCGTCCGGCATCTTCGCATCTGGATTCCCCTGCTGACCGTTGCCCATCTCCTCGTCACCTGCATGCACAGAACCCTGGGCGCCTTCCAGTGGGGAAACCGTTACCTGCTGGACGCCCTGCCCTTCCTGTTTGTGGGCATTCTGCTCTTCCGCCCCCGTTCCGAGCGGTTTGACCTTTTTCAGCTTCCCCTTTTCATTCTGGGCTTTTCCCTGAGCCTGAGCGGTACGCTCCTGGCTTACATGACAACCGTCTGACCTGTTGACAGGCATGGAAGGAAGCAATGCGTAAAGATATTCATCTGATCCTTCATTATCTGCGCCGTTACTGGTGGTTCTATCTTCTGGGCATTCTGTCCCTGACTGCGGTGGATGTCCTCATTGTGCGGATTCCACAGCTCACGGGGAACATCACGGACGGGCTGTCCGGCCAGTCTCTGGATCTTCAGGGTGTCCGCAGCCTCGTGCTCACCATTCTCCTCTACGGCACCATTGTCGCCCTGGGCCGTTTCGGCTGGCGGTACTTCATCTTCGGCGCCTCCCGGAAAATCGAGCGGGATCTGAGGGACGACATGTTCGCTCATCTGGAAACCCTGAGCCAGCGCTATTACAACGAACACAAGACGGGTGACCTCATGGCGCATTTCACCAACGATCTCCAGGCCGTCCGGGACCTGCTGGGCATGACCATTGTCACCACCTTTGACGCCACGGTCATGCTCATCCTGGTGCTGGACAGAATGGTGCGGTACGTCTCCCTGAAGCTGACCCTCATTGCCGTGGCACCCATGCTGCTGATTATCGGGGGGGATATCCTCTTCGGAAAGGTGATGCACCGGCGTTTCCTGGCCCGTCAGGAAGCCTTTTCCGACCTCACGGACCACGTGCAGGAGACCATCAGCGGCATCCGGGTCATCAAGGCCTTCGTTCAGGAAAAGAAGGAGCTGCTGGCCTTCGCCCGGCACAACCTGAACAACAAGGAGAAGAACCTGCGCCTGGCGCGCCTGGTCGCCCTGGCCATTCCCCTGCTGGAACTGGTCATCGGCATTTCCATCCTCCTGACCCTGCTCTACGGCGGCAGTCTTGCCATTTACGGGGAAATCTCCCTGGGACAGTTTGTGGCCTTCAACATGTATGTGGGAAATCTGGTCTGGCCCATGATCGCCGTGGGGGAGTGCATCGCCTCCATCGCCCGGGGCATGGCTTCCATGAAGCGCCTGCGGGTGATTCTCTCCGAGAAGCCGGACATTGTGGACACAGGAGATTCCTCCATCCGGGAGATCCGGGGAGAGATCACCCTGAACCATCTGTCCTTTGCCTACCCCGGAGCCGGCCGCAATGCCCTGACGGATATCTGCGTGCATGTCCGGCAGGGAGAAACCCTGGCCATCATCGGACGCACCGGAAGCGGAAAAACCACCCTGGCCAGCCTCATCGAGCGCCTCTATGACACGGACAGGCCGGACATGATCACCCTGGACGGCCATCCGCTCCGGGATATTCCCCTTGGACTCCTGCACGCCTCCATTTCCTATGTGCCGCAGGATCAGTTCCTCTTTTCAGATACGCTTCTGGGGAACATCGCCTTCGGCGTGGATCATGCAAGCCCCGGGGAAGTGGAACAGGCAGCGCGTCTGGCCTGCATTCACGACAGTATCATGGAGTTCCCGGAAAAATACGACACCCTGGTGGGCGAGCGGGGCGTCACCCTGTCCGGAGGGCAGAAACAGCGCACGGCCATTGCCCGGGCCCTGATGAAGAACGCCCCCGTTCTCATTCTGGACGACGCCCTGAGCGCCGTGGACACGGACACGGAGGAACAGATCCTCCGGAACCTGGAGGAGGCCCGGAAAAACCGCACCACCCTGATCATTGCCCACCGGGTCTCCACCATTCAGCACGCCGATCACATTCTGGTGCTGGAGGACGGGCGGGAGGCTGAATACGGCGTCCATCAGGAACTGATGGACCTGGGCGGCATCTACCGGTCCATCTGGGACCGCCAGCAGCTGGAGAAACAGATTCATGAGGAAGGAGCGGAGAGTCATGCCTGAACCATCCGGTTCCACATCCTTCCGGAAGCGCCGGGAGGATCTCCGCCGTCTCCTCAGCATGCGGAACGCTGATGAGGAGGATATCCACTACGACGGCAACCCCATGACGCGTCTGCTCCGGTACCTGAAGCCCTACCGGAAAACCCTGGTGCTCTGCCTCGTGCTGGTGCTGGCCATCACGGCGCTGGAGCTCTACAGACCCATCCTCATCGGCAACGCCATCGACCAGTACATCACCGGGGATTTCCAGCCGGGAGAACAGGCAGAGGCGCGCATGGCCGGCATCCTCCGGGCTTCCCTCTACTATGCCCTGGTGCTTCTGGCCCTGTTCGTTTTCCATCGGGTGGAGTACCTCATGCTGCAGAAAATGGGACAGGACATCATCTACGGGGTGCGCCAGGACCTGTTCCGGCATGTGGAATCCCTGACCATGCGTTTCTTTGACATCACGCCCGTGGGGAAAATCGTCACAAGGCTCACCAACGACGTGGAAGCCATCAACGACGTATTCGCCAACATTCTGGTCAAGCTTTTCCAGAACGCGGTCAAGATTCTGGGTCTGGCGGTCATCATGCTGGTCCTGGACGTGCGTATGGCTCTCATGAGCTTCATCCTGATCCCCCTGGTGGCCTTCCTCACATGGCTTTCCCGGGTGCTCAGCCGCAAGGCGCACCGGATCACCCGCACCATGCTCACATCCCTGAACACGTACCTGTCCGAGCACCTTTCCGGAATGAAGATCATTCAGCTCTTCGCCCAGGAAAAGCGCAAGTTCCTGGAATTCCGCAAGCACAACCGGGAACTGTACAGTGCCGGCTGGCGGGAGATGATGATCAACGCCACCTTCCGCCCCCTGCTGTATTTCCTCTCGGTTCTGGCCCTGGTCATCGTGCTCTTCGCCGGCTCCTCCTCCGTGCTCACGGGCACCCTTTCCATCGGCACCCTGTACATCTTTGCCCAGTATATTTCCTCTCTGTTCGAGCCCATTCAGGAAATGGCGGAACAGTTCTCCACCCTGCAGAACGCCATTGCCAGCGGGGAGAAAATCTTCACTCTCCTGGACGTGAAGCCCCTCATCCAGGACCCGCCGGACCCTTATCCCCTTGAGAATGTCCGGGGCCGGATTGAGTTTGAGCACGTATGGTTTGCCTACACGGGGGAGGACTGGGTGCTCAGGGACGTCTCCTTTGTCATTGAGCCCGGGCAGAACGTGGCCTTTGTCGGTGCCACAGGCGCCGGAAAGAGCTCCATCCTGAACCTCATCGGCCGGTATTACGACATTCAGAAAGGCAGGATCACCCTGGACGGCCATGACATCCGGGATCTGAAGCGGGAAGACATTCGCCGCTTTATCGGCCAGGTCCAGCAGGACGTGTTCATCTTTACCGGTGACATTACCTCCAACATCCGCCTTCTGGAGGAAGGTATTACGGAAGAACAGGTGACGGAGGCCGCCCGTGAGGTGAACGCCGACCGCTTTATCCGGCGTCTGCCCCTGGGCTACAGCCAGGCCGTGACGGAGCGGGGTTCCACCTTCTCCGCCGGACAGCGCCAGCTTCTCTCCTTTGCCAGAACCCTGGCGTTCCGCCCCTCCATCCTGATTCTGGACGAGGCCACCGCCAACATCGATACGGAAACCGAACAGTGGATTCAGGAAGCCCTGGAAACCCTCATGCGCGGCCGCACCACCATTATGGTCGCCCACCGTCTGTCCACCATCCAGCATGCTGACCGGATCATCGTCATGCATCACGGACGCGTCCGGGAAAGCGGCACCCATCAGGAACTGCTGGACCTGGGCGGGATTTACAAGAAGCTCTATCAGCTGCAGCTGACCTGACAGGGAACTTTTCACGCCCGCCTCCGTCCAGGAAAGCGGACCGTGAAGGAAAGGAAGAAAGTTCATGGATGAGATTCTGGTCCAGCGTGCCCGAGGGGGAGACCGGGACGCCTTCGAGCGTCTGGCCGTGCCCTGCGAGGACATGATCTGGAAATGCTGCTACCGTCTCATGCAGCACACGCAGGATGCCCAGGATGCCATGCAGGACGCCATGCTCAAAGCCTATCTGTCCATCGGCTCCTGGCGGGGAGACGCCTCCTTCAGTACCTGGCTGTATCATATTGCCGTCAACGCCTGCATGGATGCCCTGCGGAAAAGAAAGGTGAGACAGGCGGACTCCGCCGACAGGCTCCGGGAGGAGGGCATGGACCTGCCGGATCCCGCGCCTTCCCCTTCCGTTCAGACGGAAAAGCGGGAGGAGCGGGAGCGCCTGCGCCGGGCCCTGGACCATCTGGACCCGGACCAGCGCACCGCCCTGACCCTTTACGCCATGGAGGGATTGAGCTACGAGGAGATCGCAGGACAGATGCGGGTGCCCGGCGGAACCGTGCGCAGCCGCATCAACCGGGCCAGAAAGAAGCTTCTGGCAGAGCTTTCCGACCTCCGGGAACCGGACCCTTCCTCACGCGTCCAATCTGAAAAAAAGGAGGACAGAACCTTATGAATGAAATCTACGATGTCCTTCTTGACCGGTTTCTGGACGGCTCCATGACCCCGGAAGAGATGGAACGCATGTCTGCCATGGAAGAGGCCGACCCTGAACTGAGGCGTGTCAGGGAGGCAATGGAAAATCTTCATCAGAGCCTTTCCGGCCTGGACGAGGATATGCCGCCCCTGCCCGAAGAGGCCTCCCGCGCCTGGCGGGAGCGTCTGCGGGAACTCCCTGAGGCGGAGGAAACGCCCAACAGGAAGCGCCGTTCCATTCCCTGGCGCACCCTGTCCACCCTTGCGGCCGCACTCCTGATCGTCCTGGGCACGGTTCTGGCCCGGCCCTATCTGCCGGAACGCCGGATGCTTCTTACGGAAAACACACCGTTTCCCGCTCCCGCCTCCACCGCCGCCCCCAGGCTCTACGCCGCCGGCGGTGGTGACAGCAACAGCATGACCGCCGCCTACGAAAGCGACGCGGAGTATGAAGTCTATGACGGCGCCATGATCTACGAGGACGCTCTGGAGGATGCGGTCACTCCGGCCATGGGCCTGATGGCCGCAGACACCTATGCCGCGGAGAAAGGCACCCTGAACGGGGAGGCGGAAGAGGGAAGCCGGATCATCTGCACCGGTACGCTCTCCCTTTCCACACAGGATTTTGACACGTCCATGGATCTGTTGAAATCCCTGATCCAGGATCTGGGCGGAACACTGGTTTCCTCCTCCGTTTACCAGAACAGCACGGGACTGCGCCACGGAAACATGAGCTGCCGCATCCCCGCACAGCAGTTCGACGCCTTCTTCTCCGCCTCCGCGCAGGCCGGCCGGATCACCTATCAGGATCAGCAGGCAGAGGATGTGACGGAATCCTACCGGGACCTCAGCACCCGTCTGGAGACTCAGAAAGCGCTCATGGAGCGGCTGCAGAAGCTCATCACCCAGGCTGCAGATCTCAGCGACCTTCTGGAGCTGGAGGACAAGATCGCGGAAACCCAGTATCAGATCGACGTCTGTCAGGAAACCCTGAACCGCGTCGACCGCCGTGTCCGTGAGTCCGCCATCACCCTCTCCCTGCAGGAAGAGACCGCGGGGGAACGGGTCACCAGCAGGAACCTGGGCCTGGAGGACCGTCTGTCCTCCGCCGCGGGTTCCGGATGGAGCCGTTTCACGGATTTTCTGGAGGATGTGCTGGTCTTCCTGGTATGGGCATGGCCCTTCCTGCTGGCCCTTGCAGTCTGCCTCATCCTTCTCCTCCTCCTCCTGCGGCGCCGGCACCGCAGAAGGAAGAAACCCTGATGCTTGTCACGTCCGGCGGATTGCGCTACAATGCGCCTCTGGAAGGAGGGTTGCCCATGGCTCTGAAGGAAAAAGCCATCCGGCACCTGGCGTCAAAGTGCCGCTCCGGGTCCGTTCCCATGGCGCTGGGCGGCGAATACGCTCTGGTCCGGCACGGTCTGACGGATACCTGGCATGCCTTTGACATCTGCTGTCCCCGCTCGTCCTATGAGGCCATGGACCGGGTGCTGACGCGGCTGGGCATGAAATCCCGGGAAGAGGTCCACGAGGACTGGTGCGAGGCGGAATATCACTTTGACGGCGCGGACCTGACGGTGCACGCAGGCGTTCCCCGCATTCCCTTCACGCTTCCCGAAACGCTTCCCGCCGCCGATGTCTTCGGGGAACCGGTCACCCTGCTGCCCCCCGCCGACGCCCTGGCCCTGTGCCTGCTGAAGACAGGCAGCCTGCCCGGAAAGCTGGAAGCACCGGACCCGTCCTCAAAGCTTGCCTGTTTTCCCGGAGTCCAGACCTGGCAGGACCTGGAAGCATGCCTGAAAAACCCTGAATAAGGAAGGAACCGAAGATGTCCAGACTTGGAGACCTTTTGCGCACCGAGCGCCTGCGCCAGAAGATGACCCCGAAGCAGGTGGCAAAGAAGTGCGGCGTCAGTGAAAGCTACATCATCGCCGTGGAGAACGGCACAAGAATCATCCCGGACGATCAGGCCCGGCGGATCCTGAAGAAAATCGGCCTCACCCAGCAGACGGAAGCTGATTTCTCCCTGGACGACATCGCCTCCACCGTGGACCTGGCTCAGGTACAGCCCCAGATGGCCAGGGAGCTGAAAAAGCCCTCCCCTCCGCCCCAGGCCGAAAAGGTGGCCGGAACGAAGGAGGAGGGAAAGGAAGAGGGCGTCACCGGCAGCATCTGGCTGGATGCCCTCCGGAGTGTCCTGAAGAATGTACCCGTTTACAACGCTGTGATGAAGAGCGTGGACCACCGGCTGCTCCCCATCCTGGAAGGCCGCATCGAAGGCGCTGCCCCGGACAAGGTGTTCTATTTCCTGGTGCCGGATGACAGCATGCGGGGTTTCCGGATCCACGCCCAGGATCTGGCCCTCATTGTGCCGGCCCAGAGCCCCATTGACGGGGCGGTGATGCTGGTGGAGTATCAGTCCCACCGGTGCCTGCGGAAAATCCGCCGAGTGGACGCCTCCACCGTCATGCTCCAGTCCTTTGACCGGGAATATGACGCCGTCACCCTGTCCCTTCACGAGATCACCTTTGTGGGCCGGGCGGCCCGGATTGAGTTCACTCTCCCCTGACTGAAGAAAAAAGAACTTCGCGCATGGCCCGAAGTTCTTTTGTTTCTCCCGCCGACTGTGAAAGGATGGCGACCCATGCCCTCTCCTCTTCTCACCCGGGACAGGTCCTTTTACCGGACTCTCCTGCGCCTGGCCCTCCCCCTGGCCCTGCAGAACCTCATCACCTTTGCCGTCACCTTCGCGGACCATCTGATGGTGGGTACCCTGGGGGACGCGGCTCTGTCCGGGGTTTACATGGGCGGACAGGTCCAGACCCTGCTTCAGCTCTTTTCCGGGGGCATTGAGGGTGCCATGCTGATCCTCTCCGCACAGTACTGGGGGAAGAAGGACACCCTGAGCATCCGCCGCCTGACCTCCATCGCCCTGCATTTTTCCCTCGTGGTATCCCTGACCCTGGGGGCTGTGTGCGTCCTCTTTCCGGAACCGGTGCTGCGCCTTTTCACCTCCGACGCGGATGTCATCCGGGAGGGTACCGTTTATCTGCGCATCGTCAGTCTGTCCTATGGTTTTTTCTGTGTCACCCAGGTCCTCACTGCCGCCATGCGCAGCGTGGAAAACGCCCGGATCGGCATGATCAACGCGGCCCTCTCCCTTCTGTTCAACCTTATCCTCAACCGTGTCCTCATCTTCGGCCGTCTGGGCTTCCCGGCCCTTGGCGTGAAGGGTGCCGCGCTGGCCACCCTGATTTCCCGCATTCTGGAATGCCTCATCATGGTCTTCTACGTCTTCCGGAAGGATCAGCGGCTTATGGTACGTCCCCGGGATCTGCTCATTAGCGACCGCGTCCTTCGCCGGGACTTCCTGCGCTACGGCCTGCCCATTGTGGCGGGACAGGTGATCTGGAGCATCAACATGATGGGCAACGCCATGATCATGGGCCGCTTCGACCAGTATGTCATCGCCGCCCTGAGCATTGCCAACACGCTGAACACCCTGGCCTTTGTGGCCATCAACGGCATGTCCGCGGCGGTGGGCATCATCACGGGAAAAACCATCGGCGCAGGAAAAACGGCGCTCATGAAAGAGTACGCCGTCACTGTGCAGATTCTGTTTTTCGCCGTGGGCCTGTGCACCGGCGCCCTGATCTATTTTCTGAAGGAACCCTTTGTCAGCCTGTACGGAGCCATCGCCCCGGAAAGTGCAAAGGCAACCCTGGAACTGTGCACCGTGCTTTCCGTCACATCCGTCGGTTCCTGTTATCAGGCAGCCTGCCTGGCGGGCCTGGTGAAGTCCGGGGGCGATATCAGTTTCGTCTTCCGGAACGACACCGTCTTTGTCCTGCTGGTGGTTCTTCCCTCCGCCATTCTGGCCGCCCACCTGCAGGCGCCCCACTGGGTGGTCTTCGCCTGCCTGAAGTGTGATCAGATCCTCAAATGCTTCGTGGCCCTTGTGAAGATCAACCGGTTCAACTGGATGAAAAACCTCACCCGGGAAAATGGCACCTGAAGCCTACTGGCGGGTCTGGGGCCAGTTCAGCTCAATGAATTCCATGTCCTGCCTGCTGTAGCCCAGTTTCCTGGCAAGGCTGACAATGGAGGCCACCTGCTTCCGGTCCAGGGTCAGACGGCCGTCAATCCTTCCGTCCAGCGAAAGGGCGATCTCGTTCGTTTTTCCTTCCCCGAAAGCCTTGAGCATGGCCAGGCCTTCCTTCCCCATGCCCAGGGTATAATCCTCATAGTAGGTCATGTCGTATTCGTTCCCGGTGCACTGAAGGCCGTCAAACCGATAACTCTTCTTTCCCACCGTCAGGATCACCGTCTCGGCCCGGATGGGTTCCTGCGTCTCCACGCACAGCATGAGCCGCAGAACCACCAGGTCCTCCTGATTGGGCATTACCACAAAGTCCAGATACCCGCACAGGTCCGTATCTTCCATCTCCAGGCTCCCGAAGAAGGGCTGGGTGCCCAGGCGGATCACCGTATCCACGTCATTTTCGTCCAGGAACACCTGAGCCCCTTCCGCCGCCTCCAGCTTTTCCGTATCCATGGCGGCCATTGCGGCCACGGGCATCATCAGCACGAGGAGCAGACAGAACCATTTTTTCATGCACATCGCCTCCCGGGGGGATTATACCGCCCCCGGGGGAGCGGAACAAGGCAGGGCACGGGAGAGAGGTGTAAATTGTTTTCGGATTGTCTTTTTTATTCACTTTTATGCATTTCACCTTCCCGGAAGCGCCTGAAAAGGGGAAAGGGTCCTTGACGATCATTTCATCCGGCTTATAATATGCTTGGTTGATTTCTTCGGGTCTGTGGTTGCAAGCCGATGCCAGTCGCAGGCGAAACGGTCCACGTAATCCGTCCAAGGCGGCGGGGAGCATGGTGCGGTCCAGAAGTAAGTCCGTCCGGGTTTTCCCGAGAGGAGTGCGTGAGGGCGCTGATGCGTTGAGCTACCTCCCAGACGGCGGGTGTGGGGGCAAAGACCAGGTCAGCTGAAGATGTCACCGAACTATTCTTTTGTTTGGGGGTTTCCTTACCATGTACGAAGACAAGACGTTGGTTTGCAAAGACTGTGGCGCTGAGTTTGTGTTCACCGCCGGCGAGCAGGAATTCTACGCGGAAAAAGGCTTCCAGAATGAGCCCACCCGCTGCAAGGCCTGCCGTGACGCACGCAAGGCCAGCCGCCCCGCTGCCGGTGCTCCTCGGGAAATGCATGACGCCATCTGCGCCAACTGCGGCAAACCGACACAGGTTCCGTTCCTGCCCCGTGAAGATCGTCCCGTTTATTGCAGCGAGTGCTTCGCGGCCATGAAGCGCGGCTGATTTCATAACTCTCACGACTCTGCCTGAGACTGTCCACGCGGACAGTCTTTTTACGTGCCCGCCCCCTGCGGTTGATTTCATGCCGCAAAAACACTATAATGCCCTGAGGCCCAGGGCCTCAACTCTCTTTCCGGAAGGATGGGTAAGTCCATGGAAGAAACCAGCGTCCGTTCCAATTTTATCTGGGACGCCATTGATCAGGATCTTGAAAATCAGGTGTATACGCGTGTGCACACCCGTTTTCCTCCCGAGCCCAATGGCTATATGCATATCGGTCACTGCAAGGCACTGATCACCAATTTCCTCACTGCCGAAAAGTACGGCGGTCAGTGCAATCTCCGCTTTGACGACACCAATCCTGCCAAGGAAGACATGGAATACGTCCGGGCCATTGAGGAGGATATCCACTGGCTGGGCTTCCACTGGACAGGCGGCCTTTACTATGCTTCCGATTATTATGACAAATGCTATGAGATTGCCGAGGACTGGATCCTCCGCGGGCTTGCCTACGTGGACGAGCTGAGCAGGGATGAGATGCGCGCATACCGCGGAACCCTCACCGAGAGCGGCAGAAACAGTCCCTGGCGTGACCGGAGCGTAGAGGAAAACCTGGACCTGTTCCGCCGGATGAAGAACGGTGAGTTCCCGGCGGGGTCCCGGGTCCTGAGGGCGAAAATCGACATGTCCAGTCCCAACATTGTCATGCGGGATCCCACGCTGTACCGGATTCTTTACAAGGAGCACTGGCGGACCGGCAAAAAGTGGTGCATCTATCCCATGTATGACTTCGCCCATCCCATCGGGGACGCCATGGAGGGCATTTCCCACTCCCTGTGCTCCCTGGAGTATGAAATCCACCGCCCCCTGTACAACTGGGTGGTGGAGAAGGCTGCGAATCTGCTGCCCTCCCGCCCCCGCCAGATTGAGTTCGCCCGTCTGAACCTGAACCGCACCGTCATGAGCAAGCGGTACCTCCGCGCCCTGGTGGAAGGCGGCTATGTCCGGGGCTGGGATGACCCCAGAATGCCCACCCTCTGCGCCATGCGGCGCCGGGGATACACTCCCGAGTCCATCCGCGCCTTTGTGGCGGAAATCGGGCTGAGCAAGGCAGACTCCGTCGTGGATACCGCCCTGCTGGAGCACTGCGTCCGGGACGATCTGGGAAAACGTGCTCCCCGGATCATGGCCGTTCTCAGACCTCTGAAGGTGGTTCTCACCAACTGGCCCGAAGACAGACGGCTTGAGATTGAGCTGGAGAATCATCCGGATCACCCCGAATGGGGCAGCCGCACCGTCACCTTCGAGCGGGAGATCTATGTGGAGCAGGACGATTTCATGGAGGTGCCCGCAAAGAAATATTTCCGTCTCTATCCCGGCAATGAGGTCCGCCTGAAAGGCGCCTACATCATCCGTTGCGACGAGTGCGTCAAGAATGAAAAGGGCGAGATCACCGAGCTTCACTGCACCGTGGACCTGGACAGCGCCAGCGGCACGCCCGGCGCGGAACGGAAGGTGAAGGGAACCCTCCACTGGCTGGGCGTCCATGACTGTGTGCCCATGACTGCCCGTCTCTATGAACCGCTTCTGGTCGAGGATGTGGAGGAGGAAACAGAGGACGAGGAAGGCGAGAACACCTCCCATGACCGGAAGGATTTCATCGCCCGCCTGAATCCCGACAGCCTCACGGAGATTCACGGTTTCTGCGAAAAATGCGCCTCAGCGGCGGAGAACGGCCAGACCTATCAGTTCCTGCGCAACGGATACTTCTGCAAGGATCCGGACTCCACGCAGGACGCCCCTGTATTCAACCGCACGGTAGGCCTGCGGGACACGTGGGCCAAAATCTCCAGATAAGTTTCTGAGAATTGAGAGGATCGATCATGACAGTTCGCACGCGCTTCGCTCCCAGTCCCACGGGGTTCATGCATCTGGGCGGGGTCCGGACGGCCCTGTACAACTATCTTTACGCCCGCAAGATGGGCGGCCAGTTCATTCTGCGCATTGAGGACACGGACCAGGCGCGTTTTGTGGAAGGCGCCACGGAAGTCATCTATGACACCCTGAAGGCCTGCGGACTCAACTGGGACGAGGGTCCGGACAACGGCGGTCCCTGCGGCCCCTATGTCCAGTCGGAACGGAAAGACCTGTATCTTCCCTATGCCCGTCAGCTGGTGGAGAGCGGCCATGCCTACTACTGCTTCTGCACGGAGGAGGAACTGGCCGGACGCCGTCAGGATGCGGAGAAACGGGGAGAAACCTTCAAGTATGACAAGCACTGTCTCCATTTGCGCCCGGAGGAGGTGCAGGCGCGCCTTGACCGGGGCGATCCCTATGTGATCCGCCTCAACGCCCCCACCGAGGGGGTCAGCACCTATGTGGATGAGGTTTACGGGGAAATGTCCTTCCCCAACGACACGCTGGACGACATGGTCCTCATCAAGGCCGACGGCCTGCCCACCTATAACTTCGCCAACGTCATTGACGACCATCTCATGGGCATCACTCATGTCATGCGGGGGGCGGAATATCTCTCCTCCACCCCCAAGTACAACCTGCTCTATGACGCCCTGGGCTGGGAACGGCCTGTCTACGTGCATCTGCCCACAGTCATGCGGGACAGTCAGCACAAGCTGAGCAAGCGGGACGGGGATGCCTAGAGCGGGAATTCTTCACTCTGCCCGAGCTGGTGGAAGCCTTTGACCTTCACCGTCTCAACAAGGCACCGGGAATCTTTGACCCGGACAAACTCACCTGGTTCAACTTTGAGTACATCCGCCGTCTTCCCTTTGAAACCTACCTGGAGAAGGCCACGCCCTGGTTCAGCCAGGTGCTGGACCCGGACAAGTTCGATTTCCGGCGCCTGGCCCAGCTGATGCAGGAGCGCACGGAAGTCTTCGGGCGCATTCCCGACATGATCCGCTTCCTCGCCCAGCTCCCGGACTATGATGTGGAGCTGTATACCCACAAAAAAATGAAGACCAATCCCGAAGTGGCCCGGGCATCCCTGGCCCTCTGCCTGCCCGTGCTGGAAAGCATTGAGAACAGCCAGTGGACAGAAACTGAAATCCATGACCGGATCATGAGCGCCATCGCGGAATCCGGCATGAAGAACGGCGCCGTACTCTGGCCGCTTCGCATCGCGATTTCCGGCCAGGCCAGCACCCCCGGCGGCGCCATGGAGATCGCCTATCTTCTGGGCCGGGAGGAAACCCTCCGCCGCGTTCGGGCGGGGCAGGCCAGACTGGAAAACATCTGATGGACCGGAAGGCGCAGGAATGCTGCGCCTTCCCTTTTCCTGGAGGTATGGATGAAACGTTTCTTCACGTTCATGCTCCTGCTGTGCTTCCTCTGTTCTGCGGCAACGGGGGAAGTCCTTTACGTGTCCTCGCCGGAGGAAATGCCCGAGCCCAACGCTGACGGCTTCCTGGATGAGGCGGGTGTGGCCTTCGCCTACGCGAGCCACACATCAGGGCTCTGGCTTTACATCGATGCCGATACCCGTCTTGAAATCCAGCGGCATCAGACAAAGTCTCCCCTGCTCACATGGTATACGGCGGAAATCTACTGCCGCAGAGGCACCGGACTGTATACCCGGCCCTGGAACGAATCCCGGCCCGGCCGCACCAACGGCCTGCCCCAGGAGATCGCCCTGCGGGATCAGGTGGTCTATGCCCAGAGCGGCGACTTCTACTCCTACCGGGTCAGCCACGACAAATATCCCGGCGTCATCCTCCGGGACGGAAAAATTCTGTACAAGAAAACCTATTCCAAATACGTTCACGCCACCCCCAACCTGGCCACGCTGGGCCTGTGGGCCTCCGGCAGGGGCGAGGTGCATGAGTGTTATGAGATGTCCGCCGCCGATTACCAGAAGGCCGGGGCGGAGAATGTGCTGGCCTTCGGGCCCATCCTGCTGAAAAACGGGGAGATCCAGGACCTGAGTGACAAGGCCTACCGGTACAGCGAACCCCGATCCTGCATGGGCATTGTGGAGGACGGGCATTATGTGGGGCTGCTTGTGGAAGGCAGGAAAGCCCATTCGGAAGGCGCTGACCTGCAGACCTGCGCCCGGATTCTCCAGGACATGGGCTGCATGGACGCCATCAACCTGGACGGCGGGAACACCAGCGCCATGCTGTTCCTGGGCAGCAGTGTCCAGCTGAGTGAAAAGGGCGGGGAGGACGTGAATGACCGAACCATTCCGGACATTCTCTGCGCCGGAAAACTGCCCTGATTCCCCTCACGTGAAAGAAAGCCTCCGGAACCGCCGGAGGCTTTCCATTTTACTTTTTCCTGTCCTTTTTCCGATGGAGGAAGACAACCCCGGGATCCGGCGCGTCATCATCCTCGTCCAGTTCCCCGTCCGCATCTGACTTCGTCTCGCCTTCGAAGTGGCCGAAGATTTCCTTCAGATCATCGTCATCGTCCATCTCATCTTCGTCCAGATCATCATCCATGTCTTCCTCATATTCATCTCTCAGACTCTCCAGGTAACCCATCAGCTGAGAGATGCTCGACACGGCTTCCAGTGTCCGGAGAATGCCTTCCTCCCGGTCTCTGGCGGTATCCTGTTCCTCCTCCACCTCATCGACCCTGGACTGGATTTCCTTTACACTCTCCGCCACCGCGTCCGCAAAATCCACCATGCCTCTGAAAAACTTTGCCTGAAAATCATCCGTCTTCAGCTGCGCTCCGTCCACCAGGCCCCTGAGATACCCGGCCTTCATCGAAAGCTTGTCCATGACGCCTCCTTCAGAATCAGGCGCGCTCCATGTACTCGCCTGTCCGGGTATCAATACGGATCATATCTCCCGTGTTGATGAACAGCGGTACCTGGAGGCTGTAACCGGTCTCCACCGTGGCAGGCTTGTAGGTATTGGACGCCGTGTCACCCTTGAAACCGGGCTCGGTATCCGTCACCTGAAGAGCCACAAAGTTGGGGGCTTCCACGGAGAAAGCACTGCCCTTGAAGAAGCGGACGGTCACATTGGTGCCTTCCTTGACGAAGGGAATGGCGTCCTCCACCTGCCCGTGATTCAGAGGCAGCTGCTCAAAGGAGTCATTGTCCATGAAATAGTACAGATCGCCGTCATTATAGACGTACTGCATTTCCTTGGTCTCAATGATGGCCTTGGGCATCTTGTCGGTGGGGTTGAAGGACCGCTCCACCACGGCACCGGTCATGACGTTCTTGATCTTGGTGCGGACAAAGGCCGCACCCTTGCCGGGCTTCACATGCTGGAAATCCACGATCGTCCAGACGCCGCCGTCCCATTCAACCGTCAGTCCCTTTTTGAAATCGCCTGCTGTAATCATGCACATTCCTCCAATACTTTCATCCGCTTCTGGAAACACGACCCGCCGGGCATGCCCCGGTGAATCGTGAAATGCCCAAATTCCGGGCCCGTGGACCCAACTACGTCATTTTAACATAACTGTACCCTCTTGAAAAGGGGTGGATCTCCACGCTTCCTCCGTGCCCCTCCGCTTCCCTCCCTGTCTCCCCTCTCTCCCCCTTCATCCTGTTGAATTTTTGTGCTCTGGATTGTGTGAAAAAGCTTCCTTTTTTCACGAAAAAATGGTATAATTCAGTGATGTTTCACCGGGGTTTCCGGAAGGCATCCGAAGGAGGCGGAACATGCTGCTGCATATCGGACAGGGGCGCACGGTACCCCTGGAAAGCGTCATTGCCATGATGGATCTGACGTCATCCCCCTCCCCCGGTGCCCGGCAGGTCATGGAGGCCCTGAAGGCCCGGGGACATCTGCACGCCCTGTCGGCAGATCCTCATTCCCTCATCCTTCTGAGCGGGACGGGAGACAGGGCGGAACTGACCGGTTATCTCACCCCGGTGGGCATGCGCACGCTGCGGACGCGGGCATCCCTGAGTCCTGAAGATCTGATTCAGAAAGGTTAAGGTGCTGTATGGAAGAAGAGAAAAGGGAAGCGGTTCCTTCGCCGGAATCATCCGAAAGCGCTGCAACGGCGGACGCCCCCATGGATATGGACAATTCCACCCGTTCCTCCGGCGAATACGGAGAGGAGCAGATTCAGGTTCTGGAAGGACTGGAGGCCGTGCGCAAACGGCCCGGCATGTACATCGGCTCCACGGACGTCAGGGGGCTGCATCATCTGGTCTATGAAATTGTGGACAACTCCGTGGACGAGGCTCTGGCGGGCTTCTGCGACCGCATTGAGGTCACCCTGGAAAAGGACGGAAGCGTGACGGTGGCGGACAACGGCCGCGGCTTTCCCGTAGGCATCCATCCCACAAAGGGCCGTCCCGCCGTGGAGGTGTGCCTGACCATCCTCCATGCCGGAGGCAAGTTCGGAGGAGGAGGATACAAGGTATCCGGCGGTCTGCACGGCGTGGGCGCTTCCGTGGTCAACGCCCTGTCCTCCCATCTGATGGTCCAGGTCTTCCAGGACGGAAAAATCTATCAGCAGGAATATGAACGGGGCAGGTATCTTTATGACCTGAAGGTCGTGGGGGAAACGGACCGCACCGGTACCACCATGCGTTTCTGGCCGGATATCAGGAGTGATGAAAATCCTGAGGGCATTTTCGAGCCCGGCATTTCCTTTGAATACAACACCATCATGACACGCCTGAGGGAGATGGCCTTCCTCAACAAGGGCATCCGCATTATCTACAGGGATGACCGGGGAGAGGAGCCGAAGGAATCCGACTTCTGCTACAAGGGCGGTCTGAAGGAGTTCGTCAAGTACCTCAACAAGAACCGGAATCCCCTGTTCCCGGAGCCCATCTACACCGAAGGCATCAAGGACGGAATCCTGGTGGAAGTGGCCATGCAGTACAATGACTCCTACCAGGACAGTATCTATACCTTCGCCAACAATATCGCCACCCCCGACGGCGGCACCCATCTCATGGGCTTCAACTCAGCCCTGACCCGGGCCATCAATGACTACGGCAGGCGCCACAAGTTCCTGCGGGACAGCGAGGCCAACCTGAAGGGCGAGGACGTGCGGGAGAGCCTGACGGCCATTATCAGCATCAAGATGGAGGATCCCCAGTTCGAGAGCCAGACCAAGTCCAAGCTGGGATCCGGCCAGGTCCGGGGCGTAGTGGATTCTCTGGTCAGCGCTGAGCTGAGCACCTATCTGGAAGAAAACCCGGCGGTGGCCAGGATTATTCTGGACCGCTGCCTCAGCGCCTCCCGGGCCCGGGAAGCCGCCCGGAAAGCCCGTGAACTCACCCGGCGCAAGGGGCTTCTGGACAGTGCCTCCCTGCCGGGCAAGCTGGCGGACTGCTCCGAGCGGGATCCCGCCAAGTGCGAGATCTTCATGGTGGAGGGAGATTCTGCCGGCGGATCTGCCAAGGAGGGCCGGGACCGGCATTTTCAGGCGATCCTGCCTCTGCGGGGAAAAATCCTGAACGTGGAAAAGACCCGGCTGGATAAAGCCCTGAACAATCAGGAGATCAAATCCATGATCACCGCCTTCGGCTGCGGCATCGGCGAGGAATTTGACGAGAGCAAGCTGCGCTATCACCGCATTGTCTGCATGACCGACGCCGACGTGGACGGCGCCCATATCCGCATTCTCCTTCTCACCTTCTTCTATCGCTACATGCGTCCCCTGGTGGAAAAGGGCTATGTCTATGCCGCCATGCCGCCTCTGTACAAGGTCACCCGGGGCAAGTTCGAGCGCTATGTCTATGACGATGACGAACTGCAGCGGGTCCTGGATGAGATCGGGCGTGACCCGAAGCCGGAAATCCAGCGCTACAAGGGCCTGGGTGAAATGTCCTCCGAGCAGCTCTGGGCCACCACCATGAACCCGGAAACCCGTACCATGATGCAGATCACCCCGGAGGATGCCATGGAGGCGGATCAGCTGTTCACGCTGCTGATGGGCGATTCCGTCGAGCCACGCAAGCAGTTCATCCAGCAGAACAGCGACCTGGTCAAGGACCTGGACGTCTGACGCACGCTTTGAGCAATTCAGGAGATCAACATGAGCGATATAAAAGATAAGCTGATTCCGGTCAACCTGGAGGAGGAGATGAAGAAAAGTTTCATCTCCTATGCCATGGCGGTCATTGTGGACCGGGCTCTGCCCGATGTCCGGGACGGTCTCAAGCCGGTGCACCGGAGAATTCTCTTTGACATGTCCGAACTGGGCATGACCCCCGACAAGCCCTACCGCAAGAGCGCCCGTCTGGTGGGGGATGTGCTGGGCAAGTTCCATCCCCATGGCGATTCCTCCGTCTATGACGCCATGGTGCGTCTGGCCCAGCCCTTCTCCATCCGTTATCCCCTTGTGGACGGTCAGGGTAACTTCGGTTCCATCGACGGTGACGGTGCCGCCGCCATGCGTTATACGGAAGCCCGGATGCAGAAGCTCACCATGCATATGCTGGAGGGCATTGAGAAGGATACCGTGGATTTCTATCCCAACTTCGACGAGACCCTCACCCAGCCCGCGGTCCTTCCCTCCCGCTTTCCCAATCTGCTGGTGAACGGCTCCAACGGCATCGCCGTGGGCATGGCCACCAACATTCCTCCCCATAACCTCCGGGAGGTCATCAACGGTGTCATCTGCATGATCGACAACCCGGACTGCACCATCGATGATCTGATGCAGCATATCAAGGGCCCGGACTTCCCCACCGGCGGCATCATCCTGGGCCGCTCCGGCATCCGTGAAGCCTATTTCACGGGGCATGGCCATATTGATGTCCGGGCCAGGTCCAGCATTGAAGAAATGCCCGGCAGCCGCTCCCGCATTGTGGTCACCGAAATCCCCTACATGGTGAACAAAGCCAATCTGGTGGCCAAGATCGCGGAGCTGTGCCATGACAAGCGCCTGGAAGGCGTCTCCGATATCCGGGACGAATCCGACCGGAACGGTATGCGCATTGTCATTGAGCTGAAGAAGGACGTGCATCCTCAGGTCATCCTGAACTTCCTGTACAAGCACACCTCCCTCCAGGAAACCTTTGGCGCCAACATGCTGGCCCTGGTGGATGGCAAACCCCGGGTCCTGAATCTCCGGGAAATGGTGTACTACTACCTGGAGCACCAGAAGGAAGTGGTGACCCGCAGAACCCGCTTTGATCTCAACAAGGCCCAGGCCCGGGCTCACATTCTGGAAGGCCTGCTGAAGGCACTGGATCATATTGATGAGATCGTCGCCCTGATCCGCTCCAGCCCTGACACCACCACCGCCAAGACCGCCCTGATGGAACGGTTCGCCTTCAGCGAAAAGCAGGCCCAGGCGATTCTGGACATGCGTCTTGCCCGTCTTACCGGACTGGAAAGAGACCGCCTGCTGGAGGAATACCAGGAACTTCAGAAGACCATCGCCACCCTCTCCGCCATTCTGGCGGATGAGCACCTGCTCATGGATGTCATCCGGCGTGAAATTTCGGAAATCCGGGACCGTTTCGGCGATGAGCGGAGAACGGAACTCTCCGTCATTGAGAACGACATTGACGTGGAGGATCTGATCCAGGAGGAGGCCATGGTGGTAACCCTCACCCATGAGGGATACAGCAAGCGCATCTCCGCCTCCACCTACCGGCAGCAGCACAGGGGCGGCCGGGGGGTCAGCGGCATGACCACCAAGGAAGAGGACTGGGCACAGCAGGTTTGTGTGGTGAGCACCCATCAGGAAATCATGTTCTTCTCCAACCGGGGCAGGGTCTACAGCCTGAAGTGCTACCAGATTCCGGAAGCCGGCAGAACCGCAAGAGGCACCGCCATTGTGAACCTTCTGGCTCTGGCGCCCGGTGAAAAGATCTCCACCATGCTGCCCATGCCCAGGGAAGTTGACGAGGGCATGAACCTCATCATGGGCACCCGTCAGGGACTGATCAAGAAAACGTCCCTGAGCGAGTTTGCCAACATGCGCAAGAGCGGCCTTATTGCCATCGTGCTCAGGGATGAAGACGAGCTGGTGGGGGTACGGCTTGCAAATGCGGGGGATGAGCTGATCATGGGCACCCGTCAGGGAATGTCCATCCGCTTCAGTGAACGTCGTATGCGGCCCACCGGGCGCAATAGCATGGGTGTCCGCTCCATCCGGCTTTCTCCGGAAGATGAGGTGATTGACCTGGCCATCCTGGAGCCCGATACCCACGTTCTGGCCATCACCACCGGAGGCTACGGCAAACGGACCGATCCTGACATGTACAGGGAACAGAGCCGTAACGGCAAGGGAATCCGGGCCATCACCCTGACGGAGAGAACAGGTGAGCTGGCAGCTCTCCTGCTGGTTCATCCGGATGAGGATATCCTGCTGATCACCGATGACGGAACCATCATCCGTTCTCCCGTCAGTTCCATCCGCCTGTGCTCCAGGACCGCTCAGGGCGTCAGACTCATGCGCCTGTCGGAAAACAGCCGTATCAGTGGCGTGGCCAGAGCCGAGCGGGAAGAAGCCGATGAGGAAGAAAACGTTGAAACCACCGAAGCTCCCGAAGCAAATGCTACGGACGCTTCCGGTGAAACCCAGGTATAACACAGGCAGCCAGCGCGTATATGCGCTGGCTGCCTTTATATGTGAACACCATATCAGATCTTGATCCACAGCCATTCGCCGGTGCGAATCATATTGGTGGTGTGATTGATGTGGGGGTTCCAGTCCCGGATGCTTCGCCAGTTGGCGATGCCGTAGCGCTTGGCGATACGGATCAGCGTGTCATTCGCCGTCACCTGGTGCTGAATCCAGCCTGCCCGGTCAGGGCGCTTCTTG
>CACYGY010000092.1 GCA_902774025.1 uncultured Eubacteriales bacterium
AAAGGCGGTATCCTGGCCAGCGGAATTGTCTCCGTCACCGGCGGCACCGTGATCGCTTCCGGCAGAGGCGAGTTTGCCGCCACCGGCATCACCGGGGAAAAGGGTGTGTCGATCAGCGGCGGTGAGATCACGGCATCCATCTCCGTCTCCGGTCAGACAGCTCAGAATGCCATTTATGCTCCCGATGGCAGCATTATGATTGACGGCGGTACCGTGAGTGCGACCGCTGCCGGAACATACTGCAATGGCATCAGTGCCATCGGCGGTATCACCATCCAGGGCGGTACCGTTACCGCTGTGGGTCCAGGCAGGGCCATCAACGGAAGCCTTAAGAACACGATCCGGGGTACCGGCTGGGACGACACCGACGGCACTGCGGGAAAGGCAGTGATCGGGACCAGCACCGAAGGCCGGGTACTTGCTTACAGAAAGGTCCGGTTTCCCCAGGTAGGGAACCCCATCACCGCCGCGGCAGAGAATGTGACGGCGGTCTATGACGGCAGGCCGCACGGCATCACGGTTTCCGTGACCGTTCCCGCATCCGGTGCGTCTGTCCGGTACGGAAAAACACAGGGAACGTATGACCTGGACACAAGCCCGACGATCACGGATGTGAAGGACAGTCCCCTGACCGTATACTACAGGGTCACCGCGGACGATTATCAGGATCTGACCGGTTCTGCGACGGTGACGGTCAGCAGGGCGGAGGCTGCCGTAAACACGATACCGGAAGCCAGGGATCTGATTTACAGCGGCAGGCCTCAGGCGCTGGTGACAGCAGGTGAAGCAGCAGGCGGCACCATGCAGTATGCCCTGGGCACCGCAGATGCAGCCACTGAATCCTATTCCGAAGTCATCCCGTCAGGGAGCGGGGCGGGAACCTACCATGTCTGGTATAAGGTCATGGGAGACAGCAATCACAACGACGTGGAGGCGGCCTGTGTAAAGGCAGAGATCCGCAAATCCGCCTCCATCCCGGCCACGGTCATCGCGAATCCGCTGATCTGCAACGGCAGTGCTCAGGCGCTGGTGTCTGTCGACGCTGCAAGGCTGGCGGGCGGCACCATGCAGTACGCCCTGGGCAGGGACGACAGGACCGCTCCGGCAGAGGGCTGGTCCGCATCCATTCCCACAGGTACCGACGCGAAAACCTACCATGTCTGGTATCAGGTCAGGGGAGATTCCAACCATACCGACAGTCAGGCTGCCTGTGTGACCGTGGTCATTCAGGAGGAAAACACTGTCGGGGAAGCGGTGTTCACCCCTCTGGAAGGATCCGGAATCCGGGGTGTGGACATCAGCCGAATCAGGGGACAGATGGCGGAACTGGCTGCGCTGGATGATGCTTCCCCTGCTGCAGGACAGGTAAAGAACGTCAGGGTTTCCATGAACGTGCGGACAGTCTCGCTTCAGGATGTCCCGGATGCTGAGCGAGGTGATTTCCAGACGGCCGCGAACGGACTTTTCCTGTCCTTCGACGGAGGAGCGGTTCAGTATGACTGCATGGAAATCACCGTTGAGAAAACCGTGGTCATCAGCGATGTGGATGGAAACGGAAGCAGAACGGAATCGAAAACCCTCAGCTCCCGTCTTTCCCGTACGGAAAAGGTCATCGATATTCCCGTGCACTTTGACCTGACCGGAGGGCAGATGCCCGTTGTGGCGCGGCACCATAACGGGGCGGTCCAGGTGTTCACGCGCCTTGACGCCAGACCGGATCCGTCAGGACTGGCGGATGGGACCTACTATGTGGAAGGCTCCGGCAGAGACACGATCATCCATATCTACGCGGACCGGTTCTCCCATTACGCAATTCTGACGTATCGGAACCAGGAAACGAAAGGAACCGGTTTCCATCCGGAGCTGATGGAGTCTTCCACAGATCCCTCCGGCTTCGATGCTGTGGCCGTACCCGTCCATTCCTTCTCCTTCAGAAAAGAGTGGCAGGGAGGCAGTGAAGACAGCATCGACTTTACCCTCTACAGGCAGGACGGCACAGTGTACCGCCACGGATTCAACAAACGCGTTGTGAACAGCAGAGAATGGAAGTATGAAGCCTGGTTCTCCGAGCCCGTGGCATGCTACGTAATCGAGGAGCCCATTCCCGGTTACACGACCCGGTATGTGAATGTGGGCGTATACGAACGGATTACCGACCGCTGCTGTGACGGAGGCACGATCATCAACCGGCAGATTCCAAAGACCGGAGACGGTGACAGACCTGTCCTGTGGACTGTCCTGGCCCTTTCGGGCATGACAGGCATCATCGCGATCCTGGTGGTTCACAGACGCAGAAAGTCCTCCAGATAACTCTGTGAACAGAACCGGAGACATGCAGTGACCGCGGACAGAATGAAGTCTTCAAGTACGCGCGGCTTTTATCCATGGATTCCCGGAGACGAGGCATACCAGGACAGGCGGGTGGTGTGTATCCTCCCGTCTGTCTTTCTGTTGTCCGTATGTCATCCGGTCCTTTCGTAAAGGGTAGATAGACAGGTGCAGAATCGCGGAGACTTATGTACGGTGGGTTCTTTGCGCTGAGAGTTCCGTTACCTGAGAGCAGGAGGATTCCTTTCATCGTCTCTTTCGGATCAGGGAGATCTGCTAATAATGGGAGCAGACGCTGTGAAAGAGACGATGGCTTTGTTAATCGATGCTGGACCTGCACCATTCTCCGAAATCTATCTGGCCGCGGGCTACACTGATCTCCGGAAGAACATAGACGGATTGGTGGACATTCTTTATCAAACATACCATGTGAATCCGGAAGCTGAAAGCCCTGAACACCCCTATCATCTTTGAGAAGGAATCCGTGAACACACTGGAAGCCTCCTGGGAACTGATGGTCACGATCCTCGCGTCCATAGCGCAACAGGAGAGCGCATCCATCAGCCAGAACGTCCGCATGGGCATCAACTTCGGTTTCCAGGAAGGCAGAAGGCGGGTCAACTTTTCCTTCTTCCTCGGCTACAGGCGAGGCGACAAGCCGGGAACCTGCGAGATCGTCCCCGCCGAGGCGGATGTGGTGCGGCGCATCTGCAGGCAGTTCCTTGAGGGCTACAGCCCGAAGACGTTCGCGGACGGGCTAATGGAGGATGGCATCTGCACCCCTTCCGGCGGGGAGAAATGGTATCCATACACGGTGGCGGGCAGTTTGGAAAATGAGAAATACGCCGGTGACCTGCTGATGCAGAAATGGTATGTGGAGGACTACCTGAGCCACAAGTGCGTGAAGAACAGCGGGGAGAAACCACAGTTTTTTGTGGAAGACGATCACGACCCCATCATGCCGAAGGCGGTGTTCTACCAGGTGCATGGGGAAAAGAAGCGGCGGAGCGGTCTGACGAAAGACCCAGGCAAACTCCGGTTCGGGAACCGACTGGTATTGAACGGCAGGCTCATTTGTGGCAAGTGCGGCAGGACGCTGAAACGGTATGTGAAACCGGACCCGAACCTCACCGACTGGCGGTGCAGGCAGTGGACGCTGGTGAAAAAGACGGATTTCCACGAGGATGATCCTACCCGGTGCGACTGCCTCATCGTGAGAGAAGCAGAGGCACAGAGGGCTGTGGTGATGGCGTTCAACACGCCGCCGAGCAGGCGCGAGGAACTGATGGTACAGCGGGAGCGGCTGCTCACGGGTGAAATCGGCAGAATCGACTCACTTCTCAAAACGCTGGACGGACAGCAGGACAGACTGGAGGAGCGGCTTGATGTGCTGGCGGAGGCATGCCGGAGGACGGGAAAGCCATCAGCACCACGGTGGTTGACGAGGTTGGCAGCACACAGGTAATCACCAGCGAGAGGACGAGGCGGCATTCCTGCGAAGCCAGATCGTGGAAATCAGGAGACGCAAGGACGGGCTCTATGCCGAGCGGGCGGAGCACGCAAACACAGAGGTGCAGATCAAGCTCCTATTGGAGCTGGTGGACAAGATGGTCAGGAACAGCCTGCCGGAGTGGATGACGAGGGAGGCGGAAGTTGTAGAAGAGAGCGGAGCGTGCCATAACTACGACGACTTCTTCAGCCGCACGAGGTGCACAGTGCCGGAGAGTGTGCTGGAGGAGAACGGACTGATGGAGAGATTCAACAACGGCCTGATCATCCGCTACCTGGACAAGGTGGTCGTGAAGGATGATGGGTACGAGGTGTCTTTTAAGGCCGGCGTGACCGTGGAGGTTGAGATTTGAGGGGAACATAGGGCAGCATATCACTGTGGAAACGGTGATGTGGCTGCCCGCTTTTTTGCGTTTATGGACACCCGGCCTCTTAAGCAAATCCGCACTTGCGCTCATATCCACACCTGTGCCAGACTACCGTAAGGTGAGGCAGTGGTTTTCGCCTGTTTCTCGTTCAGGTAAATTTCTGAATAATTCGTTGAAAACAGCCCCAGGTTCTGCAATAATCTACCTGTATCTTTATGCTCTGTGCAGGGTAAAGAATCCGCGCTGGCAGGCCGATACATGAGACGGGAACTCCGGTTCTTCTCAGATTTTTGACGGAAAGGGGCTTGACAGCCATGCGGAATAGAACTGCGCTCTTCAGAGCAGAGCAAAGCAGAGGCTATAACCTGCACCCTTTTTTACGCTTTGCAAAAGCTCAAACATTGCACTTTGCCAAAGTTCGATTATACCGTTGTTTTCAAGCGTGAATTCTGATATAATTTATATGTGTCCTTATGCTCGCGTACAGCGGTAAGATTACCGGACGGCGTGACGATAGACCGCATGGGAGCATATGCTCCTGGAGAAGGAGGCCTCAGTATGGTTGATGAGAATATTATCATTCAGGATGCGGCGGAAGTTGACCCCAATCTGCTTCGTATGTTGGATAGGGGGCTGGAAGATATAGAGGCGGAGAGAACCCTGCCGCATGAAGAAGCGATGGCAGAGGTTCGCAGAATCAGGGAAGCCCGGCGCTTCGCCCGGTCAAACACGGGAGCAGCCGCCAATGCGTGATTATGATGTTGTATGGTCAAGAGAGTCAATTTATGATGTGGCTGACATAGCTGACTATATCGAACTCCATTTCGGAAAAGAACGCGCCGATCGCTTCAATAATGAGATTGATGTTCAGGGAGAGGCTCCCGGACGTGATTATAGAATGTATGCTGGAACCGGGATTTATTATCGAAGGAAGCTGATTCTGAAGAAGATATTTGATCCATCAGTCATCTTCTACTTTGTTGATGATACCAATCAAACGGTATATATCATTTGGGTTCTTCGTCATGAACGAAATTGGCAGAAGCTGCTCAGAGAAGGAATCAGCTACACTTTTGATTGAAACAACGAAAAGGGGCTTGACAGCTATGCACAGGATCAGCTGTGATTTCGCATCGCATCGGTCATAATTGCGCCCTTTTATCGTGCACTGAAACTGAAAACAACATTCGTGATGGATGACCGTCTGATCTGACGGGGTATTGCGCCTTTTGCAGATCAGACGGTTTTTTGTACATAATGGTTCAGCGGCGGCCATAAGAGCCGTGAATGCGAAAGGAGACAGATTGTTTATGAAAATGAAGAAATGACTTTTGAGCTTTCTGCTCAGTATAGTGATGGTGCTGGGGCTGGTGCCGGGAGTGAGTTTGACGGCGTATGCGGATGATGTCACCAACTACGATCTCTGGGTTGGGAACACACAGGTGACCAGCGCGAACATGGATAACGTGCTCGGAAACGGTACAGTGAGTTTCACATCTGCAAATGGTGATACGCCTGCAACCCTGACACTGAACCATACAAGAACAGGCGGGTGGAGCATGTCCTCCCCGCCTGTCTTTCTGTTATCCGCCTGTCACCCGGTCCCCTTCTCCCCTCACAGGTAACCAGGGAATCCCTGATGCCGGTCATAGACCGCTTTTTCGTCTGATACGAATCGGCGGCAGAATCCGGAACACCGGAAAAGTCATCCGTGCCTGTGGAATCCCGCCATCGGGATGCCGTCAGCTTTCCGCAGGCTGGATTCCCTGCCCGCCTCTCACCGTTCACCGCGGCAAACCGGAAACCTTTTCCCCCTCTGTGCTCCCCGGAGAAGCCCGGGTACAGAGGCCGGTTCCCATGCTGCCTTGAACAGTGGAAGCCTTTCACCTCATCACATGTTTCCGGAAAGGCATGGAAAAACCCGGGAATCCGGATGAAAGCGGATTCCCGGGGAGCCGGATCTGCAGTTTCCTTCCTCAGAGAGAGGAGCAGCTTTGGAGAAGCGAAGAATCTGTGTCACCTGCCCGGATACCGTTCCCAGGTCCGGTTGTCAGGTCTGAGGCGCTTTCTGCAGCTTTTTCCGGGCAAAATCGTAGATCTTCACGCCCGCAATGCCCATGATCACACCCAGGGCAGCGCCGGCAAGGACGTCCGTGGGGTAATGGAGGAACAGATAAAGCCTGCTGAAGGATACAAGCAGCGCAGCGACAAAGACCGCAATCCCTGACTTTTTATGGTTCATGAAGATGGCAGTCGCCGCTGCAAAGGCGAAGGCGGAATGTGTCGAAGGGAAGGAGGAACTGGTGGGACGTTCAACCAGCAGCCTGAAAGTCTGATCCACCTCACAGGGCCGGACTCTTGTGACCACATGCTTCAGAAGCAGTTCTCCAAAGAGCAGCACACCCACGCAGCCGATGAGCACGCCGGCGCCCGCTCTCCGGGTCTGTTTGAAAAAAAGGAGCACAATGCCCGCGGCGAGCCAGACCAGCCCATAGGTGCCGATCTTGGACAGGAAAAGAAAGACCGAATCAAAAAAGCCCGATCTTGGTATATTCTGGAGAATCGTAAGTTCCATGGTTTCCCTTCTTTCTGTTGATCTGTTTCCCCTCTTTGTTCATCCCGAAAGCAGGCACAGGAATCCGGGAACCTTTCCCCTTTCAGGCCACGACATTATACCACTGAATCCGCTTTGGTCTCAATGCCTGTCCCGCAGTCATTCCGGGAAGGAGGAAACCCATGCCCGGACCCGGCCGCACTGTCATCACGGTGGTCTCCCTTCTGCCCTCCGGCTCCGGGGCAGGCGGGCTGTCTTCTCCCTGCGGATAAGATCGTCCGATGCAATCCGGTCACGCCGCTTTCCCTGCAGGCCATGCTGCCCGTGCCATCTGAAGGCCTCCCGGGGCTGTATGACGAATCGGAAAAAACAGTGCGGAGGATCCGGTCTTCCGGAACGGTTTCTGGTTTTTTCATGTTTTCCGCCGGATTCCTCCCCTTCTTTCCGGCCCGGCCCGTTGACAACTCCCCGCCGATCGGACATGATTTCCAGCGGGGCGGTTTCCGTTCCCCTCCCGTTCTCCCAAAGAGGAAAACCCGTTCGAAAGGAGCCCTTTCCCATGCACCAGAAAGTCAACAGTCTGCTGTACGCATCCGGCCCTGATCTGATCAATACCATCCGGACGCTCCTGGTCCTCACGGAGCCTGTCCGGATTCCTCTCCTTGAGGAAGCAGTTGCCAAAGCCGCCCTCCGTTTCCCCTACTTCTCGGTCAGGCTCCGGAAAATCGGCTCTGAATATGTCCTGGTTCCCAATCCCCGTCCTTTCGTGGTTTCCCCCGGCGGGAAAGCCGTGACGCTGGGCACGGAGGAGAGCCATGATCATCTCTTCGCCTTTGCCTGTGACGGGAAGAGACTGTACGTGGATACCTCCCATTTCATCACGGACGGCAACGGCCTCTTCCCTTTCATCCGGACCCTGCTTTACTACTATCTGTCCGCCCTGCATCCGGAAGAAACCTTTGACACATCCCACATCCATCTGGCCGGGGAGGAGATTCCGGCAGAGGAATCCGACGACGATCCCTATCCCGACCATTTTCTGCCCATGGACGACGTCCTTCCTCCCCCTTCCCTGCCGGAGGATGTTTTCACTCTGGATCAGCCCCGGGGCTATGGCAGGGCAGGCGGCTGGACTTCCTTCGTCTACACCGTCCGCCAGAAGGATATGATGAACTTCATCTCCACCGTGGACGGAAGCCCTGCGACCCATATCGCCTCCCTTGTGTACAGGGCCATTTCGGAGGAGCACCCTGAAAACGGCCTTCCCCTGGTGTGCGGCATGCAGCACCAGTTCCGCAAAGCGCTGGGCAGACCCTTCAGCCATCTGTGCCATGTCAGTATCATCCCCATGGTCTACCCTCCGCGCCTGCGGGGCAGGAGCGTGGAACAGCTCAATACCATTGCCAGGGGAACCCTGCTGCTCCGGGCGGATGACGCCAGTGACATCCGCACGGTCAACGCCCATATCCGCACCGACCGGGAAATCCGGAACCTGAGCCTTGCTGAAAAGCATGAAAGAATGCGCCGTGCACTCCTTGAGGGAATCGGAAGGAACACCTTTGAGGTGAGCTATACGGGACGCGTGCCCTGGTCCGGACTGGACAGGTATCTGGAGCTTGTGGTGCCCTATCTGGACATGACCCTCAGCGGCGGGCTGTCCGTGGAAATCTTCTCCGTGAGGGATCTCTTCACCGTCAATATCATGCAGCGGAATAACGACCGGCGGTATGTGGACCGCTTTGAGCGTGACCTCGCGGATCACGGCATCCCGTTTGAGGCCATGGCGCCGGAGCCTTTCACGCTGTGCGGCTTCAGGCTGCCGGAAGCGTGAGAAGGATTACGAAAAACAGAGGAGATACAATCCATCTTCTTGACGGCCGGGCATGCCAGACGTAGAATGCCTGCATCAGGACAAGGGCGTCGTGAAAACGATCGACTTGTCCATTTTTTCATGCAGGGAGGCATTTCCGTGAAAAGGTACACCAGGGAAGACATTATCCGCATGGTCAGGGAAGATGACGTGGAGTTCATCCGGATGCAGTTCACCGACATCTTCGGCCAGCTGAAGAATGTGGCCATTACCGCCAGCCAGATTGAGAAGGCTGTGAACAATGAGATCATGATCGACGGCAGTTCCATTGAGGGCTTTGTGCGCATCCATGAGAGCGACCAGTATCTGCGCCCGGACGTGGACACCTTCGCCATCCTTCCCTGGCGGCCTCAGCACGGCAGGGTTGCCCGGCTCATCTGCGACGTACACAATCCCGACGGCACGCCCTTTGCGGGAGATCCCCGGGGCGTTCTGAAAAGAGTGCTGAAGAAAGCCGCGGACATGGGCTATTCCTTCAATGTGGGACCGGAAATGGAGTTCTTCCTCTTCCAGACGGACGAGGCGGGACGCCCCACCACCCTCACCGGGGACGAGGCCGGGTATTTTGACCTGGGTCCCCTGGACCACGGAGAGAGCACAAGACGGGAGATCTGCATGTCCCTGGAGCAGATGGGCTTTGAGATCGAGGCCAGCCATCATGAGGTGGCGGCGGGACAGCACGAGATTGATTTCAAGTACGCGGACGCCCTGACCTCCGCGGATCACATCATGACCTTCAAGCTGGCCGTAAAGACCCTGGCCCAGAAGAACGGTCTGCATGCCACCTTCATGCCCAAGCCCGTCTTCGGCATCAACGGCAGCGGCATGCACACCAACATGAGTCTGTTCAGGGACGGAAAGAACGCTTTCGCAGATCCTGCCGACAGCCGTGGTCTGAGTCATGAGGCCTACTGCTTTATCGCCGGAATTCTTGCCCATGTCCGGGGGATGGCGGCCATCACCAATCCTCTGGTCAACAGCTACAAGCGCCTGGTGCCGGGCTATGAGGCGCCCTGCTATCTGGCCTGGAGTGCCGGCAACCGCAGCGCCATGATCCGCATTCCCGCCGCCCGGGGGATGGCGACCCGTGTGGAGCTGCGCTGTCCCGATCCCAGCTGCAATCCCTATCTGACCATGGCCGTGTGCCTGGCTGCCGGACTGGACGGCATTGAGCGGGACATGACCCCGCCGGCGGAGATCACCGGGAACATCTTTGCCATGGACAGCGCTGACCGGGAGGCCCGGGGCATTCTGAGCATGCCGGGTACCCTGAAGGAAGCCATCGACTGCCTGAAAAAGGATGAGGTGATCTGTGACTGCCTGGGAGAACATGTGCTGCACCAGTATGTGGAGGGCAAGGAAAAGGAATGGGATGCCTACCGCACTCATGTCAGCGCATGGGAAACCGACAGATACCTGGTGATGTACTGATCCCCGCATGGAGGTGACATCCGTGGCCCACATTGTCATAGCCGGCGCATCCGAAGAAAACCGCACTCATCTTGCCCGTCTTCTCACCGCCTCCGGGTTTTCACAGCTTCGGGTATGCGGGGATGCCGGTGAACTGCGGCGGGCCCTGAGCGTCCATGACGGTGTGGTCATCCTCCTCGGAAGCCTTCCCGGGCTGCAGGCGGATGAACTGAAATGGGACTGGGGCGACCGGATTCAGGTCCTGCTCATCGCCAGTCCCGCCGTGCTGGAACGCTGTGAAAGCCCCGATGTGTTCCGCCTGCCCCTCCCCTCTTCCGTTCAGGCGGTCCTGGGCGCCGTGGAAATGCTTTCCCAGCTGCACCATCATCAGATGCCCAGGCGCTCCGGGGCTGAGAAAACGCAGGTGGATCTTGCCAAGGCGCAGATCATGGAAAAGCTGAACATGACCGAGCCCGAGGCTCACCGTGCCCTTCAGCGCCTTGCCATGCGCACCGGATTGACGATGACGGTCTGCGCAGGGCGGATTCTGGACCGGACCCTGTCCATGGATGCAGTTGTCAGGTAAGCCCCTGACCGCAAAGGAAAGCGCCCCCTCCGGGAGGCGCTTTCCTTCATCGGTCAGGCGGCAGGGAGAAGTGACAGGGGGTAAACGGAATCGTCATGTTCCTCATATCCGGGGATATCCGGGATATCCACCAGCTCCGTCATACCGTCCGCCACGTCCACAGTCACGAACTGACCTTTCCCGTCCAGAACCGGCATTTCATTTTCCTCCAGATAGATCAGACCCTGCGCGTCATAAACCCCATGGATCCATTTCCCGTCCATCCGGGCATAGGTGTGCGAGTAGGGAACGTAATCCCGGTCACAGGGAAACATTTCCTGAATGGCCTTCATCACCGGATTCTGTTCATGATCACGGCTTTCCCGGAAGACCGCATCGGAACGGGCAAAATAGTCATATCTCATGGCAGGGCCCGGTCCGTCAGGACCGAATCCGGGATCATCCCAGGTGACATCCAGGTTCACCCACGCCCCCTGCGCCTCTGCCCGGTTCCAGGCATGCCCGTTTCCGCTCACCTGAATGGCACTCAGGTTTTCCATCCGGCACAGGAGGGACACGGCCTGGGAATAACCCGCGCACACGGTGTAGTACCGTGTCGGCCGCATGGAGGCGGGAAGCGGCGTGGACGCGTCGGAGCAGAAAACAGGATAATCATCCTGCACTTCCCGGACAAAGACACTCCAGAGGGTCTGGGACAGGGTCTCGTCCGGGTTGCCGCTGTACATTTCGTCCTCCCCGTGCCCCTTCTCCCGCTGCTCCTCTGTCAGATACTTCCGGAAACTGTCCGGATACCCGGCCTCCAGCACCTCGTCACTGACCATGCCCGCGGCGAAATAATCGTAATCCGCCCGGTCCGCCACCCAGTCATAGATGGCGCGCAGCTTCCGGAAATCATCCTTCTCCTCCCAGAGGCTGTCCCGGTACTCTGAAGCAGCCCGCTGCACGGCGTCAAAGACTTCCTCAAACCGGGCCCCGTCCCGGAAGATCCGGTACACAAACAGGTCTATGCCGTATTCAACCCCCTCGGCATTTATCAGGCTTCCCCGGGTGCCCACGAAATAGTACTGGGGATTGTCACTGAAAAAGGCCTGATACACAGTCTCCACAGCCTCATGATCCAGACTGCCCACGGGAACGGGCATCAGGCGGCAGGAATCTTCGGAGAAATAGGGATTGCTGGACTCTGTGGGCGGTACGGAAAGAATCAGGTTTTCGTCCCCATCCTTCTCCGCCCGCCCTTTGACATACGTCTCAAAGACTGAGTAATTGGCAGCCTCTGAATCCAGCAGGAAGAGATAGCAGATATCCGCCAGGAGGTCGTAGAGCGCCACGCCGGGGTCGCCTGTGGTGGCGGACAGCACCGTGCTGCCCACCGTGCCGTTCTCCACCCGGTAGGCGGCGGTGACGGTGGTGGTGCCGTCGGTGAGCTTAATGGTGTAATTGCCGCTGGCAAGCGTAGCCAGGAAGGCTTCGGTGAAGTACACGTTGCCGCCCACCACGGTGTAGTTGCTCGGGCTGACCACCCGGCCGTTCAGGGTGACGCGCTTGACGCTGGTCAGGGGGGAAGTAACGGTCAGGCTGTTGGAGGGTGCAACGACCTTCTCACGGATGGTGAACTCCGCAGTGGCCTCGCCGCCATTATAATTGTCGGTCTCCGCCACGGTGGCCTTTACCGTGTACTTGCCCGCCTTGGTGGGCACCTCCTCGGTGAAGTCCTGGCTGCCCTGCTTGGCATAGGTAAACGTCACGTCACCGTTGCCGGTGTTGCCTTCCAAAGTGGGGGCATTGGCCTTGCCTCCCTCCGTCCAGCCCGTAATGGTGACGGTGGGGGTGATGTTGGCTTTCTCGACGGTAACGGTCACGTCCACGTTCTCCACCGTGTTGTAATTGCCGGTGTCGGCGGGGGTGTAGTTGGCCTTGAAGGTATGGGGCCCCACGTTACCCACGCTCTGATTGCCGTCTGCCCAGGCCCAGCCCTGGGGCAGGGTCACGGAGGACAGAGTATCGCCGTAGGTGGCGGTGAGGTCGGTGGGGGTGGCCCAGGTGGGGTCAGCCTTGGCAATGGTCACGGCAATCTTCTGAGCGGCGATGGAGGTGTAGTTCTTCCCGCCGTCGATCTTGCACCAGACGTAATAGGTACCGGCGTTGACAGCGGAGGGAACTGCGCCTGTGTAATAGGCATCCTCGTCACTGTCAGCAGTACCCAGGCCATAGCGGATGTCGCCGTTGCTGGCAGTGCCCGCGGTAATCAGCGCCTGGGCAGAGCCGGTGTAAACCAGATTCTCTATTGCATGAGGCATCGTCGCCCAGCCGGGGTTGGCTGCCTTTCCGATGGTGTATTCCACTCTGGCGGTGGCGTTGCCAAGCTGGCACCAGGCGGTATAGGTTCCGGCGTCGTCGGGGGCAGAGCTCAGTGTCACGCTGCCCTTGGAATAGTAAATCGTGGGGTTTGTCACGCCGGGAATCTCGCCGGTGAAGGTGGCGGCGGCGTTCTTGCCATCACCATAGGTCGTATGAAGGGGTGCATTCAGCGTCAGGGTGGCCTGCTTGTTGGTCAGGTCGCAGGTGCCGGTCGTGCCGGTGCAGGTAGCGGTAATGACAGCGCCGTTGGCAGTGTAGGTGAAGCTGTGGGTGTGAGGTATCGGCTTTGCTGTCAACGTGAAAGATACAGTAGCACGTTTGCTCTCAACATCAAGCCTTGCCGTATAAGTTGCACCTTTAATGCTTATGCCGCTTCCAGCCTTGATTTGTGCGGTAACGTTCGAATCACCCTTATAATAGGCAATATTGTCCGTGGTGATACTCTTTCCGGTTGCCGCATTAAAGGCTTCGAGTCCCTCAAGACTTGCCTCTTTCGGTTGACCATCATCATAATACAGTACAGGATTCGGTACAATCGTCAGCGTCACCTTGTTCTCAGGCAGATTACAGCCGTCGGCGTCGCAGGTCGCGGTGATGGTCGCACCACTGGCGGAGTAGGTGAAGTGGTGGGTGTGGACGACTGCGTGAGCCGTTGTGGTAACGGCGGGCAGCAGAGCCAGTACCATGACCAGCGCCAGCAGTGCGCCAAGAGTTTTGCGTGTGATGTGTTTCATGTGTTTTTC
>CACYGY010000093.1 GCA_902774025.1 uncultured Eubacteriales bacterium
CGTCCTGAGCCAGGATCAAACTCTTCTGTTTAATCCTTTATCTCTCCGGAATCTGCTGTCTCTTTGCGTTTCGGTTTCTGTATCGTTTTCAAGGTTCATGTCCCCGCTCTCGCGACGGCTCACGCATCTTACCACTCATCCGGTTCGGAGTCAAGACAATTTTGTGCCGATATGCTAATTTTCGTCATACTTTTCGGAAATCCGGATAATTGATCCAATAGTCCAGGATCATCATCCGCTGTATTGTGCGAACATTTCTGCCTTCTTTCTTTGGATTCGTTCGGTATCTGTTTCCAAAATCCGAACATTTTCCCGGACTGCTTTCTGTGAACACCAATATCATTCCAGCAGTCAAGGTCAGCAGCCTCATCTTCCTGCCGTGCATTCCGGGTTTTCACACCGGCGGTGCACATGATGGAATCAGATGACTGGCTGCACCGCATGGATTCCCGTCCTCGTGATCTGTCCTTCACGGACAGACCGGAACACTTCAGATATATGTCAAAGGATCCGTCACGGTCAAGTCTTTCATTACAGTATGGTCTTTCTGTTCTTCCGGGAAATCGAATGAAGCCCTGTATGCTTCTCCCATAACCGCTGACAGCTTTGCGTGATCTTCATTCATCCTCATCTGAAACCCGTCTCCGGCTTTTCCATTGTCTCAGGGTATACCTGTCAGCAGATCTCCCTGCCTTTTGAATCGCCCCCTGTATGTTTCCGTATCGGCCTGTCACCCGGTCACGTCCTCACGTCGTTCCGTTTTCCCAATCGGCGATGATCCATGGTCCGGCCGCGCCCGGATCCGGTTCTCTCCAGTTACCGCCTCGCAGGGGACAGCATCGCCGTATCTCTGCCGTGTGGATTCCGGGGGTTCTCCTGTTCACGACAGCGCCGTCCTGCGTAAATAAAACAGAGAGACCACAAGGTCTGTGGTCCCTCCGTCCTCAATCACTGTTCATAGATAAAGCTCAGCAGAGCCTCTCTGTTGGTGTTCCACTGCTTCGTGGAGAGGTTGATCACGCTGCTTCCATTGACTGTTGCATAACTGTATGTCTTATCCATCGGCACGCGATGCTGCTCCAGCACGTTTTCACCGTTCCTCATCTTCTGAATGATGTCTCCCTGCAGAACGCTCAGAGCGAGGTTGAACAGCGTTGCGGCATTGATGTTGGTGGTCACATAAGGCATGGCAGTGTTGATCAGATTCATCAGTTTGTTCACATCAATATCGTTCAGCATCTGCTTCAGAAGCAGTTCCAGCAGATGACGCTGACGGGCGGTGCGCTTGAAATCGTTGTCAATCTCTCTCAGTCTGGCGTACATCACAGCCTGAACACCGTCCAGGTGCTGCACACCGGCCACCCTCTCCAGAGGAATCCTGGCGGACCCATCGGTATTGTCATAAGCCGGCGGATGCTTTCTGAGATAAGTGTTGATGGCCCCGGCCTCTGTCTTGGTCAGATCCACATCCACACCGCCCATGGAGTCAATAATGGAAGCAAGGCCGAAGAAATTGATGGTCACATAGTATTGAATGTTCAGATTGAAATTCTTGTTCACCGTCCTCATGGCCAGCTGCCCGCCGCCCCGCGCATAGGCATTATTGATTCTGGATTTGTTCCTGTAGCCGGGGATTGTCACATAAAGATCTCTGAGCAGACTGGACAGCTTCACGCTTCCCGTCGTGGTATTCACGGAAAGAATGATGTTCACGTCATTATGCTGGAGTCCCTTGGTCGGATCCATGTCCCGGGAACGGGTATCAATGCCCACCAGAAGAACATTGATCACATTCTCGGGAAGTTCCGTGTTCAGATCCAAAGCGTTCGGATCAATGGACTCATCCAGTTCCCAGGTTTCCAGATCATCTGCATTCTCGGAGAGCAGTTCATCCATGGCAAACTCGTTTTCCACATCATCCCAGTCCGTTTCCGCCTCGGGATGATCCGTGGTAATGATCCCGTCAATGGTCAGTTCAGTTTCTTCCTCCGCGAATGAAACTGTGAATCCCGTCATCATGACCAGGAGCAGGATCAGACTGATCAGTCTCTGTCCGATACTGTACATGCATTCATCTCCTTGTACTTATTCACATGCCTGAGCATCTTATCATGTTCTGTTCACTTCCGCAATCATCCGCCGCAGCAGGTCCAGGCTTTCCCTCAGCGGTTCATCTTCCCTGCCCATGCTCCCATAAGGCTCCAGAATCACCGCCCCTGAATAGCCTGCACTCCCCAGGGCTTCCAGGAATCTTCCCCAGTCCATGCACCCCTTGCCGGGCAGACAGAGCTGTCCTTCTCCCGTCCAGTCCAGGACATGCACATGTTTCAGTGCGTCTCCCATGACCTTCGCCAGATCCACCGGGTCCACGCCGGACTGATTGGCCTGCTTGGTATCCAGCACAAATCCCATATCCGGAAACATATCCCTCAGTTCCAGAACATCCTCCGGTGTCTGCAGGGTACGCCAGGATACATTCTCCCACAGCAGTTCCACGCCATGAACTTCCGCTTCCTCAAAAAGGGCACGCATCACAGGTCTGACTTCCCGGATCTGTCCCGGATGCATTCTTCCCCGCACCACACCGGGTCCATGAAAGACGTAGTAGGAAGCGCCCAGGATTTCAGCACACTCAAGAACCCGGCGGAAGGTCGTCTCCGCATCCTGTCTCTGTCTCCAGGACTGTGCGAAGAGCTCTCCCTCAAAGCCTGTTCCCTTGGGATGAACGGATGTGCATCTCAGGTTCCGGAGTTTTTCCCGGACAAGACGCGCAAAGGAAGGCGTGTACTCACTGAATGTTTCCAGGAAAACCTCACAGGTGTCCAGCGGGAAAAGCTGCATGTGGTCAGCCGCGTCCTCCGTCTCAAACCGGCCATAGAAAGCGGCAGTGCTCAGTCCAAGCTTCATGGGTTGTCCTCCTGATTCAGTTCATCCAGCGTCAAAAGGAAGGAAGGAATCATTTCCCTCATAAAATCGTGCACCTCCGGAAGATCCATTTCACGGATCGCTTCAGAAATGCTGCGGGACGCTGCATCAAATTCCCGGTTTCCGGCTCTCTGTTCTTCCAGGCACTTGATGTACGCACTGATCCTGTCCGCGCATTTCACCACTTTCCGTTCCAGTGTGTCCTTTTCCGTCATGCACTTCCCGATGGGTTCCCGCATGTCCTCCGGCAGCATGGACAGAAGTGTTTCCTCCGCCTCGCTTTCCACCCGCCCGTACGCTTCTCTCAGCTTCGGACTGGTATATTTCACCGGTGTCGGCATGTCACCGGTGAGCACTTCCGCAGCATCATGATAGACCGCCAGTGCCAGAGCATGTTCGGGATCAATATCCCTGCCATACCGGTTTTTCCCGATCAGAGCGATGCCATGGGCAATCATGGCCACCTGAAGCGAATGCTCGGCATCATTTTCCTCCTGCGTATTCCGCATGAGGCCCCAACGGCGGATCAGTTTCAGCCGGGCCATATACGCGTAGAATGATTTTCTCATGCCCCTGTCTCCTTTCGTCCTCCCATTATACGGTTTTTCCGCAGGAAGACCAGCACCGGAAGGTTCCGGCCCCTTCACAGCCTTCCCGGGAAACAGCCGGATTTCTCTTCCGCCGGGTTTTCGTTCATTTCACTCCCGGTTTCCGGAAAGAATCCTCCGATTCCCGGCCAGTCCTTTTCAGGAACATGGAACCGGTACGGTGATGATTTTCCCGGGGATCGCCGGCCCTTCTCCCCGGGAAACGGCATCCGGAACCGCATTCTCGTCTTTCCTTCAGGCCGGAGATTCCGGTTTGCAGCACGCCCTGCCCCTGCTTCCCGGAGAAACCCGGGGATTTGATAGGCCGCGGTATACGTTGTATAATTCCCTCCTGAAAGGAGGCGACAGCCATGATTGATCTTTGCACGCTGGGCACCGGCGGTTCCATTCCCATGCCCGCCCGTGCTCTGGCCAGCCTGTATGTCCGCTGCGACGGCCATGCGCTTCTGGTGGACTGCGGAGAAGGAACCCAGATGCAGATCATGAAACTGGGCTGGGGCTTCCGCTGCATTGAGGCCGTTCTTCTGACGCACTTCCATGCGGATCACGTGTCCGGCCTGCCCGGCTTTCTCCTCGCCCAGGCGAAGGCAAACCGGGATCAGCCGCTGGATCTGTATGGTCCCCCCGGTCTTGCCCATGTGGTCAGCAGTCTCCGGGTGATCGCCCCTCAGCTTCCCTATGAAGTGCGCTGTCATGATCTGGCCATGGAGCCCTCCCCGATCCGCGTCTGCGGTCTGGACATCACAGCCTTCCCCCTGCGCCACAGCATTCCCTGTCTCGGGTACGATTTCCGTCTTCCCAGACTGCCCCGCTTTGATCCGGATGCTGCCCGCCATCTGCAGATTCCCGTCCGATACTGGGGGCAGCTCCAGCGGGGTGAATCCGTGGAAGTGGATGGAAGGCGGGTGGAAGCCTGCCTCGTCCAGGGTGAAGCGCGGACAGGTCTTCATTTCCTTTACGCCACCGATACCCGTCCCTCGGGAAATATCCGGGAATTCGGACAGGGAGCCGACCTGATGATCCTGGAGGGTATGTACGGTGACCCGGAGAAGGCAAATCTGGCGCATAAAAACCATCACATGCTGTTCCGGGAAGCTGCCGAATGCGCACGGGATGCGGGAGCCGGCCGGCTTCTCCTGACCCATTATTCCACTTCCATGGAGGATCCCGAGATCTTTCTGGAGGAAACCAGGCACATTTTCCCGCCTACGGACTGCGCCCTGGATCTGAGCCAGGCCACCCTGCAGTTTGACCGGGCACCCGTGTTGAACCTCCGCCCGTTGATCCCTCCGGTAATCCCTGTTGAATCATAAGCATATTCGCCGTTTTTTCATTGACACATTCCATGGAATGTGTTATTGTGCTAGGTTATAGACCCGTTTAGTTTCAAGGAAAGGGAGCAGTCTGAAATGCCCGGACAGATGTGGCACGGCCGAAGAAAAAAACCGGAAATCCGTTTCCGCGTCCGACGCAGGTTTCCAGTATCCCTTCTTCTCCTTACCTTCAGCCTCGTTCTTCTGGCTTTCTCCGTTCCCCAGCTTGTGCGTTACCACAGAGATTACGCTCTTTCCCGCCGGACTTCCCAGGAACTGCAGCAGGATTTCCACGCTCTTCCGGAAGATGTACAGACCGTCACGGAATCCGCTCTGCCCGTTCCTGCGTCCCCCTCCCCCGCTCCCGCAGCGACTTCCACGTCCTCACGCGTTGCACATCCCATGTTCACGCCCGTTCCCACCCTGCCTCCCATCACCTATCCGGGCAATTCCGCCCTCATTGTGGATGAGCGGTTCCGTTCCCTGCGAAGGAAAAACAAGGACATCGTGGGCTGGCTGAACATTGCCGGGCTTCTGGATGAAGCTGTGGTACAGCGGGATGAAGAATATTACATGACCCATGACGCCCTTGGAAACAAGAGCAGCAACGGCGCGATTTTCATGGACTCCTACACATCGCTGAAAACGCGTCCCTACACGGTGATCCTCTTCGGACACAACATGAAGAGCGGTACCATGTTCGGCTGCCTGAGGAACTATGAAAACTTCACCTTCTATCAGAAAAACCCCTTCGTTTCCTTTTCCAGTCTTTATGAATCCGCTGAATACATTGTGTTCTCCGTGGGGACCATCAACACCATTCAGGGCGGACGCAACGCGGTGAATTATTTCGATATGGTTTCCCTGAAGCCCTCCGAGCGTCAGCATGCCATTGACCAGATGATCCAGATCTCCAGCTATACCTGTACCATCGACGTGAAACCGGATGATCAGTTTCTGATCCTCATGACCTGCGCTGACCGGGACACCGACCGGAGGATTGTGGCCTGCCGGCGGGTACGGTCCGGTGAAGACCGGGAGAAACTGCTGGAAAGCTTCATGCACAGCCGGAAAAAGTAATCAGACAAAGAAGCCGGGCCCCGCAGAACATCGGGAGAGCCCGGCCTTTTTCTATTGAGTCTTCCGGGGAACCAGGGTCAGCAGGATCAGCTCCAGGGGATCCCACAGCCGGGGGGCCCAGGAGGAATTGGTCATGCCTCTGCTTACCAGGAGATGACCCTGATCATAGAAGCCGCTTGTCAGTTTCGGGAAAAGGCCCTGTCCCGGGGCATACAGTCCCCTGCCGCAGATACAGACCTGTCCTCCGTGGGCGTGGCCCGAAACCGTCAGTTCAATCCCATGGCCCTTCACATACCGGGGATAGTACTCCGGATGATGACACATAAGGAGGTGAAATCCCTTTTCCCTGGCCATGCGCTCCACCACGCCCGCATCCACGTCCCCGCGGGGAACACGTGAGGAAAGTCCGCCCAGCCAGAATCCGTGAAAGGAGACATACCGGTTGTCCAGCAGGACCGCATCGCTCCCATGGATCAGCGGCCAGAAGACATCCATGTCGCGGAACTTGCGCTCATGATTCCCGATGGAATAGAAGACAGGCGCCAGTTTCGGTGCTTCCTCCAGAAAACGGCGGGAGAGTTCATAGCCCTTCCTGTGCCGGTTCACCAGATCCCCCACAAGGAGAATGGCATCGGAACGTCTGAGTTCATTCTCCACATCCTCCCACGGGCCGTTATGCAAATCTGTCACCAGGGCGAGGGTGAGTTCCCGTCCCTCCGGAAGCTCCGCCTCCACCCTCAAACGTGTAATCACGTGACCGGTCATGTCGTTTCCCGCTTCCCTTCCCAGAGCATCAGCATATGCCCCAGCACAAGGCCGGGCACAATCCACCACATCAGGAACCGGAAGACGCTGCCTTCCAGCGCTTCCACGAAACGGACGGCATGCATGTTGGCCATGGCGAAACTGTGCGGCAGATGCAGGAAATAGACCAGGACGCACAGAAGAACCAGTGCCCAGCCCATCACCGTCATGCCGCTTCCCAGATAGCCCCTGAAGTACCGGAAATGCCCCAGGTTCGCAAGAAACAGAAGCAGGACGCATAAAGCCGATGAGGCGAAAGGAATCCACCATCGTCCCAGAAGTCCCCGGAGGGTTTCAAGGCTTACCCGCTCCAGGACTTCCCTGCGGGCCGCCACCAGCAGCTGTCCCCGGATGGGAAAGAGCATGCTCTGCACTTTCCCGCCCAGATAGGCCTCAATGTCATTTCTCGCCACACTCCGCTGGTCGCTTTCCGGAACGCGGCTGAGGAATCCGCTGTCCGACCGGATCAGATCCTCCACGCCCTCCACGTAAAAGGAAGGAACGTCCAGATCCGGCTCATCCTCCAGAAAGCCTTCCATCCAGTGAATCACCCGCAGGTCATAATTTCTCAGAGCCCCTGCGCTGAACAGCTTTTTCAGGGAAGGTGCGTCAAATCCCCACTTTTCGGCAAGCGCGTCAATCTCCAGGTGGATGGCTGCCACCTCCGTATCCCGCAGGGACTCCGCGGCGCGCATGTACAGACCGTTCTCTCCGGTAAAGCGGATGAGGACGGCGGCAAGTGCCCCGCAGACCATCAGCACCACAAAGAGAAAGGTGAGAAATACGGACAGGCAGCGAAGTGCCAGGTTCGGTCTGCTCATCTTGTCACCGCCACCTTGACCAGAATATCCATCATGCGGGCCACCCTGTCTGCCCCCAGCGTAAGCCCCGCCACCGTCAGCGCCAGAAAGGGCAGCAGAAGGCAGAAGCTCAGCACAATCCAGCGGATTTTACCTGTCATATGCAATCTCCATCAATGTTCAGATTTGCGGGTTCTGGGAGCACGGGACCTGCGCTGCTGCACAGGCTTCTTTTCCACTTTCTCCCCCCTGAGTTCCAGCAGCTGATCCCGAAGTCTGGCAGCCTTTTCAAAATCCAGCTTCTGTGCTGCCGCCAGCATCTGATCCTCCACCTGCTTCATGAGGGCTTCCTTTTCCTCCGCACCCATGTCCCCAGGCATGGATTCCTCCACCTTCCGGGTGATTTCCAGCACATCCCGGATACTGGCCTTCACGCTCTCCGGCGTGATGCCATTGGCCTCGTTGTACGCCTGCTGCAGAGCGCGTCTCCGGTTCGTCTCCTGCATGGCCCTGAACATGCTGTCGGTGACGGTATCCCCGTACATGATCACCCGGCCCTCCACGTTCCGGGCAGCCCTGCCGATGGTCTGGATCAGGGAAGTCTCGGAACGGAGGAACCCTTCCTTGTCCGCGTCCAGAATGGCCACCAGTTCCACCTCCGGAAGGTCCAGACCCTCCCTGAGAAGATTGATGCCCACCAGCACATCATACTCACCCCTGCGCAGATCCCGGATCAGTTCCATCCGCTCAATGGTCTGGATGTCACTGTGAAGATAGCGGACCCGTATGTCCACCTCCTGCAGATACTCCGTCAGGCTCTCCGCCATGCGCTTGGTAAGGGTTGTCACCAGGACGCGTCCGCCCTTTCCGGTCACCCTGCGGATCTCGCCCACCAGGTCATCCACCTGCCCCGTGGCCTTGCGGAGGATGACCCTGGGATCCAGAAGGCCCGTGGGACGGATGATCTGCTCCACCGTCTGCTGAGCCCGTTCCGATTCGTAGGGGCCCGGCGTGGCGCTCACATAGATCACCTGGTTCACCCGTTCCTCAAACTCCGAAAACACAAGAGGCCGGTTGTCGTAGGCGGAAGGAAGCCGGAAGCCGTACTCCACAAGCATGTTCTTTCTGGCCCGGTCTCCGTTGTACATGGCCCGGATCTGGGGAATGGTCACGTGGCTTTCGTCAATAAAGCACAGAAAATCCCTGGGAAAGTAGTCCAGAAGCGAATAGGGGGCATCCCCGGGTTTGCGGCCGTCAAAATAGCGGCTGTAGTTTTCAATCCCGGAGCAGTAGCCGATCTCCCGGATCATCTCGCAGTCGTACTGGGTGCGCTGGGTGATCCGCTCCGCCTCCAGCGGCCGGCCGGAATCCAGGAAAGCCTGGGCCTGGGCCCGCATGTCCCGTTCGATCACCTCAAGTTTTTCCTCAAGCCCCGTGCGGTTCGTGGCATAATGGGTCGCCGGAAAGATGCTGGCGTGGTTCAGGGTGGACAGGATATGGCCCGTCACTGATTCGATCTCGCTGATCCGTTCCACCTCATCCCCGAAAAACTCGATCCGCAGGGCATGATCATACTCTCCTGCGGGGATGATTTCCAGCACATCACCCCGGACCCGGAAGGTGCCCCGGGCGAACTCCACATCATTCCGGTCGTACTGAATGTCGATGAGCTGGCGCACCAGCCCGTCCCGGTCCATCCGCATCCCCGGCCTGAGGGAGATCATCTGTCCTTCGTACTCGCTGGGGTCGCCCATGGAATAAATACAGCTGACCGAAGCCACGATGATCACGTCCCGTCTTTCCCTGAGGGCCGCTGTCGCGCTGTGACGGAGACGGTCGATCTCATCGTTGATGCTGGCATCCTTCTCGATATAGGTATCCGAGGAGGCGATGTAGGCCTCCGGCTGATAATAGTCGTAATAGGAAACAAAGTATTCCACCCGGCTGTCGGGAAAAAAGGCCCTCAGTTCACTGCACAGCTGAGCCGCCAGAGTCTTGTTGTGGGCAATGACCAGGGTGGGCCTCTGTACCTTCTCAATCACCGAGGCCATGGTAAAAGTCTTGCCGGACCCGGTCACGCCCAGGAGCACCTGATCCCGCATGCCCGCCTCCACACCCCTGGCCAGCGCCTCAATCGCCTGAGGCTGATCACCGCTGGCGGTATAGGGTGCCTTCAGCACAAAACGGTCCAACCTCTCACCTCCGGCCTGTCCTCAGGCCCTGATCCGGATCAGCGCTGCCTCGTGGGGCCGGAGACACCGCCGGACTGTATTGCTTTCTTCCATTTCCTCACCCGTCCAGAGCTCCTTCATGCGCCCCGGCTTCAGGCCGGTATCCGAAAGATCAACGGATACTTCCCGCACCTCCTCGGACAGATTGAACAGTGCAAGGTATCCGTCCCCGTTTTCATCCAGGCTTTCCCATACGGCTTCCGCGTCACTGCGCCGCACCTGCCGCCCGCCGTGACTGTGACGGTTCAGGCGCAGCGCATCCGGATTGGTGATGAGGGACAGGGTGTACTCGTCGCACTCCCGGAGCTCGCATCCCAGGATCAGGGGAGAGCGGAAAATCAGCCACAGTGTCATCATGGTCTTCTGCTCATCCCGGGTGAACCGGGTATTTCTGCCTTCCCCGAAACCCATGCCGATGCGGCCGAGAGGCAGCATGTCACAATCCGGCCAGCATCCGGGACCCACATGACTCTGCCAGACCTCACATCTTTCGAACATGGCCAGAAGGAGATCCCACCTGTCCCAGAAATCATCCGTGATCCGCCACATATTGGCGTTTTCCTTCAGATGCCAGGCCTTCTCGATCACCGCGGGCCCGGGGGACAGGCTCAGCACCATGGGACGGCCGCAGGCATCGATTGCCCTGCGGATCATCTCCACTTCCCGCTGGGCGGAATAGGGATTCTGAGGATACATGTTGGTGTTGCAGATATCATCCACCTTCACCAGGTCCACGCCCCAGTCGGCGTACTGCCGGAAGATGGAATCATACCAGGCCTGTGCCCCCTCGCTGTCCGGGTTGACCCCGTACATGTCCCCGTTCCATTTGGAGATGGAGAAAGGGTCCGCGATCCGGTCCGCCGTGGTGTTTGTTCCCAGAACCGGCATGCGCCCGTGCACCGCCTGCCTGGGAATGCCCCGCATGATATGAATGCCGAACTTCAGGCCCATTTCATGAATCCTTTGGGCAATGGGGCCGAATCCCCTGCCGAGGGCGGAAGAGGGAAACCGGTTCTCCGCGGGTATCTGCCGTCCCCAGGCGTCCAGATTCAGCTCTGTAAAGGGAATATAGGTGATGCTTCTGTCCTCGCCCGCCCGGGGGTCCGACCACTGGATGTCGCATGTCACATATTCCCAGCCGTATCTGAGGAGATGTTCCTGCATGTACCTGGCATTGCCCAGAAGCTGCTCCTCATTGACGGAGGAGGCATAGCAGTCCCAGCTGTTCCACCCCATGGGCGGTGTCATGGCACAGAGATTCTTCTGTTTCAAATTCATCCTTCCCTTCCTCAGAACAGGCGTTCCAGCCGCCTGAAATCACTGACTTTCTTGCCCCGGACGATCTGCAGCGGACAGTCGGAAGAACAGCGGACCTCCACCCGGGCATGGGGCGGAAGATTCATCACGCTGGAATCCGTACCCAGAACGGCACCGGTAAAATCTTCGGAGACAAAGGTCACCCGCGTCCGGTCCGACATGACAAAGGGCACACCCAGGGAACGGAAGCGGCTGTGATGAATCCCGGCGATCTCCGCCAGTTCAATGGCTCTCAGCCCCTTCTGAAGCACGGCGCCGCCCAGGGAACGGTTGTAGGCGCCCGAGCCCAGCTGGCTGCACAGACACATGCCGGACCCCCGGAAATCCTCAAACTTTTCGCCGTCCAGATAAACGGTGATATTCTGGGTCCGGATCGGGTTCTCAATGCGCACCTCATTGACGGCATACAGGCATTCGCCCTCCGTCCTGGCTTCCAGGACGGGATAGCGCTCCACCTGCAGCATGCCCCTGGTCATGTCCTCCACGAACTCTTCCTTTTCCGAATCCATGTAATCCATGAAAAAACCCAGGGTGCCGGAATGCACCCCCACAAAGACACGGCGGCGAAGGGATTCCATATACTCGTGTATCGCCCACAGGAACGTCCCGTCCCCGCCGATGACAATCACGCACACCGCTTCCTTCGGGTCCTCCCGGAATCCCCTGTCCGTGAGCATTTCTCTCAGTTTCTGCGCGGTCAGGGCGGAAACCGGATCCGGACGGACCACCATGGCAAAGGTTTCAAACCTGTTAAGGACGTACGACTGTATGCCTTCCATACATGATCCTCCCCGCTTGCGGCCTGATCCGCTTCATTGTGACGTACATTCCATCGCTTGTCAAGAAAAACGTCCGCTTCTTCTTGACAAGCCCACCTTTCCCGGTAAACTGATTCACGGATCCAACCGGACTGAAAAGGAGGTCTGTCATGTCCTGTTACCTTGCCATTGATATCGGGGCCTCCTCCGGCCGCCATATTCTGGGCTGGATGGAGAACGGAAGCCTCAGGACCCAGGAAGTATACCGGTTTCCCAACGGTGTCACCGAACTGGAGGGACACCTGACCTGGGATGTGAACGAGCTGGAACGCCATGTCCGTGCGGGGATTGATGAAGCCCTGAAATGCCGCGGGGACATCGTGAGCCTGTCCGTGGACACCTGGGGCGTGGATTATGTGCTGCTGCGGGGGGATCAGCCGGTTCTTCCCTGCTATGCGTACCGGGACAGCCGGACGGAAATCCCGATCCGGGAAGTCCATGCCCGGATGCCCTTTGCGGAACTGTACCGCCGCACCGGAATCCAGTTCCAGCCCTTCAACACGGTTTATCAGCTTTACGCCGACCTGACGGCGGGACGTCTGGATCAGGTGACGGATTTCCTGATGATGCCCGAATACCTCATGTACCGCCTGTGCGGCACGAAATCCCATGAGTTCACCAACGCCACCACCGGCGGCATGGTGAATGCGGGAACGCTGCAGTACGACATGGATATCGTCCGTACGCTGGGTCTCCCGGAGAACCTGTTTCAGCCCCTGTCCCGGCCCGGCACCGTCATCGGTTCCTACAGGGGAATCCGTGTGGTCCTGTGCGCCACCCATGATACGGGCAGCGCGGTGGAAGGCATTCCCATGGAAGGGGATCAGCCTTTCATCTCCTCCGGCACCTGGAGCCTTCTGGGGGTGAAGGTGCCCCGGCCCATCACCGACGAGGCCAGCCTTAGGGACAACTGGAGCAATGAGGGCGGCGTGGGCTATACCCGGTACCTGAAGAACATCATGGGCATGTGGATCGTGAACCGCCTCCGGGATGAACTGTGCCCGGACAGGAGCTTTACGGACCTGGTCAGGGATGCAGAGGCCAGCTCCTTCGGGGAAACCGTGGACGCCAACGATCCGGCCTTCCTTGCGCCCCGCAGCATGAAGGCGGCCTTCGATGCGGCCCTGAAGACAGCGCCTGCCTCTCCCCCGGACTACTTCCGCTGCGCCTACCGCTCCCTTGCCATGACCTACAGGGATGCACTGGAAGAGCTTCTTTTTTGAAAGAAATAACCCAACTATGTTGCGCAATGATTCATCAATGACAGTATTGTGATCATCTCACGGGACAGCATTTGAAGAAAAGCAGTAATCATTATCGATCTGAAAAAGTATTCTCCTGAGTGGTTAACACAGCAGACCATGAAAGGAGTTTTTTTATGCCTTCGATTATAATCCTTTCCCGTTTAAACTGCTGTCCAAGGTTCAGCATTGGAGACTGATGCATGACTGGTACAGGCAGTGTGGGAATCTGGGACATTCCTGCCTGAACGGGAGCAGCGGGCAATCTCTGTCGGATAATCGTTCGATCTTGGAGGAGACCGCCTGATGCTTTTCAGGTGGGAACGGATTGATGATGAGACGTTAAAACAGGTTTGCAGGATACAGGAGAAAAGCCGAGGATGCCTGAGAATACTGGGAGAAGATCGCTCTTGGTGCTTTTATGATCTTTAATTGTCACGATAAAATGAACCTACAGGAATATTTCTCAAACAGTATTGTATTCTGCTGCTGGATCGGAGTGATATATACGATCGATATCATAAATCGTTGAATGCCGATTCAGTCGTGCGTCATGGAGTGAAAAGGTCCGGGAGAATATGACAAT
>CACYGY010000094.1 GCA_902774025.1 uncultured Eubacteriales bacterium
CTCCAGCCCCAGGTGGTGGAAGCCAGCTGTGAGCGCATCGCAAGACGTGCCGGCGTGCCCATGACACCGGAGGAGATCGTGGAAATACTGGAAAAGCTCCGCTTCCGTGTGGAAAGGAACGGGGATGCCCTGAAGGTCTGGGTGCCGGATGACCGCCAGGATATTTCCGGTGAGGCTGACCTGTGCGAGGAGGCCCTGCGGGTTTACGGATATGACCGGGTGCCCGGCACGCTTCTGCGGGGTGAAACCACACCCGGCGGCATGAACCCGGACATGGCCATGCGGCGCCGTCTGGCGGGGATGCTGGTGCCCATGGGTTTTCTGGAAATCATGAACTATTCCTTCGTCTCGGAAAAGAGCGTGGAGAAGCTGGGCCTTCAGGAAGGGGATCCCCGCCTGAACATGCTGCGGATCCGCAATCCCCTCGGAGAGGATACTTCCGTGATGCGGACAACCCTGGTGCCCTCCGTGCTCTCCACCATGTCCCTGAACATGAATCACGGCAATGCCCAGGTGCGGCTGTATGAAATCGCCAGGACCTTCGATCCCCTTCACAGGACGGAGGAAGGTCTGCCCCGGGAAAAGACGGAGATGGTTCTGGGCATCTATGGCGGACAGGATGATTTCTTCACCCTGCGGGGCATTGTGGAAATGATTCTCAGGCAGCTGGGAATCGAAAACCATGTGGAGCGCGCGGAAATGCCCTACCTTCATCCGGGACGCAGCGCCGTGCTGAAGCACGGGGACGAAGTGCTGTGCGTGGTGGGTGAGGTTCATCCCAGGGTCCGGGAGCGTTTTGAGATGAACGACCGGGCATGGATTGCCGAGATCTGCGTGGATGACCTGATGCGCCTCACGCAGCCCATGGGCACGGTGCGTCCGCTGCCCAGGTATCCCGCGGTGAACAGGGATCTGAGTCTTGTGATGGAGGAGAGCGTGGAGGCAGGTCCTCTGCTGCAGGCCATGCGCGATGCGGCGGGTCCCATGCTGGAGGAAGCCAGGCTCTTTGATGTTTACCGCAATCCCGTTCTGGGCCCCGGCAGAAAATCCGCGGCCTTCTCCTTCACCTTCCGGGGCGCGGATCACACGCTGACGGAGGGAGAAATCAATGCCTGCATGGACCGGATCCTGGCAGCAGCCGCTGACGGATTCAGCGCCGTAATCCGAAAATAAGCAGGATGGGGAGCGGATGGTCCGCTCCCTTTTCCGTTTTATGAAGAATGTTCGGTTGACGTTCACCGTCTCCGGTGATACGCTCCCCGGACAGAGCATGGGGAGGTGCCGCATGGAGGAAACCACGAAACTGGTGCGGGAGGAAATCCAGCGCCGCTACGGCAGTCTGATGGGCTTTTCCAGAGCCAGTTCCATTCCCTACAGCACTCTGACCCATCTGATGAACCGGGGCATTGAGCACAGCAGTCACGGCGTGGCGATGCAGGTCCTTGAACTGCTGGAGATTCATTCCGCAGAGCGTCCCCTGACGGCGGATGCCCGTGAGATTCTCCGGAAGATCGGCTGCCTGGACGAGCGCGGGCTGCATACGGTACAGACGGTTCTTCAGATGGAATATGACCGGTGTGCCCGGGAAGCGCCGGAGGAAAACCGGAGCTTTCACGGCGTGGATTTTTCCGATGACCGGGAAAGGGAGCGTATCCGGAAAGTGGTGCAGGAGGTACTAACCGAGCGCAGACGCTGAAGGAGCCTGTTCCGGGCAGGGATACCGGCAGAGCAGCGGAGTGTGTTTCTCCCCCATCCCGGGAGAAAAGATTGACAAGAACGTGAAAAATGGCATAATATCAGAGTAAGTCTCTTCCGCAGTGATGCGTCTGCGTGGCAGGAGAGAGCCTGAGGGCGTTGAATATCTTGAGATCTTCACATCCCTTCTCCGGGACGGGATGTGAGAAAGGCAGGAAAGGGAATGACGGTGAAGAAAAAACACGATCCGTTGAAGTATGTGATTGTGCTGACGGTGCTCCTGGGACTGATGACGGCGGGCGCCATTGTGGGCCGCCGGGTGTACGCACAGCAGAAGGAAGACAGGCTCCGGGCCATGCGGGATGAAGTGAACGCGGAGAATCAGAGGATTGAGGCTGAGTATCAGCAGGCCCTGGCACAGTTTCAGAGCGAGATGTCCAGCGGCGCGAATACCGCCTGGCCGACGCAGAAAATGGAAGGCTGGGATGTGGTGGATCTCACCAATTATCCGCTGGAGAACATCGAGACCATGACGGTCAACCGTCAGGAAGCCATGTACAACGGCATGCTGCTGGTGAACGAATGGCATTCCAGGCCGGATGATTTCCTGGAGGACCAGCTGGTGAGCGTGTCCAAGGCCAGCAACCGGACCATCAGTGTGCGGGACAACAACGTCCGGCTCTTCCCGGACGCAATCCTGGCCCTGGAGGAAGCTCTTGCGGACGCCAAGGAACAGAACCTGCAGTACTATGTGGCGTATGAAGGCTACCGCAGCTGGGAGGAGCAGAACCGTCTTTTCCAGGATAAGATGCAGAAATTCAAGGATCTGTCCACAGAGGAACAGATCGAGAAGGCCAAGAAGGAAGTCAATTATCCCGGCACCAGTGAGTTCAATACGGGCCTGACCGCGCGCATGATCCTGTACAAGAAGGACGACAAGGGCATTAACGATCTTCCCTTCTTCGCCTCCGATCAGGGCGTGTGGCTCTATGAAAACAGCTGGAAGTACGGCCTGGTTTTCCGGTTCCCCCTGGCGGACTATCCGGTTAAGGGAGCACAGGACAAGAGCTACAAGACCGGCGTGTCCGTCAAGCTTCAGGCTTTCCGCTATGTGGGCAAGGGGAACGCGGCTGTCATGCATACACTGGGACTGTGCCTGGAGGAATATCTGGATTATCTCATGGAACACCCCCACCTGGCTGTCTTTGAGGATGGTGTTCTGAAGTATGAAATCTTCCGGGAATACGTGGGTGAGAGCGATCCCTTCGTGGTGCAGGTAACCCGGAAGACGGGCGTACAGAATACGGTGGTATCCCTGGATAACATGGGCTATGCGATTCTGGTTTTCGAGTATTGAATACCGGGGTTTGCAGAACTCTCACGCCGGGCGGCGGTTTCTGATCTGACACGGAAGAGAAACGACTCCGTACACGACAGACAGCCGGGCCGGTTCATCCACTATGGTTATCTCCTCAGTCGCATCGCGGGATGCGACTTTTTTGTTTTCTTCGGTTTTCCTCAAAGTCGCGCCCTTCGTACAGTTTTCCGACGGTCCGGAAGCCGGGAATCACCGTGCGTTAAGGAAACCGGGAAAGGCGTGGATGCGTCAGGCACCCCTCTGATGCTGCGTGATGTCCCCGGGCGTCCAGCTCAGACCTGTACGGATTCGGGAAAAGGATGGGGCGAAAAACAGGGCCCTGCAGTACTGCAGAGCCCTGTTTTTCCCAATCTGTCACGGAACGGGTCCGGACAGAACCCTTTTCCGCGGACCGGTTTCCGGGTAGATCAGTCGTCAGGATCCAGAGCCGCGTCATCTTCCGGCGCGTTCTGAAGGTTTACCCGATAGGCCTCACCGGCCTGGGTGTAAACGATATCGGATTCAGCCAGCCACTGGTCGTAGGCCATGTTCAGCACTTCGCCCTGGAGTGTGGAAAGCAGCTCTTCCTTCAGGGTTTCACGGATCTCTTCCGTGAGCTCCACGGGACCGGCGGGGATATCCCGTACATACTTGAAAATGTGCACGCCTGATTCGGACAGGACGGGCCCGGAGATATCCCCGAGCTTTTCGATGGAGAAAGCGCCATCGGTGAAGGCCTGTTCATAGAGAATGGATCCGGCGGCCACGGGATATCCATTGATCAGGGTTTCACCGGTCATGTCGGGATCCTGACCGTATTCCTGAATGAGATCCTCAAAGGATGTGCCGGCTTCATACTTGGCCAGGATTTCGTCAATGGTGGACTGTACGGAGGCGATGACCATGTCCCGCGCTGCATCCACATCCGCCTGGGTCACAGGCGCATCTTCGGTTTTTTCCGTGCCTTCGGTTTCCGTATTTTCAGCTTCCGTGGTTTCCTCCGTTCCGCCGGCCGTTTCCTGCTCTGCCAGTTTCGCGGCAAGTTCCTGGTAGGTCTTCATCTTTTCCTCATCCACGTTCAGAAGAATGTGGGTGATGCCCCGGAAGCCTTCCGGCGTGTAATAACTGGGCTGGCCAAAGTAGGTGGTGTACATCTCATAGGAGGCAGGGTCATCCTGATATGTTTCCCTGTCGTTTTCCACCAGTTCCTGGAACCGGGCCTGGATATCCTGCTCCGTGACGGTCACGTCCCTTGTGATATAGGCCGAGACTTTCTGGATGACGGCGGAGTCCAGCATGTCCGCAGCAATGGTCTCTTCCGTATAGCCGTAGCTCGAGGCGATTTCCTCAGCGCTTTCCCTGGCGGTTTTCACCGCGTCCTCGCTGGCGTTCTCCGCGGGAGTCAGGCCGTAGTAGTCCAGGATCTGGCTGATGATCTCTTCATACTCCTTCCCGGCATCCGCCAGCACCTGCTCCTTTTCCTCCTCGGTCAGCTCGGAGCTGCCGCTGGAGGCGCCTACTTCCTGCAGAAAATGGAACTGCAGGGTGGCGTCCATGGCCATCTGACGGAGAAGCTCCTGGGAAGCGTCATCCGAAAGATCATAACCATACTGGGCGTAATAATTCTCATAGTCCTGCGCCAGGGCGTCCACTTCCTGCTTGTGGACGGGCGTGCCGTTGACGGTGGCCAGCACGACATTTTCGTCCGTCTCAGAGGGCACCTCGGCGGTTTCTCCCTCAGCAAAGGACAGGGAGAGGGTAAACAGCAGCATCAGTGAAAGCCACAGGGCAGTCAGGCGTTTCAGGTTCATACATGCGTAATTCCTTTCTTCAGATTCAGGGGATGCCTCATTATGGCATGGTTACGGGAGGAAGACAAGGAAAAGGACGAAATGTTACACTCTATTCATGAATTGGGCACGGGGGACCTCTGACACGCGCAAAGGATGAGGCTTTCGCAGAAGAATGGAGGTCAGGTGGAATCATGTCTTTACCGGCCTCCTGCAAGGGTGCGGGAAGTCCGGAAAGACGGAACCGAAAGGCATGGAGCCATCGGGCATCTGCCGGCCGCGTTTTCCTGTCCGGATATCATGGGCCCGGCGGGATTCCGGTGAAAAACGGAAAGGCCGGGCCCAGCGGCCCGGCCTTCAGGAGGAGAAACCCGTCAGTTGGTTTCTCCGGAATCCAGACGGAAGATTTCCCCCGCCTCCGTATACGTGATGTCCAGTCCTGCGATCCAGGCTTCGAAAGCCGCGTTCAGAATACCCGCGGACTTGGAGGAGAGGAGTTCCGTCCGCAGGGTTTCCCGGATCTCATCCGTCATTTCCACCGGACCGGAGGGCACATCCCGCACATACTGGACGATGTGCATGCCAAGGTCGGAGAGATAAGGCTCGGAAACATCCCCCACATGATCCACGGAGAAAGCGGCCTGAACAAAGGCCGGAACATAGACCCTGGAAGCGGCGGCCACCGGATAGCCCTCCTTCAGGCGGTCTCCGGTCATGCCGGGATCCTGTCCGTATTCCACGACAAGATCCTCAAAGGGTGTACCGGCGGCATACCTGGCCATGATCTCATCCATGGTGGGCTTCAGGGAATCCAGGATGGCCTGATAGGCCTGATCCACATCCGCCTGGGTGACAACCGGCGCGGTTCCCTGGGCTTCCTGCCCCTCTCCGCTTCCGGTGGTTTCGGCACCGGCCGCATTTTCCTGCTCTTCCAGACGGGCCTGCAGGTCATGATAGGTGCTCATCAGGTCTTCATCCACCTTCAGGAGAATATGGATGATGCCGCGGAATCCGGCGGGCACATAATAGATGGGCATATGATAGAGTGTGGAATAGACCTCGTAGGAGGCGAGATTATCCTGGTAGGTATTTTTGTCCGCTTCAGCCTTTTCCAGAAGGAGGGCCTGAATCTCCTCCTCTGTGACGTCCACATCCCGGGTGATGAAGGCGGACACCTTCTGCTGAAGTTCATAATCCATATAACTGTCCAGAAAATAATCCGGGGAATAGCCGTAACTCAGGGCGATCTGCTCTGCCTGATCCCTGGCTGCCTGAACGGCCGCCTCATCGCTGCTGTCGGAGGGGGTCAGGCTGTAGTAGGACAGGATCTGGCTGATCAGCTCTTCATAATCGGCCTGCGCGGACATGCGGGCACGTTCCGTTTCCTCCTCTGTGAGCTCAATGTTCTCCGCCTGTGCCGTTTCCCTGATGAACATGGAGTTCAGCCAGGTGCGCAGGGCGATCTGCCGGAGCACATACTGAGCGTCTTCAGTGGTAACATCATAGCCCTGCTGGCTGTAGAACTGGGATACGGTGGCCATGATTTCGTCCAGTTCACCTTTGGTGATCTGTTCACCGTTCGCCGTGACCATGAGGGTGTCGGCGGCTGCCTCTTCCTGGGCAGTTTCTCCCAGAGCGAAGGTGACGGACAGAAGCATAAGGGACAGCAGAATGGAAAGCAGGCGTTTCATAGATGGTTCCTTTCTCACGCAGTGGGTGCGTTTTTTTGTCGCGCCGTCAGAAGACGCATTCTGTGGTGATAGCCCCAGATCAGGAGGACGGCAGCTCCGATCCAGGCGGAGATTTCAGAGATGTACACGCCCCATTCGCCGATGAGGGCAGGGAGGATCAGGGCGCAGCCGATCCGGCAGACGAGTTCCACACCGCCGGACAGCATGGGAATGAAGGTGTCGCCCATACCCTGCAGGGCGGAGCGGTGCACAAAGAGGAGGTACAGGCCCCACAGGCCGCTGGCCAGAACCACCAGAAGCCTGTAGCCATGGGCGAGAACCTGGTCCACGATTTCCGGATCGTCCTCCACGAACAGAGCCAGGATCTGGCGGCCGAAGAGGATCACCAGAAGCCCGAGGAGGAGGGAGATGGAAACACTGATCCAGGCGCTCTTCTTCAGACCTTCCCGGACCCGGTCCAGCTTGCCGGCCCCGAGATTCTGTCCGGCAAAGGTGGCCATGCCCTGCCCGATGGCGGTGCCGAAGAGTTCCAGCATGCCCTGAAGGCGGGAAGCCGCATTGTAGCCGGCCATGAAGATGAAGCCGAAGCCATTGACCACCCTCTGAAGAACCAGACCGCCCAGGGAGATGATCAGGTTCTGGGTGGCCACGGGGGTGCCCAGACGCATCAGGCGGCGGATCATGGCGGGATCCGGTTTCAGATCCTTCCGCTCCGCGTGGAGCAGGGGCAGGCGCCGCACCGCCAGAAGGCAGATCAGGAAAGAGATTCCCTGGGAAGATGTGGTGGCAATGGCTGCCCCGGAAACGCCCATGTGCAGAAAGAGCACCAGAGTCGTGTCCAGAATGATGTTCGCCACCGTAGCCAGGGTCAGGGCCAGAAGCGGTGTCCGGCTGTCTCCCACCGACTGCAGGAAGCCCGCCAGCAGGTTGTAGCCCATGATCAGGGGCAGACCGCTGAATACAATGCGCAGATAGGTCTCGGTGAGGGGGCGGGTGTTCTCCGGGAAATCCAGAAGATGCAGGAGCGGGGTGAGAAGCGTCTGTGCCAGGATTTCCAGAACCAGGGTGGTCACAAGAGCCAGGAAAATGCTCTGGCCCACGGCCCGCCTCAGCTGGACATGGTCTCCCGCTCCGAAGGACTGCGCGATCTGAATGCTGAATCCCTGGGCCAGCCCCATGGCCAGGGACAGGACCAGCCAGTCCAGCCATCCGGAACCGGATACGGCTGCCAGGGCTGTGACACCCTCTCCCCGGCCGATGACCAGGGTGTCCACAAGATTGTAGAACTGCTGCAGGAGATTACCTGCGGCGATGGGCAGTGAGAACATCAGAATATGTCTGGTGGGACTGCCGCTTGTCATATCCCTTACACGGGGCATGATATCCTCCTGAAAACCGGGAAATGCCCACAGAACCGGCCAGCCGGAACCTGCGGGCAGAGAAATCAGCTGCCGGAAATAACAGCCTTGATGCGGCGCACGCCGGCGGAGGAGGATTCTTCCTTCTGAATCCGGAAGGAACCCAGCTCACCGGTGTGTTCGGCGTGGGGACCACCGCAGATCTCAAAGGAGAAATCTCCCATCTTGTAGGTACGGACTCTCTCGCCGTATTTGCTCTCAAACAGGCCGATGGCACCCCTGGCCTTGGCCTCGGGAACGGTCATTTCCTCGCAGACAACGGGGACGTCGGCGGCGATGGCTTCGTTCACCAGCTTTTCCACCTCGGCCAGCTCTTCCTTTGTGACCTTGCGGCCGAAGGAAAAGTCAAAGCGGAGACGCTCGGCGGTGATGTTGGAACCCTTCTGGGCCACCTCGTCCCCCAGCACCTTGCGCAGCGCGGCGTGGAGCAGATGGGTGGCGGTATGGAGACGCGCGGTTTCCACTGTCTGATCCGCCAGGCCGCCCTTGAACTTCTGATCGGCCCCCTGATGACTCAGTTCCTGATGCTTCCGGAAATGCTCCTGGAAAGACTGGGTGTCCACCGTAAGCCCCCGCTCCCTGGCCAGCTCCATGGTCATCTCGATGGGGAAGCCGAAGGTGTCGTAGAGATGAAAGGCGTTGAGACCGTCGATCATGCCGTTTTCAGCTCTGGAAGCCACCTTGTCGAATTCCCGCGTGCCCTGCCTCAGGGTACGGGCGAACCGGGCTTCCTCCAGTTTCAGCTGCTCCAGCACGAAGGCGCTGTTCCGCTCCAGCTCCGGATATACCCCCCGGTACTGATCGATGATGACCCGGGCGATTTCACTGGTGAAGCCTTCGGGCATGTTCAGCTGCATGCCGTAGCGCACGGCACGGCGGATGAGGCGGCGCAGGATGTAGCCCTGGTCTGTATTGGAGGGAGAAACACCCCGGTCATCTCCGAGGATGAAGGTGGAGGTGCGCATGTGATCGGCAATGATGCGGAAGGCGCGGGTGGTCTCCTCACTGTCGCCGTAGTTCAGCCCGCAGAGCTCATGGATCCGGTTGAGGATACCGGTGAAGGCATCCGTTTCATAGACGGACTGTTTTCCGTTCAGAACGCAGACGGTGCGCTCCAGACCCATGCCCGTGTCCACGTTTTTCTTGGCCAGGGGCTGGAAGGAACCGTCCTTCTGCTTGTTGTAGGCCATGAACACGTCATTCCAGATTTCCAGGTAATGCCCGCAGGAGCAGGCAGGGGAGCAGTCGGGACCGCAGGCGGGCTTGTCGGTGATGATGAACATCTCCGTGTCGGAGCCGCAGGGACCGGTCAGGCCGGCAGGCCCCCACCAGTTGTTTTCCTTGGGAAGATAGAAGAGATGGTCGTCCCTGACGCCCATGGATTTCCAGAGATTATGGCTTTCCTCATCCCTGGGGCAGTCGTCGTCCCCGGCGAACACCGAGAAGGCCAGGCGGTCCCTGTCAATGCCCAGATACTCTGGGGAGGTGAGAAACTCCCAGGACCAGGTGATGGCTTCCTTCTTGAAGTAATCCCCCAGAGACCAGTTGCCCAGCATCTCGAAAAAGGTCAGATGGCTGCTGTCTCCCACGTCATCAATGTCACCGGTGCGAATGCACTTCTGAACGTCTGTCAGCCGCGTTCCGGCAGGATGGGGGGTGCCCATGAGATAGGGGACCAGGGGATGCATGCCGGCGGTGGTGAACAGAACGGTGGGATCGTTTTCGGGAATAACGGAGGCTGACGCGATGCGATGGTGGCCCTTGCTCTCCATGAAAGACAGGAACTTTTCCCGCAGTTCAGCCGATGTGATCTGGTTCATGATTGCGCCTCCAATATCGTTTCGATACCGCGCCATTATAGCAAAAAGGCATGTTGATGGCAAGGAAAATCCCGGCCTTGCAAGGCCGAAAGGTTTCCTCTACAATGGTCCGAGACAGAAACAGGGGAGGAAAGCGTATGAGTCAGGAACTGGTCGCGTCCATGTGTGTCCCGCTGCCGGAGGAGATCCGCCGTCTGGTGGAAGCCGGATATCTTCAGGAGGCCCGCGAGAGCCTGGAATGGAAGCTGAAGGGAGAACTGCCGGAAATGCTCCGCAGACGTTTTCAATGTGAGATTGAGCGTCTCGGACGCATGACCCGGAACCATGAGGCGAGGGAGGAGGACATGCTGAAGGAATTCCTTCAGGCCTTTCCCAATGCTTCCCCGGATGACTTCCGGACCCTTGAAATGGAGGGGAAGATCAGTTTCCTGTTTGTGAACGGGGAAAAGCGCTACTTCAAGCGGGCGGTCCGGACTCTCATCCGGGACAGCGAAGTGCGCAGGCGCTTCGGTCTTCCGGTGTCCCCGGAGAATCCCGAACTGGACGGGATGATCCGGGAAGCGAAGGAAAAGGGAAGCGTGAGCCGCAGGATCGCTCTGGAACTGGCCATCGGGCCGGAAGAGGCTTCCTTTGTGCCGGACACCTACCGGGCCTGGCTGCCTGTGCCCATTTCCTGTGCCCAGCAGAGCGAAATCAGCGTGGAGGCCGGGGATGCCCGGCTGTCCGGGGAGGATGCGCCGCTGAGAACGGTCTTTTGGGAAAAGCAGCTCATGAGGCCTGAGCGCTTTACCGCCCGCGTGGACTACAGAAGCACGATTCAGTACACAGACCCCATGGACACGCGCTCCGGTCTGGTCTATCCCCGTGAAAGCGCCCCAGGGGAGGCGGACCTGAAAGAGGACGGTGTGGTGATCCGCTTCACGCCCTTCCTCCGGGAACTGTGCCGTCAGGTGATGCAGGGTACAAGGAGTGATGTGGAACGGGCCTGGAAGGCCTATGAATATGTCACCACCCATGTGCGGTATTCCTTTGTCCGGGATTACTTCCTTCTGGAGGACCTGGGGGAATTCTGCGCAGTGAATCTCCGGGGGGACTGCGGTCTTCAGGCCATTCTGTTCATTGAACTGTGCAGGCTGGCGGGTGTGCCCGCCCGGTGGCAGAGCGGCCTGTGCGTGGAAGACGGAGAAGTGGGACACCATGACTGGGCCATGTTCTGGTCGGACCGGAAGGGCTGGCTGTTCGCGGACTGCTCCTTCGGGGGAAGTGCGTGGCGCTGCGGTGCCGTGGACCGGCACAGGTTCTATTTCGGGAATATCGATCCTCAGCGCATGGCAGCCAACCGGGTGTGCTTTGCGCCCATGGACCCGCCGGCACAGCGGATCCGCCATGATCCCTTTGATAACCAGGGCGGCGAACTGGAACGGGATTGTCTTGAGCGGGGCATGGACTGCCAGGATATTTTCCGGGACGCACGCCTGATTCTGTGCGAGTCATAAAACGCACCCCGTGGACCGTTTACTGATTCTCCCGGGACCCGTTCTCTGACATCAGTCAGCGGCGGAAGGAGATTGGCGGCAGATTCCGGTGTGGAAATCCGGGCAGAGGATGCCGCGAACGCTCAGAAGGCGCGGGCGGGCAGAAAGAGACGGACAGGGATGATCAGCGGCAAGGGGCCATGAAAAGATCCGGAAGTGTCCGGAAAAATCCGCGGGAGCGGCATGTTCACGGCGAATGCGGAACTGTGGTGTTCCGGCATGAATGGAAGAAAAGTCTGCCTGACGCAGCCGGACAGGAAGGCTCACCTCAGGCAGGCTTTTCTTCTTTCAATGCATATCTCAGGATACCGCGAATGGACGGAGCGTAAAGGGCGAATCCGGAGTGCTCAGGTGCGGCCCTGCATCATCTCATTGACTGGGAAAGACCCATCCAGCTGAAGAGTACAGGATGAATCGAAGAAAAGAGAAGTCCGTATTCAAGGCGCGGATCACGGCGGAACCCTTCACTGATTCAAAAAAAGAAGGAAGCCGGAGCTTCCTTCCTCACGGGATCAGAAACGCATTCTTTCCTCGATATAGGCGCGCAGATCGGAAAGAGCCACTCTCTCCTGCTGCATGGTATCCCGGTCACGCACGGTGACGGACTGAGTGCTTTCCGTGTCAAAGTCGACGCAGATGGTGAAAGGCGTGCCAATTTCATCCTGACGGCGGTAACGCTTGCCGATGGAGGCGGTTTCATCGTAATCCACAGGGAAGTACCTGCACAGGTCCGCGTGGATGGAGGAGGCCAGATCGCCCAGTTTGTTCTTCTGCAGGGGAAGTACAGCGGCCTTGAAAGGCGCCAGAGCAGGATGAAGGTGCAGCACGGTGCGCACATCGCCTCCCTCCAGTTCTTCCTCGTCATAGGCGTTGCAGAGGAAGGCCAGGAAAGCGCGGTCCACGCCCAGGGAAGGTTCGATGCAGTAGGGAATGAACTTTTCTCCGGTGGAGGGGTCCAGGTATTCCATGGATTTCCCGGAGTGATCCTGATGCTGTGTCAGATCATAGTCCGTGCGGTCCGCCACGCCCCAGAGCTCGCCCCAGCCGAAGGGGAAGAGGAACTCAAAGTCTGTGGTGGCCTTGGAATAGAATGCCAGTTTTTCGGGCTCATGGTCACGCAGGCGCAGGCTCTCTTCCTTCAGCCCCAGACTCAGCAGCCAGTCGCGGCAGAAGGAACGCCAGTAACTGAACCACTCCAGATCCTCTCCGGGCTTGCAGAAGAATTCCAGTTCCATCTGCTCAAATTCCCGGACACGGAAAATGAAATTGCCGGGGGTAATCTCATTGCGGAAAGACTTGCCGATCTGGGCAATGCCCGCAGGCAGCTTTTTCCGGGTGGTGCGCATCACGTTCTGAAAATTGACAAAAATGCCCTGAGCGGTTTCCGGGCGGAGATAGATCTCGTTGGAGGAGTCCTCGGTTACCCCGGAATGGGTCTTGAACATCAGGTTGAACTGGCGGATGCCTGTGAAATTCTTGTGCCCGCAGACGGGACACTTGATGTCATGTTCGGAGATATAATCCTCCAGTTCCTGATTAGTCCAGCCATCGCCGGTTTCCTGACCGCCGGTGAAATCCTCAATCAGCTTGTCGGCACGGAAGCGGGCTTTGCAGTCCTTGCAGTCCATCAGGGGGTCATTGAAACCGCCCACATGGCCTGAAGCCACCCATACCTCGCGGTTCATGAGGATGGCGCTGTCCAGTCCGGTGTTGTATTTGCTTTCCTGGACGAATTTCTGCCACCAGGCTTTTTTTATGTTGTTTTTCAGTTCCACACCCAGGGGACCGTAGTCCCAGGTGTTGGCCAGTCCGCCATAAATCTCACTGCCGGCAAAAATCAGGCCGCGGTTCTTGCACAGGGCTACCAGTTTGTCCATCGTCAGCTGTGCCATGGGTCATGCCCTCCCATACCTTTACAGAATTCGCATTGCATCATAGGCGAGGGGAACACCTTTGTCAAGAAGAGTTCCCGTGCATGTTCCCTGTCCGGTGTTGGAGAGATGCCTTTGAAAATCGGCGGAATCATGAAAAAGGGAAGAACCTCACCGGATGCATTCGACAGGGTGGGTACCCTTGTCATATGTGAAAAAGTATGGATGGAAAAGAGAAGTGATAAATTTTCTCCATGGTATTGTACTATCCCAACTATTCTTGTATAATAAATCACACTTGCAGAAATGCTTTCATGAGCATCTTCATGATGAATGTCGTGTTACGGACTGAATATAATGCAGAAACGGTGAATATTAGGAGGGATTGACGCATGCATAAGGAGCTGGAGGAGGCTGTCGCGCGCTTACCGAGAGGACGCGCGGAGCTGAAACTTCTGCCTTTTCTGGATGTGTGGCCGGAGGGAAGCCAGGAAGCGA
>CACYGY010000095.1 GCA_902774025.1 uncultured Eubacteriales bacterium
AACTGGCGTCCCTGAGTGAGGAGGAGGTTCAGGCCATTCAGCAGAATGCCGGTGATGAGAAGCTGAAGGATACCCGGGAACGCCTCATCAGTCTGCAGCAGGAAATTGCCGCCCTCAGTTCCGAGGAGCTGACCATGCTGCAGGGCGCGGATTCCGAAAAGGCGAAGGTGACCAGCCTCACGCCTGAAGAACTGGATGACATGGCTGTGGACAACGCCGTGGGCGCCGGTTTCTTCTTTGTGCCCGTAGTGGCCATCGCCGCCGCCAATGTGGTTGCGGCCGTCAACGCCGTGGCGAATCTCAACGCCGCCATCAGTGCCAACGCCGCGGCTGTGGCCAATGTGGCTGCCAACGCCAACGTGGCCGCCAATGCCAACGCAGTGACCAACGACTGATGAATCCTTCTGAAAAGAGGGACGTGGTTCTGATCCAGATGCCGGACTGCTTTCTGACGCCAAGCCTCGCTCTTTCCATCCTGAAGCGAGGCCTGGCGGAGGAGGGCATTTCCTGTCATGTGGAATACGCCAGTCATATGTTCATCCGGCATCTGGGATATGCCCGCTATCATTACGGGGAAACCGCCCTGGGGTATATTGCGGCCAGAGGCTGGGAGTTTCTCTTTGCCCCCTTTACGGGGTTTGAACCTGCCGTTTCCGAGGAAGTGCTGTATCAGGGTGTGCTGCAGGAGCTCATCGTGGGAGGAAGGGATCTGCAGACCGCCAGGCGGCTGATTCAGAGCATCCGGGGAATCGTCCGGGAGATCCGCGATGAAATTCCTGCGTTCCTGGAGGCGGAGGCCAGACGGATTCTGTCCTTTCATCCCCGGATCGCGGGCTTTTCCATCATGACTCAGCAGCGGAACGCCAGTTTTGCCATGTGCCGGGTTCTCAAGGAGATGTGCCCGGAGATCATCACCATTCTGGGGGGCGGCGTCTGCGTGGGGGAAGCTGCGAAACAGTTTCTGAGGGCCACTCCTCACCTGGACTATGTCTTCACCGGGGAAGGGGACCGGGGCCTAGCCAGGGCCTGCCGCGCCCTGCTGGAAAACGGACGGGTGGAAGCGGAGGCTTTTCCCTATATGCTCCGCAGGGGTATGGAGCCTTTCTATCTCCTTCAGGAGGATATGGACGACGTTCCCACGCCGGATTTCCGGGATTACTGCGAGATGCTGAAGGGGGACGACTTTGCCGGGGAAATCCGGATGCATGTGCCCATGGAGGCTTCCCGGGGATGCTGGTGGGCCATGAGGCACCGCTGCCGGTTCTGCGGACTGCATTACTGCAGGGAATCCGCTGTCTACCGGCAGAAGTCTCCCGAGAAGTTCTGGAAGGATCTGGAACAGGTGCACAGGGAGAGCGGCTTTACCATCTTCATGCTGGCGGACTGCATTCTCAGTGCCCGCCTGATCCGCGCTCTTCCGGAAAAGTGTCCCGAAGACCGGAAGAAATTCCTGTTCTTTGCCGAGTGCAGGACGGACCTTGGACCGGAGGAACTCAGGAGACTTTCGGAGAACGGGTTCAGGTATCTTCAGCCGGGGATCGAGTCTCTGCAGGACGATCTTCTGAAGCTGATGAACAAGGGGCGGACGTCCCTGGATCAGGTGCTGTTCCTGACACGGTGCGTGCGCTTCGGGATTTCCCCCACCTGGAACATCATCTTCGGGATCCCGGGGGAAGAGGATGCCTGGTATGAGGAAATGTTCCTCCTGATGCGGAAAATCCATCATCTTCCGCCGCCCATGAACGCCTGGCCCATGCTTCTTGCGCGGGGCAGTGAGTTTCAGACGGGGGCGGAAAAGTACGGTGTGCGCTACGGCATCCGTCTGAGCGAATACGCCTCCTCCCCCGGGGATCCGGCTTTCCTGGAATCCACGGCGGACTACTATACCGTTTCGGCCAGGATTATTTCCCCCGCAACCATCCGGAAGCTGTTCGGGGAATACCGTTCATGGCGGAAGGATTATGACGCGGGGGCCTCGCTGGCTTTTTCGGGCCGGACAGAGGTGGAGGACAGGCGGCAGCCGGACTGCCCCCGGACCCTGACCCTTACACAGAATCAGGGAGACATTCTGAGATCTGCGGATGGGATCACGGAGATCAGCACGCTTTCGGAGGGGTCGGAAACGGATCTGCTGACGCTTGAGGAGATGGGACTCATTTTCAGAAAGGGCGACAGGATCGTGAGCCTGGTATGTTCCCGGGAAGGAGCTTAAGCATGCGGGGAGAAATCAAGGCCTTTTCCCTGGACGTGACCTCCCGGTGCAATCTGCGGTGCGCCCACTGCTACAATGAGAGCGGTGCGGACACGGCGGACAGTCTGACCCACGAAGAGCTTCTGAGGACGGCAGGGGAGATCGCGGAATTCCATCCGGAGAGCGTATGCCTCTGCGGCGGGGAACCCCTGATGCTGGAAGGAATTCTGGAGATCATGGACGTGCTCCGGACGGGTACGGGAAGCCTGAGCATGGTGTCCAACGGCCTTCGGATAACGCAGGAGACAGCCCGGGAACTGAAAGACCACGGACTGGACGCCATTCAGATCAGCCTGGACGGCGCCTTTGCCTGGCAGCATGACAGTCTCCGGGGCCGCCGGGGCGCCTTCGCGGGAGCCGTGAGAGCTGTGAGGGTCCTGAAGGAGGCGGGAATCCGGCAGGTTTTTGTGTCCATGATTCCCAACATTCTGAATTACGGCACCATGGAGGCATACTTTCGTCTCTGCGTCTCCCTGGACATCTCTCTTCTGAAATTCATGCCCTTCATGCCCATGGGCCGGGGAAAGAGCGTGGGAAGAAGTCTCATGCTGGATGAGGAAGAAATGTTCCGCTTTCAGAGACAGCTCTCCGGACTGAAGGAACTGTACGGGGATCACCTGACGGTGGAGTGGGACGATCCGGTGCGATCCGCCAGGTTTCTGTGCGAACGCCTCCAGAGCGGCCTTCCGCCCCTGATCCTCTGTGTGACGGCGGGGGGCGATGTGCGTACGGATGTGTACGCGCCGGTGCGGCTGGGTAATGTGCGGGAAGGATCCCTGACGGAAATCTGTGCGCGGGGCATGGAGGAAGCCCGGCGTGAGGGGAGATTTCTGGAAATCCTCCGGCGTCTTCATGGGATGGAGGACCTCGGGCAGTGAAGACCCGGAACGCGGTCCCGTCAGCCCGGGGAAGGACACGGACAAAGCGTGAAGGCAGGGAAACGGGCCGGATACCCGTTGCCCGCCTGTGATTTGGGAAGGCAGAGCATATGGAGTTTTACATTCACAGTGACAGGTATTTTCTCAGGGAGCAGGAGGACCGGTCCTTTCGGATCATGGTGCTTTCCACCAACCAACAGCTGAATTTCGACGCCCCGGTCCATCCGCTGATGAAGGCTGTGGACCGGTGGGTGGATTTTTCCTCTTTTGTCCGGACCATGGAGATGGTCAGTTTCCTCCGCGGGGATCTCAGGGGCCTTCTGGAAGCCGCCGTTTTTTCCATGCATGCCGCCGGGGTCGCGGAGCTCAGGGACGTGCCTTCCTCCGGGAAGACGGGGACCCGATGGGCGAAGCTGAAGGATTATTATGCCCTGTCTCTTTTCATGAGGGAGAATTACAGCCGGGGCATGAGCTGTGCGGTGGCCTTCGGGGAAGCGTATTACGGCTTCCGCAGCATCCATACCGCTCTGAAGAATGGAGAAAAGTATATCCTGATGAAGGAAGAAGAGGGCGTGATCCGGGCAGTGGCTGAGTTCGGGTTTTCCGAGCGCTTTTTCGGAAACCGGATCTTTGAACTGAAGTCCTTCATCTTTGACGGAGAGATGGATGAGGAAGCGTGCAGGAAGGTTCTTTCGGAACTGGTGGCATACGCCCGTGAAACCCTGAAGGGAAAAACCCCCAAGCTGCGCTATGAGTATATTCATCCAAGGCAGGCGCTGATTGCCGATGCCCTCCGGGAATGCGGATTCCATGAGAGCGCCCGGTTCAGGGAGGAAATCAGAAACGGCATGGACCTGGTACTGCTGGACCTGATCTGAATACTTTCACTCACGGTGGACCGGCGGATACGCCGGTCTTCCTGCATATCCAAGGAACCCTTCGGAAAGGCCCGACGGAAAAATGACCTCTGCGGCCTTTTCCGGATCAGAAAAACATGATAAACTACAAGGTAAACGATTTCGTCAGAGGAATCCCTGAGTATTCAATGTAGGACGTGGAAACATGGCACGGAAAAAGCTGAGTTTTACGACAAGATATGTGCTCATTTTCGGTCTTCTCTTGCTGCTCACCCATACCCTGCTGAGTGTGGTGATTCTTTACCAGTCCGTTTCAACGGTCAGGTCGCTCATCAACAGCAACATGCTCTATGTGGTGGAGTCCGCTGCGGCTCTTCTGGACGGGGATGTGCTGGAAGGTCTCACCGAGGAGGACGTGGATGGGGAAGCTTTCCGGGATATCGAAGAAAAGCTTCTCGTATTCCAGAGTCATGACGATATCCGGTATATCTACGCAGTCAAGCAGGTGGATGAGGACCGTTTTGTCTTTACGGTGGACCCGGATCCTGTGGACCCGGGTGCCTTCGGGGAAGACGTTGTCGTCACGGATGGTCTGAGAAAGGCCGGAAAGGGTCTGGCCGCTGTGGATGCGGAAACCATGGAGGACCGGTGGGGGAACTTTTACAGCGCCTTCGCCCCTGTCTTTGATTCCGGGGGGAAGATTGCCGGAATCGTGGGTATTGACTTTGACGCCGCCTGGTACCGGGCGAAGATCAGGGAGCACAATCTCACCGTCGCCATCATGACCACCCTGTCCGTGCTTGTGGGCGGCGTGATGGTCTTCGTGATCGTTCATAACGTCCGGAAGCGTTTCAGAACACTGGATACGGAACTGACCAGTCTGTCCTCCAGCGTGGATCAGCTCCTGGGGAGCGCCGGGGGTGCCAGCGGGCATCCCGCTCAGGAAGATGGGCCGTCCTCCGGGGATGAAATCGGAAAGCTGTCCCGTAAAATCCTCTTCATGCAGCAGAACATGGCTGTATACAAACAGCTGCAGGAAGATCATATGTACCGGGATCCGGTGACCGGGATTACCAATCTGGCGTATCTCAGACAGTTTGCCGATGACAAGGTCTACATGATCCGCATGCACCAGGGCATGCCCTGTATTGTCTACTTTGATATCCGTGCCATGGTTTCATACAATACGGAGTACGGCTATGACCGCGGAAACGACCTGCTGCGACTGTGCGGCCAGACCATTCAGAGCGCTTTCCCCGATGCCCTTGTGGGACGCGGGGAAGGGGATCACTTCATTGTGGTAGACCGGTTTGATGAGGGGATTGAGCGGAAGGTTATTGAAATCAACGAAACCATTCAGAAGGATGCCTTTGGCCGGACGACGGGCGTTCAGTGTGCCGTGGTGAAAATGGAGCCCGGACTGAAAGCCGTGGAGGCCGTGCAGCGGGCAAGGAATACCCTGAAGAAGATCGGGGATGACCTGAACGTGGTTTTCCGCGTGTATTCCACGGAGGAAGACAGCGAGTATGAGACCAGCCGGTATGTTGTTCAGCATTTTGAGGAGGCCATGGAAAACGGCTGGATCCAGGTGTATTACCAGCCGATTCTCAGGACCCGCACAGGGAGGATCTCCTCTCTGGAAGCCCTGGCCCGGTGGGTGGACCCGGACCGCGGGATCATATCCCCCGGTCAGTTTATCCCGGTTTTGTCCAGGTACCATCTGCTGCACAAGCTGGACCTGTACATGGTGGAGCAGATCTGCCGGGAGTTTGTCCGGTGGGATCAGGCGGGAATTCCGAGGATTCCGGTATCCGTCAACTTTTCCGCGCAGGATTTCGACTACATCCATGTCCCTCAGGTGCTGAATCAGATTCTGGACCGGTACAGTGTGCCGCGCAACGGCATAATTGTGGAAATCACGGAGCAGGATCTTGCCCAGGCGACGGAACATTTCAGGGAGCAGCTCCTGGAAATCCATGAGTGCGGCTATCGGCTGTGGCTGGATGATTTCGGATCCGGTTATTCTTCCCTGAACGTGTTCAGTCAGTATCATATCGACAGAATCAAGTTTGACATGGAACTGGTGCGGCATCTGGATGACAACAACGGCGCCAACCGGATTATCATGGAAACGATTACGGAAATGTGCCGCCAGATGGGGATTCACACCCTGGCGGAGGGGATTGAGACGGAGGAACAGTACCGTTTCCTCCGGGAGAGCGACTGTGAAATGGTGCAGGGTTTCTACTTCTTCAGACCACAGCCTGTGGACAGGGTCATCTCCGAAATCCGGGAGGCAGGAGACGCGACGAAAAGCGAAACGCCGGAGGAGAGGAGAGCGCTGAGCAGAGACTGGATTCAGACGGGGAAAAAGAAAAGGGAAGAGGGTAATCCCTGATCTTCTCCTCCGTTTCCCTGAAGACATATGAAAAACGGGCCGGGAGGATCACTCCCGGTCCGTTCCGGATCAGAAGGAAAACACGTGAGGAATATGGATGCTCACGGGACAGAAGCAGGGGAGAGAGGAAGGAAGAAGTTCTCTTCCGGGACGGAAAAGGGAGAGGCAGGGGATCAGAGGGTCATGACCGATCTCCTCTGCGGGATATGGACGCGGAGGAAGGACAGGATGCTACCGGGCGGATGAGGGAGCCAGCTTTCTCCTGCGCTTGTTCACATACATCGCCTCGTCTGCACGGCGGATGACATCGCTCACCGTATGGTCCGTCCAGGAATCATACACCGCCATGCCTGCGGCCAGGTTGACCTGATTCCACGCCTCCGGCAGGGTATGTGTTTTTTCTGATTCCGTCTCAAACAGGGACAGAAGCGCGTCTCTTTTGTCATATTCCTCACCCTGGAGAATGGCCGCGAACTCGTCACCGCCGATTCTGAAAACAGGGCTGTGCTTGTACACGTGGCAGACCAGATTGCAGGAAGCCTTCAGATAGAGGTCACCCTTGTCATGACCGTACTGGTCGTTGATCTTCTTGAGATCATCACAGTCGAACATGACAACGGCGAAGCCGGTGTGCTCCTTTTTTTCCAGCTGATTCTGGAGCTCCAGGGCGGCGTCGTCAAAGGCGCCTTTGTTCCGGACGGAGGTGAGCGCGTCGATGAAGATGCGCTGACTCAGGTCTTCCACCTCCTGTTCCTTCTCGTCCACGGTTTTTCTGGCCAGAATCATCCGGCGCTGTGAGATGATGATGACAATCAGGGCAAGGAGCACCGCGGCCATGGCGATCATGAAGAAGGGATTCCGACGGATGAAGTCGGAAACCGAAATCCTGGCGTCTTCCGCAAAATAGCGGGACAGGGAAGCGCTGACCGTGGTGGCGGGAATCATGCCGCTGACCCGGGCGAGAATGGAATACAGATTCACGTCCTGATTTCCCACGGCAAAGCTGTAGTCAATGTTTACGCCCGTGGTGATGGATGTGAGGCGAAAAGTCTCGCACAGATCAATGACGCTGTTGTAGCGGTAGTTGCTGATGAGAAAACAGTCCGCCTGCCCTTCCGACACGGCCATCAGGCAGGATTTGATATCCGTATAGTACCTGATCGTCCATTCGGGAAAGTGATCCAGGATGATGGTTGTGTAGTTGGGATCATCGGCGATGGCGGCCACCAGGATCTCTTTTTTACGGGCGAAGTTTTTCTGATCGGAGGTGCGCACGACCGTATGGAGATCCGAGCTCATAATGGAGGGCGTGATCCGGATCCCAAACTCCTCTGCCTCATAGTTGCCCAGATTACAGGGAAAGACGCAGTCCACCTCGCCGTTTTGCAGCGCTTTAAGGGCGGCGGCTGAGGAGGAATAGCTCACCGGCTGAAAATCCAGGTGGGCATTGGCCATGCAGTCGGCGGCAAGCGAGAGATAATCCTTCAGCGCGCCTGTCAGTTCTCCGGTGGCAGGGTCCCGGGCACAGTAGGCCAGGCTGTTGTCCTGATAGGCGACCCGGATCGTACCGTGATCCGCGAGCCAGTCAAGCTCATCGGAATTCAGAAATACATTAGCACCGGAAGGCCTGCCGTATTTCTCAAAGAGGAACTGACTGTAGAAACGGTTCTCGTCCTGGATTCTGCCCAGGGCGGTTTCCAGATCCGCCAGAAGATCCGGTCGCTCTTTGTTTACGGCAAAGTAATATTCCGAACCGCCGATTTTGGTCACCGGGACGACGGAGCTGACATCGCCGAAGTCGTCGATGATCACATACCCGTCCAGTTCCCCGCGGGCAACCATGGCGATGGATTCGTATTCCGGACAGGTCTGCTGGATCAGCTCCACCTGAATTCCGTGCTTGGCCGCCCAGTTCTGAAACAGGGAGACCTGAATACTTCCTTTGTTGACTCCGATCCGTTTTCCGTTGAAATAGGAATAGTCTCCCTGTGTATACTCGGTATTGCCGGCGGAGATGAAGAGATAGTACTCCTCCGTTCCCATGGCATAGGAGGGGAAGAGCATGAATTCCGTCCGTTCCTTCGTATAGGATACGTCCGACATCAGGTCAATTTCTCCGGCAATCAGCATTTCCATCAGGTCCGGCCAGGTGCCGGACACATACTCATAGTTCCATCCGGTATAGGAAGCGATCTTGCATTGATACTCATAGGCGTAACCTGAACGTCTTCCAAAGGAATCCGTTTGATTCCACGGAGATTCATACCAGCCTACACGGACGGTTTTTCCCTGATCCTGCGAGCGGGCCGACCGGGGCAGAAAGGGCAGGATGGTCAGAATGAGGCAGAGCAGGAAGGCCGCTGTCCGTCTCACATGAACGGACTCTGTTTTGCGTGTGAGCATATCTTTCTTTCCTCTCTTCAGGGACCGGGTGGGTACCGGCAGATGTTGGATCTGCTCGGAACCACGAAAAAAACGGTTCAGCAGCGGCTGCCGGTTCCGGACACGCTGATTCCGGGAGAAGGGAACGACCGGCATTCATTCCACGTTCCGGTATGGGAGCGCCAGGGCAGACGGACGCTCATTCTGAAACACGATGTGTCTCAGTATAGCACGATTCCTTTCGGATTCCTACCATTCCTGAATTACATCCTTCGGGAATCTTTCCGGCTCTGTGATGCGCTTTTCTGTTCTGAGGAGAGGAACGTGGCCCGGTACTTTGCCCCATGCTCCCTTATCTGTATACGGGTTCCATGCTTCGGTGACGGTGCACTTCCGCTCAGGGTTCCGGAATGGATTTTCAGGAAAGGAGCCGGAAAAGCCGATCGCCCTCAGATCATGTCCGGGAAAGTGTCCTTCGGGACGGTTTGCTGAAAACGGGCGACGGGAGGCGTGACTGGAACTCCGGAAAGACAGTTGCGGGGCCTGACAGGGTGGACCGATGGGGAAGGAATGACCGTGCCAGGTATGAGCGCGAACTGAGAGTGCTGCGTATGGAACACAGGGAGCTTGCGGATCTGCGGACCCTTGTGTTTAATCAGGAACTGAATCAGCCGGAACGGCCGGAGAAAAACGGGAAACAGTACAGCTATCCTTACGAAACCAGGAAGCGCACGGTGATCTTTGGTGGACACGATTCTTTCCTGAAAGCCATCAAACCGATGCTTCCGACGGTCAGATTCGTGGATGCAGGCAACCAGACTTTTGATCCTGACATCGTCAGGAACGCGGATGTGGTCTGGGTTCAGAACAACTGCATCGGCCACAGTCAGTACTGGAACATTGCAAGGAACTGCAGGCAGGCGGGCGTACAGATGCGCTACTTCGGGTTTGCCAGTGCTGAAAAGTGCGCTGAGTAGCTGGTGACGGAGGATCTGAAAAACTGATCCGGAGAAGATCAGACCTGTAGTGAGTTGAAACCCACTGCATGATCTTCCGGTGATGCATCCCGGAGGCGGTGCCGGGTTTTTCTCAGGAATTCCCGCATTTTCCGTGCCTTATGATGACGCTTTCCTGTATCTGTGACCGGCCGATGACTTTCTGCGATGCGGAACCGGTTCAGTGGTGCCGGTTCCGGCTGAGGTCTCTCTCCCAATCCTCCCGGACAGGCATTTCATTGGATACGGAACCAGGTGGATGAAAAAACGATCCGTTCGCCCAGGATGTCCACGATCCTTTTGAGCGGACGGATTGAAGGTTCAAAGGCTGCTGCCTTCCGGGAGACGTTTTGATTTCTGACAGAGGCTGGCATGCTTCGCTCTCTGCATCGGAATGAACTGAAAAGCGCTGTCCATCATGGTCTTTCGCTTTGTTCTTCCATGGAAAAAACACAAGGAAACCCCTGCCGGAACACTCCGGCAGGGGCATAACTCGTTTTATCCTTCGATCATGATGACCTTTTTCTCAGGAAGCTTTTTTTCGTCCTTCTTGGGGATATTCAGACTCAGCACACCGTGCTCCAGCTTTGCACCGATATCCGTCTCCGTGAGCGCATCGCCCACATAGAAGCTCCTCTGCATCGTACCGGACCAGCGCTCCTGGCGGATGACCTTGCCCTTCTTTGTGGTTTCGTCCCGATCGAGTCCCTTCGAGGCAGTTACGGTCAGATAGCCGTTCTGCAGATCCAGTGTAATGTCTTCCTTCCTGAAGCCCGGCAGATCAATATCAACTTCGTAGTGATCCTCATGCTCATGCACGTCGGTCTTCATCGCGCGGGCGGCGTTCTTACCGTACAGCTGACGATCCATCCGCCGCATCTCACGATCCCAGTCACCAAAGAAATCATCAAACAGGTTTTCACCAAAGATACCCGGCATCAACATAACTCTTACCTCCTTTGACCTTCCTGCGCTGGTCGCGCACCTGCTGTCAGCGCTGCCGCTGTTGCAGGGGTGTGTGTCGGCGTCGGTCTTCGTATGTTGTTACCTGAACCCCTGGGGGTTCTCTCTTTTCTTCCCCCTCGGTTCACACAGAATTATACTCGTTTTGTTAGCACTGTCAAGAGGTGAGTGCTAATTTTTCCGATGAAATGTTTTCTGAAGACATGACAGGTACAAACGACCCGCCTTCCTGAAAGACAGTCGTTCTGCGGCAGGCAGATCGTTGTCAGCTGTTCCGCTGATACTGAAAAGATGGACTCGCATCAGGGGATTTCAGACAATTGCCTGTCTGCAGGACCCGTGTCCCCGGAAAGAAAATGACACCGGGTCCGTCGGCACATCATCAGGGGCGTATGTCTGTCCGGCATCCCGAAAGGTTCCCTGGGTCTGTAAGGGGGAAGGAATGAACAGACTTATCTGCCCTATCCCGTCAGGCGTTTTTCAGGGAAAAACCGAAATCCTGAAGGAAATGCCGAATGGACTGATCTCTGTTTCTGGCGGTTTCATAGTACGGCAGACCGAGCGCTTCACACTGCTTTCTCATGAGGAGACTCTGTTCCACGATGTATACCGCGTTTTCCCTGAGCTCATCGTCTGTATGCCAGAAAGTATAGTCCTTTTCCGTGTCATGCATTTTCTGAATGGCGTAGCGCTCTTCCGGCGTTACATCGGAGGTGATGAAATACGCAATTTCACAGTTGGCACCTCTGATCCATCTGTCATAATCCGCGGGAAGGAGCTGATACATGTCCAGAACCATGCCCGGCTGATACTCATCGTATTCTCCGCTGTCCAGCATGGCCCGGACAAAGGGCGCCATTTTCCCGCTGATGACATGCAGGATCTCCATGGAGGAAAGACCCGAGTACGTGTCTACGCCGGTTTCCGGAAAGCACTTCTCAAACCCGGCGATGATGGAATCCATACTCACATGCTGGAATCCGAACTGTTTTGAGAGCAGACGGGATATCGTGCTTTTTCCGGCCCTCGGAACGCCCGCGATGATCAGGTTGTTTTTCATTCGGCTCCTCCCTCCCGTTCTTTTCATCTCCTGTATCCGGGCCGTCTCCGTCCCCTTTGGCATTCTCCGCCCATTTTGTGAAGCACCTGTCCCGGGGAATGCATGGGAAGATGACCGGCAGGCGCGTGCTTTCTTCCCGGTGTGTCATGAATCATGCTGCCCTGGATAAACTGTTTTCTCATGCCCGTATCCGACGTCACAGCCGGATGTCAGATCGGGATGCTCAGAAGTCCGGGGAGCGAGGAAAGCCGGTCCCACGGATGAGCCCACTCGGAAGATGACGAATCCCGGGATTCAGTTCCGTCCTGTTCTTCATGGTTTCCTTTTCATTTCCGCTCATTCAGAAGACTTCTGTCTTGCCCCGGCCTTGTGGGTCTTTGAGGGGCTCCCGGCTGGTCACGTTTTTCGGGGTACATGCCTCACAGACCCAAGCGGGTCCGGCCCTGTGATGACTGAGAACCCTGTCCGGGAGACGATGGACGGTTTTCAGGGGCATGTGCCGGAGGGTGGGAGAGCGGCCCGGGCATTTTCGAGTCCTTCCGCAGGAGTCTGTGGATCCTTCTTCATCGGGGTCCGGATGTCCCTTTCCTGTCCCGGCAGGGGGAGGGAAACGTGCGGACACGGCACAAAGGGTCCGAAAAGGTGGGGCAGGCGAAACGGAGAAGTCGGGAAAAGCCACCGGAAGCGGGTCTGCGCGACTGCTGTTTCAGAAAAGCTGCGTCCCATCCTCTTCCGTAGGCCCGGATGCTCTTCGAGCGGTTCCTTCATTCCGTTTTCCGGCAGATGTACAGAAGATGATTGGCACTCCCCAGCAGCTCTCTTTTTTCTGCGAAATGCAGGACCCAGGCAGCGAACGCCTCAAAATCCTCATCGGGAATCGAGAAATCACCGCGGCTTTCAATGGGTTCCAGAAGACCATCCATCCCTGCCGTCGTGAGCCACTCAACCGGTTTGCCCTCAAACAGGCGCTCAAACTCAGTCACGTCATATCCCGTGAACAGCTGCTCCTTAAAGTGCCGGACCTGATATGTATCCGTGAAGTTTTCCTTCTGTCCGGCGGACCAGTTGCCCTGGAGATAGTTCGCGTACATGATGGCGTATACGGAAAGGAAGGCAAAAAGGAGCACACCACCGGGCTTTGTCACGCGGACCGCCTCGTCGATCGCGCTGTTGACTTCCTTCCCCTCGTACAGGTGATACATGGGCCCCAGGACAAGGGTCACATCGAAAGAGTGATCCCCGAACCTGCTCAGATCGGTTGCGTCTCCCTGGAAGGACTCAAGGTTTTCCATATCCCTGCTCTTTGCCCGCAATATGGTGAGATTGCTCTCCACCAGTTCCACGGCGGTGACCTTCATGCCTTCTCGTGCCAGGGCGATGGAATATCTGCCGGTGCCGGCGCCAAGCTCCAGCACACGGGATCCCGCCCCGGCGTAGCGATGGATGTACGCCATGGTGATCAGGTATTCCAGCTGGCCGTGCCGGCTTCTTTCCAGCCGGCTGTCCTCGTCGGAACGGGTGTAGAATCCGCCGACGATCTCCTTCCGTGTATTCATTTCCGTGCCTCCCGGGCGTTCATGATATTTTACTCCGGAGTCAGATGCTCGTGTCCTGATCAGTTCACCTCCGGCAGGGATTTGCGGACAAGGGGATTTTCCCTCCGGTTCTCCTTTGATCCCATCGAAGGGTGTTTCCCCTTGAACACCTTCGGCAAACCGGGCATCGAGGTTCGGAATGTCCCGTCCGGTGCAATGTCATTTAATTAGGGCCGAACCATCAGCTCTATAGCGAATACAGGCGTTAAGTTAAGCTTTCAGCGCTCGACCAGTGGGTTGAAGAAAGGAAGT
>CACYGY010000096.1 GCA_902774025.1 uncultured Eubacteriales bacterium
GATCTATAACCGAAACGAAATCACGAACGTTTAATCATGATTTATGTATATCGTTCGCGAATTCGTTTTTAGTGATCAAAGTCTCATGAAAACTTGACAATGATATACAGATGCCATACCTCCAGGCATCCGGTTCTGTAGAGAATGAACACCAGAACCGTACCCGCCGCCGCAAGGGCATCACACGAAAGCAGGATCTTCTTCTTCCTGAAAACGTCTGAAACCGCTCCGGCAAAGATGCTCACAACGACATAGGGGGCATAGGTACAGATGGTCAGGGCCGCCGTACTCAGGGCTGACCCGGTCTTTTCATACAGCCAGAGCGTCAGGGCAAAGGCGGTCATGGCACTGCCCAGCTGGGACAGACTCTGGGTACTCCAGAGCCTGTAGAAATCCCTGAGCCCGCTCTTTTTCATGCAGTCACCCTGCTCCTTTTCGTCCGGTCCGCGCAAAAGAAAAACCGCCTCCTCAGTTCCCTGCGCGGCTGACGCAGCGCAAAGACCTTACCCGGCCTGTCTGAATCACGAATGCTGATAAACCCATGTAATCTTATGTCCGGCACACCTTCCTGTCAAGAAAAAGCCCGGTCCCCGGGCAGAATCCGGACCGGCACCGTTTTTCCGGATCTCGCTTCACGGACTTCGAACACGTCCCCCCCGGGAACGCTGAACGCGGTTTCACCCGGAAAAGCATTCCCCCGGACCAGGGCACGGGACGCGGCGCTGTGTTTCCTCCTGCGTGCGCCCGGAAATGCAAAGTCCGGTCTTTCCTTCCACTGCCAGGGATGGAAGACGCTTCCGGAGGAAAAACAATCGAAAAGCAATCCGAAGGTTGACAAGGCAGGCCGATTATTGTAACTTGTTCAACAACATCTGAGAGGGGAGGCAGACACCATGACAAGAACCGCTGTGATCCTGAGCGTGACCGGCATGATGATGCGTATGGGCATGTGCATGTGCATGTGTCCTGGTTTGTCGCGTGTCTGCAGCCGGTCATGACCGGTTCCTCCCATAGCGGGGCAGTTCACGCTGCCCCGTTTTTATGTTTTGGAAAGGAAGCAGTGGAATGAGCGGCAGCATTGTCCTGGACCACATCGTGAAGACCTTCCCGGGTTCGTCAGATCCCGTACACGCGGTGCGGGATGTATCCCTGACCATTCCCCAGGGGGAAATCTTCGGCATTGTCGGCTTCTCCGGCGCAGGCAAGTCCACTCTGGTGCGGTGTATCAACCTTCTTGAACGTCCCACATCCGGACATGTGTTCATTGACGGAACGGATCTGACAACCCTTTCCGACCGTGAACTGAAACGGGAGCGCCGCAAAATCGGAATGATCTTCCAGCAGTTCAATCTCTTTGCCACCCGGACGGTCTTCGAGAATGTGGCCTTTCCCCTGAAACATACCGGTCTTTCCAGAGGACAGATCCGGGAGAAAGTCACTTCCCTCCTGGCCTATGTGGAACTGGAGGACAAGGCGTCCGCCTATCCCTCCCAGCTCTCCGGCGGCCAGAAACAGCGGGTGGCAATCGCCAGGGCCCTGGCCACGGACCCGGCCATCCTGCTGTGTGACGAAGCCACCTCCGCTCTGGACCCCATCACCACCTCGTCCATTCTCCGGCTCCTGAAAAAACTCAACCATGAAACGGGCATTACCGTGGTGGTCATCACCCATCAGATGCAGGTGGTCAAGGAACTCTGCCACAGGGTTGCCGTGATGGAGCATGGGACCGTGGTGGAGGAAGGGGACGTGTTTGACATCTTCGCCCGGCCCGGACAGGCCGTAACCCGCAGCTTTGTGGACTCCGCCGGAGGCGAGACGGCTGAAAGCCAGTTCCCTGCCTGCGCGGAGAATGAAAAGCTTCTCAGGCTCAAATTCTTCGGAGACAGCGCCAGGGAGGCGGTCATCAGTCAGATTTCCCGCCGTTTCCAGGTGGATATCGTCATTCTCTCCGGCAGTATCGAAACCATTGACGGACGTCCCCTGGGACAGCTGAACGTCAAAGTTGCCGCCGATGAGAAAAAGCTCAGGCCGATTCTGGAATATCTCAGGGAACTCAAAGTCGAGGCGGAGGTGATGGGTCATGCATGAATGGCTGAACAGCTGGTTTCCCTATGTCATGAAAAAGCCCGAACAGTTTCTCCAGAGCATTCAGGAGACTCTGATCATGACCTTGTGGGCAGGATCCCTGATGTTCGTTTTCGGGCTGGTTCTGGGCATCATTCTCACGATCACCCGGGAAAAGGGCATTCTGGAAAACAGGGTGGTCTACCAGGTCCTGGACAAGGTCATCAATCTGTTCCGCTCCATTCCCTTTGTCATCCTCATCGCCGTTCTGATGAACCTGACCAAGTGGGTCATGGGTACCCGGATCGGTGTTAAGGGAGTCATCGTGCCCCTGGTCTTCGGCTCGGCCCCCTTCTTCGCCCGCCAGGTGGAATCGGCGCTGTGCGGCGTGGACGGAGGTCTTGTGGAAGCAGCCAAGGCCATGGGTGTGGGCCCTGTGGGCATCATCTTCAGGGTTTACCTGCGGGAAGGCACCGCCGCCCTGGCCCGGGGCACAACCATCACCGTCATCAGTCTCATCGGCCTGACCGCCATGTCCGGCTACGTCGGGGCAGGCGGTCTGGGCGATTACGCCATCACCTACGGCTACAACTACAACCGTATGGATATCGTCTGGGCGTCCGTCATCGCCATCGTGATCATCGTAACCGTTGTGCAGGCCATCGGAGCCCTGATTGCCCGCAGAAGCACCCACTGATTTCATGAAACATCCGGTGAAAACCGGGTTTCAATACATCTGACAAACGCAAAGGAGGAAAAACTCATGAAGAAGACTCTTGCTCTGCTTGCCGCCATCCTGATCCTGGCCCTGCCCGTCATGTCCCTTGCGGATACCGACATCACCGTGGGCGTCACCGGCGCTTTTTATGAAGATCTGTGGCAGCCCGCCATCGATCTGCTGAAGGAGGAAGGCATCCATGTCACCCTGCAGCAGTTCAGTGATTTCTCCATTCCCAACAATGCACTGAATGACGGCGAAATCCAGATGAACGCCTTCCAGCATCACGCCTACTTCAACAATGACACCTCCACCAACGGCTATGATCTGACCTGCATCGCAGACACCTTCGTCATCACCATGAACCTCTTCTCCAACAAGTATGAATCCCTGGACGCTCTGAAGGCGGACATTGAAGGCGGCAAGGCTCTGAAGGCCGTTGTGCCCAATGATGCCACCAACTATGGCCGTGCCCTGATCCTGCTGCAGGACGCGGGTCTCATCGAGCTGGATGCATACGAAGGCACTCCGAACGTGGAAAACATTGTGTCCCAGAAGGTGGAACTGGTGGAAGTCAACGCGTCCATGACCTATCAGTATCTGGATGATGCCGATGTCTGCGCCATCAACGGCAATTATGCCGCCAGCTATGGTGTGGACCCTGCCTCCGCCATTTTTACGGAGAATGTGGACCTCAGCAATGAATCCTTCATCTGCCTGATCGCCGTGCGCACCGCGGATCAGGACAAGCCTGAGTACCGGCGCGTTGCCGAGGTGTTCTGCTCCGACGTAACCGGTCAGGTCATCCATGAAAAGTTCGACGGTTTCTTCTACCTGGTATGGGAGCAGGCCGAATAATCCGGATCTGACAGGAGCCGGGAGCATCTGCTCCCGGCTCCGAAAGCTGTCGTCACCCAATGAAAAACCCAAATCTGGCCCTGCCCTCTCCTCCGCCCGGAATGAGAGCATCCCAGGAAGGAGCGAATCTGCCATGAACACCATTTTCCAGGATCTGCTGTCCCTGATCGGCGATCCGGAGCGGGTTATCCGTGATGAGGAAATCGAGGAATCGTATCTCAGCGACACGCTGGGGAGGCTGAAGGGGAAAGCACAGGCCCTGATCTTTGTTCTTTCCACCCGGGAGGTCTCCCAGGTCATGAGGTATGCCTGGGAAAGGGGGATTGCCGTCACGCCCAGAGGTGCCGGCACCAACCTTGTGGGCAGCACTGTCCCGCTGAAAGGCGGCATCATCCTGGACTTCAGCCGCATGAACCACATCCTGGAAATAGACGAGGACACCCTCACCGCCACAGTGGAGCCCGGCGTGGTCCTGCAGGATTTCCAGCAGCACGTGGAGTCCCTCGGACTGTTCTATCCCCCGGATCCCGGCGAGAAAACAGCCACCATCGGCGGGAATATCGCGACCAACGCCGGAGGCATGCGCGCGGTGAAATACGGCGTGACCCGGGATTATGTGCGGGGGCTGGAAGTGGTGCTGCCGGATGGCAGAATCACCACGATGGGCAGCAAGAATGTGAAGGACGCCAGCGGGCTGCAGATCCGTCAGCTGATCATTGGCTCCGAGGGCACCCTTTGCGTCATCACCAAATGCATCCTGAAACTGATTCCCCGGCCCGAGACCTCCCTCTCTGTCCTGGTACCCTACCGGGATCTGCACAGTGCCATCCGCAGCGTCCATGCCATCATCCGGGCCAATGCCAATCCCACGGCTGTCGAGTTCGTGGAGCGCAGCGTTGTGGAACTGGGAGAAAGTTTTACAGGCCTGAAATTCCCCTGTCCGGAGGCAAAGGCTTATATTCTTCTGACTTTCGACGGCACAGCCGGACAGGTAGAGGCCAATGCCGAACGTGTCAGGCAGGTGGCTGATTCCACCGGATCCCTGGACTTTATCCGTCTTTCGGATCCCGCCATGGCGGCAGATATCTGGAAGGTCCGGGGGTGTCTCGTCAAGGCCGTGGAGGCCGTCAGCGAACAGGAGCCTGTGGACCTGGTGGTGCCCATCAGCAGGTCGGCTCAGTTCGTCTCCTTTGTGCATGAAGTGGAAGCTCAGACCGGAATGCAGATGGTCGCCTTCGGACATGCCGGGGACGGAAATGTACACCTGTGCATTGTCCGGGGCAGCCGGGATGATGCCACATGGGAAAAAGAACTCTCCGCCGTGATGCACACCCTCTATGACCGGGCCCATGAACTGGGCGGCCTGACCTCCGGCGAGCACGGCATCGGTATTGCCAAACGCCCGTATTTCCTGAAGAACACCTCCGATGTCAATCTGGAAATGATGCGCGCTATTAAGGACGCCATGGATCCGAAGCACATCCTGAACGATCATATTTCCTATCTGAAATAAGGAGACGCTCATGAAAAAACTCTCTGCCCGCACAGCGGAATTCACCGACTCCGTCATCCGCCGTATGACCCGTATTTCCATGAAGTACAACGCCGTCAACCTCTCTCAGGGGTTTCCGGATTTTGATCCGCCCCGTCAGCTGACGGACCGGCTGAAGGAAGTGGCAGATGAGGGACCGCATCAGTACGCCGTCACCTGGGGTGCCCAGAATTTCCGCGAAGCTCTGGCAGCCAAGCAGCGGCATTTCATGGGCATGGACATTGATCCCAACACGGAGATTGTGGTCACCTGCGGTTCAACGGAAGCCATGATGGCAGCCATGATGACCGTCACCGACCCCGGTGACAAGGTCATCGTTTTCTCCCCCTTCTATGAAAACTATGGCGCAGACACCATCCTATGCGGGGCTGAACCGATTTATGTGCCCCTGACGCCGCCGGAATTCAGTTTTGATCCGGAACAGCTGGAAGACGCCTTCCGCCGGGGAGCCACCGCCCTGGTGCTGTGCAACCCCTCAAACCCCTGCGGCAAGGTGTTCACCCGGGATGAGCTTTCCGTTATCGCCGGTCTCGCGGAAAAATATGACGCCTGGGTCATTACCGATGAGGTCTACGAACACATTCTGTACGCTCCGGGAACGCATGTTTACTTTGCCGCCCTTCCCGGCATGCGGGAGAGAACCATCAGCTGCTCCAGCCTTTCCAAGACCTATTCCATCACGGGATGGCGCCTCGGCTACATTATCGCCTCCCCCGCCGTCATCGACCGCGCCCGGAAGGTTCACGATTTTCTGACGGTAGGCGCCGCCGCGCCCCTGATGGAAGCCGCCGTAGTGGGGTTGAAGATGAAGGATGACTATTATGCTGCCCTTCAGGCAAGCTACACCCGTAAGCGGGATCTGTTCATCCGGGGACTGGATGACCTGAACATACCCCATACGGTTCCCCAGGGTGCTTACTATATCCTTCTGGATATCAGCGAATACGGATACGAGGATGATCTCCTGTTCTGCGAACATCTGGCTGAGAGAGTAGGCGTCGGTGCCGTGCCCGGTTCCAGTTTCTTCCGTGAACCCGTAAACCATCTGATCCGTCTTCATTTCGCCAAACAGGAATCCACCCTGAATGAGGCACTCAACCGACTGGCCGGCATGAAGGTAAAAATGCGGCGCTGAAACGGCGGGGCAGAGTTCCATCCGGAGCCAGTCATATGAACCAGCGGACCGGTGAAAGGAGTAAACCGATGATCAGCATCCACGCACTTGATAACGCGGAACAGATTGTCCAGGCCCTGCCCCAGGGCATCCTTCTGAACACAAACGGCGACAAGTTCAACAGCATGGTGATTGCCTGGGGTTCTCTGGGGACCATATGGGGCCTGCCCGCATTTACTGTCTATGTACGGCAAAGCCGATATACAAAGCTCCAGCTGGACAAAACAGGCGAGTTCTCCATCTCCGCCCCGGATATCGGAAACAGCCTGGACAAAAACATCTGCAGGGTCTTCGGTTCTCTGTCCGGCCGGGACGTCAGCAAGGCGGACTATGTGACACTCACCCCGGGGCGGAGCATCCATGTGCCCGCCATCCGGGAGTATCCTCTGACGCTGGAATGCAGGGTGCTCTATCAGCAGGACCAGGAGCTGGAGAAGCTTCCCCGGGAAATTCGTGACCGGTTTTACGGTCATGACGCGGACCTTGGAGATTTCCACACTGCCTACATCGGCCAGATTGTGGACGCCTACAGGATCGACGGATGATCGAAAGCCGTTCATCCCGGAAAAGGAAGGTCATGACGCGCCGGAACGGATCACGGAAATTCAGATGCAGAAAATGTTTCTTTCCCGGTATGAATCCGGGGGAACCGGTGTGGGGATGGCAAGCCCGCCTTTCATCCGCTCCTCAAAACTCCGTACGCGCCTGTGCGGAGTTTTCCCTTTCCCGAAAAACGCCGGGACTGCCACACCATGAACGGTTTCCTGAACCATCGGAACAGATTCCGTTGACGGACAGGACCTTACCTTCTCTCAGGACCCGTATGGATCCGCTCCCTGGCCGGCTGCCACGGATACCCTGACATCATCACCCGCCCTTTATCCCGGATATCCGTTGCCGTCCGATGTGCGGATCATGACCTGATTTTCAGGATTGAAAAGTCCGGTATGGGCTGCTGACGCCCCTGTTTCCTTCCCCAAATCCCCGCACCGGTGGAAAGGCAATTCGACGGTCAGACGCCTGAATAAGTCAGACACGCTCTTCCCGCCGAAAAGCACGCCTGACTCACGCTTCTGTTTATCGGACAATGTCACTCCTCCCGGCCGGCGGTGGTGACATGCTTTCCGGCACAGCTCACCCGGTCCATGCTCTCCGCCACGCCGCCATATATCCTGCCAATCAGGTCCTGAAGCTGTTCCAGCACCGGTAATTCTTCGATTTTCCCGTCATGACGGACAACGACAACCTTTTCCGGAGGAGATTGTAAGGCGGCCAGTTCTGAGACGGATGTCAGCACTTCGGTGGCATCGAGGTACAATGCTGCAAGTTCTGCACCCGACAAAAGCAGGCAGAATCACCGTCTGACCCTTGCATCCCAATCTGATTTCCTTCAGATTCACGGGAAAACCAGGGGCGTTCAGCCCGGAAGCCAGTGCCTTATTCGCAGTCGGACGATAAACGATCTCCACTCTGTCCCTGCAGATGACCGCAGCGCTGACCCTGCGGCCTCCCACCGGTATGGTCAGAATACCGTCCGTTCCTTCTGTCGCTTCGGCATATGCAGCGGAGATCCCTCCCGGTTCATTTCCGCCTTCGCAGGGGACGCGGACATGGCAAGTGCTGGAACCACAGCCAGCAGAATCGATACAACCTTTTTTCATCATACAGTCCCCTCTCTGTCACATTCCGTGCCGGAGAGCGTCCTGGTCCCCGTGGTGCTCGGCGGCCCGGTTTTTCCGTTTCGCGCTGCCGCAGCATCTCCGGTCACCGGTCAGACCGGAAAAAGATAACCATCAGACGGTCCCTGTCTCAATCCCCGGATCTCCGGTGTTTCCCTTCCGCAGCCGGGCACGGTCAGGTAAACCCACATACTCCACCCGCCTCATGGACGGGTAGACTTATCCGTTCTGTCATGATAGGATTGAGACGCCGTAAAAATCAGAATTCCGGCGAATCACCTGCACATCTTTCCCCTGATAGATTTGCCGGTATTCGCGCATACTCCCGTCCCTTCACCGATGGGGGTCCTTACTCCGCTCCGGCAGTTTCATATAAGACGGCATTTCACACTGCCGTTCCTGCCCGGGTCTGAAAAGCATGGGTGCCGGCGAACATGCTCCCGGGTATAAACACACCCGTTTCGAACACGCTCCTGACAGAAAGGATGAGATCATGGACAGAAAGTCTTCAGACCAGACCGGGAAAACGAACAGATCAGGCTGGCGGAATCTGCATGCGTGCACCCTTGAGAACGATATCCGCTACCGTGGTCCCCTGACCTACGGCGGATTTCAGATTCTGGGCTGGTGCTGCATCGTTCTGGCCTCCGTCTATTTCATGACCAGCATGGCCACAAAAATCAATCCTGATCTGGAACCCAGGTTCTCCTCAATCCTTACCGTCCTGATATATATCGCGCCCATGTCCCTGCCCTTCCTTCTGCTGGCCAACTTTGCCAAAATCCTGAACCATGATGAAGGATACAAAGGACAGCTCCTCATGAACTTCAGCGCCATGGCGGGCATTTTTCTGGCATTCCTGCTTCTCTATCAGCACTTTTTTGTGGGGGCCATGTCCACCTTCGCCGACAATCCCGCCGACACGGACGCGGCCATGACCATCATCATTGAGGCCGCCACGCCCCGCAGATTCACTGCGTTCAACATTTTCGTGGATCTGTTCCTGTGCACGATTTTCATGCTCTTCCTCAACCACAGACCCACAAAGATTTTTACCGGGAAAAAGATCATCATCTTTCGCCTCTTCGCGATTCTGCCTGTCGCCTATGAGGTCGTCTGCATGATTGTGAAGGAAAGGGCCTTTCGCGGCCTGCTGACTGTGCCTCCTCTCTGTTATCCGCTGCTCACCGTCAAGCCGGTGATGACCTTTGTGGAGTTCATCCTTCTGGCCTTCTTTATCAAGTTCCGGGAGCACCGGTTCTGCCGCCACGGCAAAACCTATGAGGATTACCAGGAATTCCTGAAGACAAACCGGAACTCTCTCCACTTTTCTGTTTTTACGGCGATCACCATGCTGCTCCTGGGTCTGCTGGACCTGTTTATTTATATCTATCTCCTGGATATCAATTCCGTCGGCCTTGATCCGAATGAGTGGGAGGATGTCGCCAAATACACCAAACTCCTCTATCTTTACCCGTCCATCGGCCTGGGCAACGGTACATTCATGGCCTTTGTCGCCCCGGTCGTGCTGCTCTTCTCCTATACCCGCCACCCGAAATTCCGGAAATTCCGGATGTTCATCCCCGTGATCGGTGTGGTCCTGATCATCCTCGTTGTGCTTCAGGGCGCCTATCAGATGATCCGCATCGGTAATTACGAAAAGGTCGATATCCTCGGGATCAGCCGGAAGATCGCCGATGTTCTGCACATGCTTCAGCAATGATCCGGACTGATCAGGGAAAAAGCCGGCAGTGTGATCCTTTGATGTGCGGACAGTTGGATTTGGATGGCCATCCTGACTCCGGACGTATGTGATGGATCACAGAATCCCCGGAACCGGCGGGAAGTCCCGCACGATCACGGCAATGATCATTTTCACTCTGTCTTTCCGTGATCCCCGGGGTTGTTCGCAAAGATATCGGCGGCATTCTGCCGCATGACTCCGACCCTGATCCATCCTCTTCCTCCGCTGTCCGTCTTCCCGTCGTCATTTTTCTCCCCATGGGTTCCTGGGCGCATCCCTTTCATGGTTCCTTTGGGATTTCTGTGGTACCGGCATTTTCATTACGATCTGATGCCTCCAGTGGTATTGGAATTGGCTTCTGACACCATTCCGATATTACCGCGGAGGTTTTTTCCGTCCCGCTGTACGCTTCCACGCATTCCGCATGCCCCTGCACAGCCGGGGAAATTCAGATTATTATTCACCCGGAAGACCCAGGTCTGGTATCCGGTAAGCCTTCCCCGGATTTCCCCCCCCCCCTGTATGGTCATGCCAAAAAAGAGCGCCATAGGCGCTCGGAAGAAAAATCACGAAATGGGATTCTATGCGGTTTTCACCATTTTTCCCTCAGGGGTCACAGCATTTCCGGATGCTCTCTGGCAACGATATCGAGCCATTGATTCAAATCTCCCTGTATGTTCTGAACCGTAAGCATAAACTCCGGCTCAGAAAACGTCGGAATCTGTGTGACGCGCGCGATATACCATCTGCTCCTGTCCCTGTTTTCCAGCCGCATGCGGAAAAGCCCCTGTATAAACAGCTTCGGACTGTTCCCGATGCGGCCGGCCATGGTTTTGAAATCTATGAAACGCAGATATCTTTCCTGGTCCACCGGGTCAACCTCCGCCCTGCAGAACTTTTCAATGCTTTTCTCAAGAGAAGCCTCCCGGTCATATTCCGGTATCGCATTTGCCGTATAAATCCGCTTTGCCACCCGGCTTTCCGGATAGAGCATCACGACCAGCTCATAGGTTGTCAGAAGCGCGCTGCTGTTATTCAGCATTTCTTTCGTTGTCTGGGCTTCCCGCTCCAGATCAAAAGTATTCAGCCGCATGACGATCATAACCCGGCCTTTTCTTTTTGCAATGGGCAACGCGCTAAGCCTGTAGTAAACATCCTTATATGAGTATTCGACAGTCTGTATGGTCCCATTCTGGATCGCCTCCAGAACAAGCTTCCGTATCATCAGAAACTGATGACTGCGCTGGTTGGAAAGAGCGCTCTCCAGCCCTCCTATGGTTGTGAAGCCTAGCTCACGAAGCCGTTCCTTATACCCTTCCGTGGCATAAATATAGCTGAACCGGTCCTGACCGCATTCCACCAGCGCGATGGATCCGTCATAACTGCTGACATGGGAATCTCTGTCAGGACTGTTCCTGCGCCTTGCCTGAAACTCTTTCAGCGGGTTGGGATTCACCAGATTCAACTGACCGACCTCGTTCCAGTACTGTATTTCTTCCTGCCCCTCCAGAATTCCCGGCTTCTCATCAACTGTCTCCATCAGTTCCTCTTTGGAAAGCGGCCTGGCATAGTAGAAACCCTGCTGTGCTTCACAGCCAATGGACAGGAGAAATTCCCGATGTTCGTTTGTTTCCACGCCCTCCGTCAGGGTATGGATTCCCAGCGTTTTGGCCATGCTGACCAAGGAGGCCAGCACCTCTCTTCCCTTGACGGACAATTCTCTCAGAAAGAGCATGTCAAACTTGATAACGTCAAAACTGTAACTCTGCAGTACGTTCAGTGATGAATAACCGCTCCCGAAATCATCAAGCCAGACGGAAAAACCGGCTTCACTGAAATGCCTGAATATTTTCTCAAATGACTCTGTATCCTCCAGCATCAGGCTTTCGGTGATCTCCAGTTTGATTGCCTCATGCGGAACGGAATACATATCGAGAACCGAGCAAACCCTTTCAAACAGGTCTTCATGCCCGAAATCCATTCTGGAAAGATTCACCGATACACACTGAAGGGTTGTTCCACGATGACGGAACTCATCATACAGAATACAGGCCTGGCGCAGAATCTCCATATCCAGTTCAAAAATGAGTCCGTTCTGCTCCAGGGACGGGATAAAAAGATCCGGGGCAAGAATGCTCCCGTCTGGATGAAACCACCTGGCAAGTGATTCCACACCGATTATCTGTTGTGTCATAGACCGCATGATCGGCTGGAAAAATGCCCGAATCTGTCCGCTGCTGACAGCTTCATGAAAACGGTCCACAAGTTTTTCTTCCGCTTTGCAATCCATGTCTGCTGACCCCCTGCACTTTTTCTGACAGGTTCGATATGCCTGGAGCAGGGTTGGACACCCTGACCAGTGATCCTTATCCTGAATGAGGCTGAATGCACGTTTCTGATCTGTATCCTCTCATGGCGTATTATAGCAATCTGAAAGGGGATCGCCAAGATTGATACAGCGCCAGCAGATAAAAACATTAGGAAAACATGAGGCTCACGTTGTTCTTTCAATGGCCGGAATAAGCAGGCGTTCGGGGCTGATAGGGCGGATTCCGTATTCCGGATGTCCCATTCTGTTTGTTTCCTTCCCTGGGGTTTCTGAACTCCAGCCTTTGGGATCCTGGCAGCCGACTGCATCTCTTTCACCTGCCTTCCGTCCGGAAACAGCGCTCCGTGGACCGGATATGCGCCTGTTTTCTGGTCTCTTTACCTCCCCCTGTCTGATGTTGTACGCCCCGGATCGGATCAGTTCCTTCCACTGTGTCGTCACAGAAGGCGGCTTGACCGAATGAGGCAAATGGTATGTCCGACCCCATAATTGATTACGGAAACCTCCGTATGACCTGGAGGAATACGTTCCTGAAAGCGCTTTCCATGAAAAACCCTGATTTTTGTCTGATCGCCGATTCTCTGAAGAAATAATATCCCAACGGCATCTTTGTCCACGTTCCGGCCAAAGATAAGGCGACAAACCGGAAGCTCAACAGTACTTGCAGGCTGTAAATCGAACCCTCGTTAAGAAAGATTGAGGTATGTTGTGTAAATCTCAAAGTCTCTTGAACTACAACGCATTTTCTGCTAAGATGTCCATGTGACGGTGTTGCGGGGCTTGCATGAGATCTGAAGCTGCCCTCCGATGTCTCACAATAAGGGAATATACGGTTCGGACATTACAATCAACTGGCAGTCGTTGTCGGAAAGCCGAAAGCCCTGTAGCCAAAGGATTTTTGAGCACGTGATCCCATCGCTCAGCAGGATAGGGCGGCCGTTTCCTAAGAAAAAGGCCGACTGCCGCTTCATCTGGAAACAGAAAACAGCCCGGCAGCGGAATTCACTCGGAAACAACGATCAATCCGCAACACTTAATCCGGAGGTCAAAATCAGCAGGTGGGAAAATGTCCTACCGCCAAGGTTGGAAAAGCTAATTAGAAATCGATCTTCCTGAATTAGCAAAAACCACCTTGAAACCCTACAGTGAACAATCACCAAATCCTCGAAAGCCTTGTACAATAAGGAGTTTCGAGAACATGGTCCCGTAGCTCAGCAGGATAGAGCGGTCGCCTCCTAA
>CACYGY010000097.1 GCA_902774025.1 uncultured Eubacteriales bacterium
CCCTGAGTTCCGTGACCGGCGCCCTTGAAAAACTCCGGGGAGGTGATAAGGCATGACACTGGAAATCCTCGCGGAGGAAGCTGTCCGCGTCCTGAGCACATGCGTGAGGGAACTGCGGGATGCCGGCCGTCTGTCCCCCGGAAGCATGATTCTTCTGGGCTGCTCCACCTCCGAAATCAGCGGAGGCAGAATCGGGAAAGCCAGTGTGCCGGAATTCGGTGAAGCGGTTGCCCGGGCCTTTCTCTCTGCCTGCAGTGCATTTTCCTTCCAGCCTGCGTTCCAGTGCTGCGAGCACCTGAACCGGGCCGTCGTCCTGCCCCGTACCGCCCTGCAGGGCCGTCAGCTGACGCAGGTCTGTGCCATCCCCCAGCCTCACGCCGGCGGGTCCGTAGCCGCCGCTGCCTGGAAACTTCTGGAGGAACCCGTCCTGTGCCAGGCGGTTCAGGCGGACGCCGCCCTGGATGTGGGGGATACCCTTGTGGGCATGCATATCCGTCCTGTGGCGGTTCCCCTCCGGGGAAGCTTTTCTTCCCTGGGAAACGCACACCTGGTCATGGCATACAGCCGCCTCCCCCTCATCGGCGGGGCCCGGGCGGTCTATCCCGACAAAGGTCCGTAAAATGAACCCGGAGATCCTCACGCAGGATCCCCGGGTTCTTTTACAGCGCCTGATTCCTTCTCAGAAGGAAGCCGAAGAGGACAGAGGTGCCAGCGGCCACGATCGCGGAAATCAGGAACAGAATCCGGATTCCGAAGTAGTCCGCCAGCAGTCCTCCCAGCATGGAGGCGCCATTCAGCATGTTCATGATCCGGGAATGGCGATTTTCATCCGTATCCTGGTTTTCGGAGTTCGGGAGACTGAAGATGGCCTGTACGAAGATCCGGCGCTGCTCCGGGGTACACTGTTTCAGCCATTCATGCACGGACTGATCCAGCATCTGGGAGGAACGGCTGGTTTCCTGCGCCTCCACAAACGCGTTGCCCATGACCCGCCAGGTGAAGCCGTTGTGCTGAAGAATCCCGCCCAGGGTGGTGGACTGAACGATGGTGAAATCGGGATGATAGTTCATGAGCATGCCTACAATGCTTCCGTGGGGGATGGCGGAATAGATCCTGTCCCGGATGCGGGCATAGCCCGGGGAGGCAATCACCTCATCGGACAGGCCGGGCCCGTCAAAGGATGCGATGTGGACCAGCCGGTCCTGGATTTCAGGCGGTGCCATGGAGGCTGAGTACAGGGCCAGATTGCCTCCCTTGCTGTGGCCGGTGAGGTACAGGGGACCGACGGTGCGGCGGGCGGCCCGGGTGAGATATTCCAGGGCCGCGCTCTGGGCGGGGACAGGGCATTCATAGGACATCATGAAGTCCTCCTTCCAGCCCACAGGACTCCCGTCCGTGCCCCGGAAAGCGATCAGTGTCCCGCAGTTGGGCATGTTCAGGGTGACGGCGGAAAACTGGATGTCCCTGGCGGGATCCGTCACACTGAACTGGTCATAGACCAGAATGTCCCGGAACCTCCGGGCGCTGGCCATACGGCTGATCATGTTCTCCCGGTCCCCGCGGCCGAGGGGGGTGCTCTGGGGAACGGTCTTTCCACCCGGAACGATCATACGGATCGGGATTCCCTGATCGCTTTGGGCGTCCTTCCCCAGGTCTTCATAGGAAAAGATGGAGAAGATCAGACTGTCCACGGGATTGAATGGGTCCTGGAGGAAGGACAGATCCCCTCTCCAGGCGATGTAATCCAGAATATTGTATGTTTCGGGCACGGACAGACCCTCCTTATCCTCAGACATCCTGACTCATGTCTCTCATTTTTTCATATTCTTCCCGGGTGATCAGACAGACACGGGGTTTCGCCCCGTCCTTGGCGGAAATGATCCCCCGCTTTTCCATTTCGTCCACAAGGCGGCCGGCCCGTGCGTAACCGATCTTCATCCGGCGCTGGATCAGGGAGGTGGACACCTGCCCGTCCTGCAGTGCCATTTCGATGCACTGGTTCAGGAGGTCTCCGTCCCCGCTGCCGTCATCCACGGTTTCGGCCATATCGGGTGCGGGCATGCCGGAATCGTTCTCAATCCGGCTGAGCTGTTCCACCACCTGGGGATCATAATCGGGTGTGGAATGGGCACGGATGAAGTCGGTAACGGTGTTGACCTCGTCATCGCTGAGGAAGCAGCCCTGAACCCGGAGAGGCGTGAACTCACCCATGGGCTGGTACAGCATGTCGCCCCAGCCCAGGAGCTGCTCGGCTCCGTTCTTGTCCAGGATGGTGCGGCTGTCAATGAAGGAAGAGACCTTGAAGGCGATCCGGCTGGGAATGTTGGCTTTGATCAGGCCGGTGATGACGTCCACGGAGGGACGCTGGGTGGCCACCACCAGATGAATGCCGGCGGCTCTGGCCAGCTGGGCGATGCGGCAGATCTGTTCCTCCACCTCGCGCTTGCAGGTGAGCATCAGATCCGCCAGCTCGTCGATGATGATCACAAGGCGGGGCATCTTCTTCTCGCCGCTGTTCAGGTTTTCGTTGTAGTTGTCGATATTCCGGACCTGGGCGTGCTGGAAGACCTCATAGCGCCGCATCATTTCATCCACGGCCCACTGCAGGGCTCCGCTGGCCTTATGGGGCTCGCTGACCACCGGAACCAGGAGATGGGGAATGCCGTTATAGCACTGCAGTTCCACCACTTTGGGGTCCACCATGATCAGCCGCACGTCGTCAGGAGAACAGCGGTAAATCAGGGAGTTGATGATGGCGTTGATGCATACGCTCTTGCCGGAACCGGTGGCGCCGGCGATGAGCAGGTGGGGCATTCTGGCAAGATTGCAAACCACAGGCTTGCCTGCGATGTCTCTTCCCAGAGCCACCACCAGAGGCCCCTTGGCGGAGTGCATTTCACTGGATTCCAGCACTTCCCTCAGGGTGACGGTGGTTACCTTGCTGTTGGGCACTTCCACGCCCACCAGGGATTTCCCGGGGATCGGGGCCTCAATACGCACGGACTTGACTGCCATGTTCATGGCGATGTTGGGCCCGAGATCCGTGATCTTGGATACCTTGATCCCCGCCGCCAGCTCCAGTTCGAACCGGGAGATGGCGGGACCGTGGGTGATATGCTTTACCTGGGCATTGACCCGGAAGGAAGCCAGGGTTTCTTCCAGGCGCTGGGCCCGGGCACGGTCCTCCTCCGGGGAGAAATTGCCGGTGCCCGAGGGAAGCTTCAGGAAATCAATGGACGGGAAGACATAGGGGGGAGATTCAGGCTCCTGTGATTCGATCTCCAGTTCCTGAGCGAAGAGACGGCTGCCGCCTTTTTCGGGCGCGATCTTCACCTCCGGCTTCCAGGCCGCGTTTTCGATTTTGGGAGGCAGCTGCAGACGCTCCTGATGAACCCTTCCGCTCTCATCCTTCCGGGGCTGGTCGCCCTGCCAGGAGGAAAGGGGCCGGAGGGGCATCTCCGGTGCTTCCGTGTCTTCCTCCTTTTCCTGTTCCTTCTCCTGTTTCTTCTCCTTCTCCTCAAGCTGCCGGGCGACCTGTTCCTGCCAGAGCGTGGGCGGCGCCTTGGGCTTTTCTTCCTCCGGCATTTCGGGGGAGGACTGTGTCCGCTTACGGCCGGGCCGTTCCGGGGCAGGGGCAGTGACCTGAGCGGTGAGATCCCCGGGATCCTGCGTCTCTTCCGTCTTCTCTTCCCCGTCCGTCTCCGGGTCCTGACCGAATCCCGATACCGTAAAGGAGTGGGGCGCCTCCGGAGGAGTCACGGAGACAGGCGTGAAGGGTCCTGACATGGAGGGAGCCGGGAGAACAGACGGACCGGAAGCGGCGGCGGAAAGCGGGTGTCCCGTGAGAAGGCTGCTCTGCTGCGCCTGACTGACGGGAACCGCCTGATAGAGCCGTCCGTCGGGCCCGACGAAGGTTCCCTGAACGGGATGGGCCCCCGTATTTCCGCTTTCAGCCAGATGGGGGCGGGCAGGCGCAGCAGCTTCCTCCTGGACACCGAAGATTCTGGAGAAGCTGAGCCTTCTTCCCGGTTCCCTGCGGGCGGGCAGGCGGGTTTCCTCCGGCGTTTCCGGGAAACCGGCCACGCCGGGCGGATCCCGCCGGAGAATCGGACGGGGATTCCTTGTCCTGCCCCGGGGTTCGGGCTGCATGTACTCGGCGGACTGCTGTGCCTGCTGTGCGGCAGACCGGGCAGCCTGCTGCTGCCACTGGACCTCCTCCTGGTTCTGATGCTGCTGGAAGGTTTCCGCTGCCTTTTCTCTTTCGTCCTTCCGGTGTGTGAGCTTTTCCCCGAGCTGACGCAGGTTCATGCGGAGCATGAAAGGAACGGCCGCAAGGGCAAGGAGAACGCAGAGGATTCCCGCGGGAACGGGTCCCATGAGCTTCCAGAGAGGCCAGGCGGGCAGAACCCCCAGAAGGCCGCCGGCTCTGGGCGTCATGCTCTGGGTGGAAAAGGCATAGGCCTGCCGCATCATGTCCATGAAATCCCCCGCAGGCGTGGCTTTCCCATAGAAATAGTCCATCAGGGAAAGGGTGCGGCCGTTGCCGGATGTATAGGAAAAAAGATTGGCGCAGGCCAGGAGCAGAAGAAAGATCACGAAAGCCAGAAGAGGCGAACGGATATTGGCCTGGCGATGGGATGAGAGAATCAGCTCGATGCCTGCCCAGACGGGAAACACCGGCAGTAGAAAGCAGAAAATACCGCACAGCCCGTAGGAGACGGTGCGGAATCCCATGAACATGACGCCGTTCATGCGGATGATGATGGAAAGAAACAGAAGAACACCGAAGGCGATCAGAACGAGACCGCCCACCAGCCGAAAGGTCTGGGCATCGACGGAATCAACGCCGGTGCGTTTTTTCTTGCCACGTGTGGCCATGAATGATCCTCCAAAATCACTTATCCTGCCCCGTAAGGATGACCGACCGGAGCACACCGGCGGTATCGGAATGAAGACAGAGACAGCAGGACTCAAGAATATAGGTATCGGATGTGCCTTCGCACAGTCGGAGCGCCTCAGCCCTTTCCGGACCAAGGACATGGGTGGAATCGGGCTCTCCCAGCATCGCCAGCCACCTGTCCCGGGTGCTTTCGCCCGTGATCAGCCCGGATGCCATGAATCGGTCGGAGCGGATGCCCAGTACGATGCTCTGGTCATAGGAGCGCTCATGAAGGGTGTCGGTCATGACGGAGACACCCCGGAAGCGGGCATCCTCCAGGTAGAAAAGGCGCGCCTGGGCAGTATTGTCCGGATCGCTGAGAAGGCGGTAAGTCTGGATCACGGTTGTCATGGAGTCCCCCAGACGTACGGGAAGCCCGGGGAGACGCCCCTCCCCGAGGGCGAGACGCAGGCCTTCCAGGGCTTCTTTCCCGCCTTCCATTTCCTCACGGACGCCCAGACGGGCAGGCAGACCATCCTCATCCGGGTCCAGCACGGTCTGCAGTTCATTCCAGTGGAGTTCCACGCTCCCGGCGCGGTCGGAAAGGGTGGAGAGCTTTGTCATGTCATACAGGAGGGTCAGGCCGTAGCGGTCCACAAAAAAGGATTCCGGAAGGCTTTCCAGATCCTGATTCAGGAGATGGGCACTCAGTTCGGGCGCAATTTCATCCTTCAGGAGGCTGAGGAGAAAGGATTCCCAGTCTGATTCCGGATCAAAGAAATCTTCCAGATGGATTTCCCGGCCGCTTCGCAGGTCAGAGGTGAAACTGCGAAAGCGGTGATCCGGCCGCAGGGTGGTGAGAGGGCCGGACTGCTCCATGAGACAGGAGAAAAGGTCCTCTGTCAGGGTACAGCGGTATGTGGCCAGAAGCGGCACTGAGGAAGACATGACAGCAGGCAGCCGGGCGACAAGGGCAGAGTAATCCCCTTTCTCCAGGAGAGAGGCGTTGAGGCTGTCCGGGATTTCGGATGGCTCTTCGTCCCTGAGAATGGGATAATGAACGGAGTGGCATCCGATATCCACACCGGCGTCCTCCACGGTGAGCCCGAAAGCTCCGGAAAAGGGCAGCATCAGGGCAAGGAACAGTGCGGCCAGGAAGATACGTTGACGCATGGCGATACCTCCACAATTCTATTCTACTCCATATAACGAAGAACCGCAAGAAAACCATCCCTTCCCAAAGGAGACGGGGTTTCTGCTGCGGTTCACGGGCGGAGGCTGTACGAAAGGCGCCGGTGGTCCGGAACACGGCTTCCGGGGGCAAATCAGGCTTTCAATGCCGGGGAATCAGGGCTGCCGCGAAGACATGCATGGTCAGCGACACCGGCCGCCTCCTGCTGCATCTCCAGCAATCTCCCTGATTCAGGCGGAGGGCATGATTCCCGGAAAGGAAAAACATCCCTGCTCCCGACTCTTTTTCCCCGTGTTCGGTTTTACTCTTCTGATCTTTCAGTCCCCGGTTTTTTTGCGTGCCGCGACATCCGGACGCTTTTCCGTCTCTCTGCGGTTTCCTCTTTCATCGTTTCGCCACGGTCCCTGAAGCAAACGAAGTCTGTCCGGCTCATCATGACAGTTCTGCGGGCGGTTGTCCCGCCTCCGCCCATCGCTTTTCAGATGTTCATGGTCCGGCCTCCGGCGCTGGCGTCCCGGAGTTTTTGCATCATGGGTCACTTGTCACCTTTTCCGGCAGATGCCGGCAGGATCGCACCTGCATCATCACAACTGTCTTCCGTCGAATCGTCCGTGGATGCTCCTGCCTCTTTTCAGTCTGTTCTGCGCTGCATCATCTCCGGGCCCGCGATGGGTGAAATCTCTCCTCCGTTTCCCCGACACGCTGTTCGGGTCCGGTCTGTTCTTCCGGGGGATCATGTCTCCGGCGTGAATACATGTCCGGTTTTTTCTGTGGAAGAATTGAACCGGTATGCCGCCGGATCCGCATCAGCATGTTCCGGATCATTGCGGACAGGGCGTGAATGCTCTCTTGCCGGTCCCGCTGCGCCATCAACGCACAGGCGCGGGCCCCTCCGATCCCCGAATTCACGCAGGACTGCACGGACATCATTCTCTACCTGTCCAGACCTGCGGGACATCCGCGAGCTCAGAAAATGACGTCAGAGGATCAATCCAATGTTGTTTGCCCAAGGTCCGGCTTTGGCATGTCAAAAACCTCACTCCCGGAAGAGAGTGAGGCATCTGGGAGAAGTTCTGTGCGATTCCCCCGGAATCAGTAACCCGTGAACCGCAACTCCGGACGAAACCGTTTGCTGCGAAAGACGGTTTGAATCCGTCTGGTGCGGGCCGGCACAGGCATGAGGATTGACTTTTCGGACAGAAATGCCGGGCGATCCCTGACGCTGGATGGACAGGATCCGCCTTCCGGACCTTCTTCTCCCGGACAGAAACGGAAAGAAGGGTGCTGTTTGATCCGCTGTCTGTGATGATCTGCTTCGGACGAAAGCATGTATACGGATCCGGCACAGGGATCGCAGAATCACTTTGGTTTTTCGGTTCATTGTCTGCTGCGATACGGGTTTCCTGCCCGGTGATTTACCACGCGTGAAAGGGATCGTTCAGAACGACGGAATTCACAGTCTGCCGATCCGATCAGGGCAAAAGCGGATCATTCAGCCGGATGATCTTCGGCTTCGCTGCGGAATTCATCGACTTTGCAACCGTCCTGCCGGGCTCTGCGGCGTCTCTGTGTTCCTGCAGGGGACAGCCATTCCTTCCGCCTTCAGCCGGGAATTCCATTTTCTGCAGGAATGATCTGAAGAAACCGGCTGAATATAGCCTCCCGATCGGAGACTTCAGCGTGTGATTGATCTGCTGCAACAGAATCAGTTTACGGACTTCCACGTGGGCGGGATTTCTGGAACAGACACGTTTCATTTCGCCATCATTAAGGGCCGTGGCTCTCCTGACCGTGATCCAGCTGCCCCAGTCATGCCCCAGAGCTTTCCAGGAGCAGTCTATGCGTTCCAGTTCCCCGCCGCACATCGTGCAGTAAAAAACATAATCATAGGTTCCGCTGCTCAAGCAGGTGGGATAGACCTGGTTTTCATTCACGCCTTCTCCCCGCACATGAGCGGTCTTTTCCAGGACCGAATATTCGGTATATCCGCACACCGTGCAGTCCTGAGCTGAAAGGCCCTCATGCTGGCATGTGGGTTCATCCACGACATAGGAAGCCCCCATGCTGTGACCTGCGCCTCCACCCACACTCACAAAGGTCCGTTCAAGTTCAGCATCACAGACACTGCAGCGGATCACCTGTTCGTATCCGCCTTCCTGAGTGCAGGAGCCTTCGGTAAAACGGACCTGCATGGGAATGCCTGCTCTGTGACCTGTGGGAGGCACAGTGACGGTGTCGCCCTCAAGACCGCATCGGGAGCACTTATCAACGATCATTCCGGACCGGGTACATGTGGGTGCATGAATGGTCACGGACTGAAAATCATGTCCCAGGGGGTCAACAGGCGTGGCATAATCAATGATCTGTTCTCCGCAGACTGTACAGAACCGGCCCATGATGCCGGGTTCTGTGCAGGTGGGTGCATCAATAAACTTCTCTGTCGCATGGTCATGGGCGCATTCTCCGGAGGCGGAGACGGCAGACAGGGAAACAGCTGCACACAGCAGGAGGAGAAGGAATCCGCTTCTGATCTTGCTCATTCAAAAACTCCTTTTTTCCATTTGCCGATGAGAAAAAACTTCTCCGTTATGATACATGAAAAGTCACAGCCTGGCAAGATGCGATTTACAGACTGTTTCCGGGTGAAAACAGAAGAAACGGACGGTTCATGGGATTCCTGTGAGCTTTGTTTGTTCGTTCTTCAAGGGGCATGGACCGCAGAGGATTCCCGGGGCAAGGGGGGATGATGTGCTTTTCGGGGTGCTTTGCAGAAAACAAAAAACGTCGCGCACACAGCCGGGTCCATGATTCCGCTTTCTTTTCCGGAAAGCACCTTTCTCCTGTCTTTTCGAAAAAAACACCGAGGAATGACTTTACAGACCGGGGCGTGTCGTGTATACATAGAGAGAGTACGGGAAAGGCAGGGAGAACGGATGAAAGACATCGCCTACTACAATGGCAGGCTGTCCCCGATTGAGGACATGATGGTCCCCATGAATGATCGGGCCTGTTACTTCGGGGACGGCGTCTATGACGCCACCGGCGTTCTGAACCATGTCCCTCTTGCCCTTGACGAGCATATCGACCGGCTGTATGACAGCGCCAGGCAGGTGGAGATCCGCGTGTCCATGGAAAAGCAGGAACTGCGCCGCATTCTGATGAATATGGTATCCCTTGTGGATGACCCCGCGCAGATTCTGTACATGCAGATCACCAGGGGCGTGGGCATGCGGAATCACCTGTACCGGTATGCGGGGGAAAAGGCCAGTGTCTGGGCTTTTGCCGCTCCGCATGCCTTTACGGACGTGTATGATTCATACCGGGTCATCACCCGGGAGGATACCCGCTTCTTCCACTGCCAGATCAAGACCATCAATCTGCTGCCCTCTGTCATGGCTGCACAGGCGGCGGAGGAGCAGGGCTGTGCGGAGTGCATTTTTCACAGGCAGGGCAGGGTGACGGAGTGCGCCCACTCCAATGTGCATATCCTGAAGGCCGGCACATTGATCACCGCGCCCCTGGACAATCTGATTCTTCCCGGCATCACCCGGAAGCATATTCTCGCTCACTGCCGGATTCTGGGCATTCCCGTGGAGGAGCGTCCCTACACCCTTCAGGAGCTTATGGGAGCGGATGAGGTTTTCTTCTCCTCATCCAGCGCCTTCACGTGCCGTGTCCGGGAAGTGGACGGGATCCCCGTGGGCATGAAGGACGGGGCGACCTTCGGCAGGATCCGGGACGCCTATCAGGAGGAGGTCCGCAGGGAAGCCGGTCCGGACGCGCTCCGGACATGAACAGGTGATAACAGAAAGGAGGCTCTTTTGTGAAACGGACAGCAGCATGGATCATCTTTCTTCTTCTTCTGGTGATGGTTTCTGTTCCCGCCATGGCTGCCACCGGCACCTTCAGGCTGGACAAGTCTGTGACCAAGATCTTTGAAGAGGAACAGCTTCAGCTGACGCTGGAGCGCACGGGAGACCCCGCTGAAGCGGAGGTCACATGGAAAAGCAGCAATCCCAAGGTGGCCACCGTGGATGAAAACGGTCTGGTCACCGGCGTGAAGAAAGGCACGGCGACCCTCAGCGCCACCTGCAAGGCAGGGGGCAGGACGTGGAAGAGTACACTGGAGCTCACCGTGCGCCGGGCTGTGACGGAAGTGACGGTGAACGAAAAGAACCTGACCCTCATGTCCCCGGATGACTTCCTTCTGGAAGGTCTGCTCAGCGAGGATACGGGGGACCGGGTTCTGGTGATTGCCAAGGGCGCGTCCCTGACGCTGACCACCTCCGTTCAGCCCGCGGACGCCAGTTCCAAGAAAGTGACGCTGACATCCTCAGATCCCTCGCTTCTTTCTGTCAGCGGCAGCACCATCCGGGGCAGGGCTCCGGGTCAGTGCACCCTTCAGATTGCGTCGCTGCTGAATCCCGAGGTGGCGGTGACCTACTCGGTGCTGGTGGTGCAGAAGGTCACGGGCATTAAGGTCAGTCTGGAGAGCGCCACCATCGGGGTGGGGGAGGAGACCATGGCCACGGCGGCCCTGAGTCCCGATTCCGCCAGCATTCAGCATGTCACCTGGTCCTCCTCCGCGCCTTCCGTGGCCACGGTGGACGAGAACGGGGTGGTTACGGCCCTGAGCAAGGGCAAGGCGGTGATCCGGGCGACGGCTGTGGACGGTTCCAGGGTGACCGGCGGAGCCAGCCTCACCGTGGCTCAGATGGCGGAGAGCGTCTCCCTGGGCCAGGATGAACTGACTCTGGCGGTGGGCAAGGCTGCAACCCTGAGGGCCACGGTGCTGCCCGCCACCACCAACAACAAGAATGTGGTCTGGTCTTCCACAGACCCTGGAATTGCCAAGGTGAACGCCCAGGGCAGGGTGACGGCGGTGAAAGCCGGGGAATGCGAGATTCTGGTGTCCTCCGCCCTCAATCCTTCCCTGACGGCTTCCGCTCATGTGACGGTTACCCAGCCGGTGACAAAGATCAGCTTCACGGCCCGGGCCCTGACAGTGAATGTGGGGGAAAACGCCCAGCTTTACTGGCAGGTGGATCCTCTGGATGTGACGGATGACACGGTGACCCTCAGATCCTCCAATCCCAGCGTTGCCATGGTGGATGATTCCGGCCTTGTGACAGCCCTGAGACGCGGCACGGCCAGCATTTCCGCCACCGCCGCCGACGGAAGCCGGAAGACGGCCAAGATTCAGGTGACGGTGCTTCAGCCGGTTCTCGGCGTGCATATGGTTACGGAAGAAGCCCGGGTGGGCGTGGGCGACACGGTCCGGCTCAGGGCCGAAATGGAGCCTGCCGACGCCAGCAACCAGAGAATGTCCTGGGTGGCGGAATATCCCTACTACGCCACGGTTTCCGGTTCGGGCGTGACCCCCACCGTGACCGGATATCACTGGGGACAGACCATGGTGACGGGCACGACGGAAGACGGCGGCTATACCACCAGTGCCCTGGTGACCGTGGGAGACTACAACAGGGCGCTGAAGATCACGGACCTGTATATTCAGAACAACGCCATCAAAACCGTGGTGCTCAATGAGAGCAACATGAACGTTGTCCGTTTTTCCTTCGAAATGGTCTGCTTCAGCGTGACGGGCGATCCCATCATGGTGAACTACAACGGGAGCAATGTCTTCGAGGGAAGCTATACCTACAGCCTCAGCGAGGGCGAGTCCACCCGCCATGGCATGTTCAACTACAATCAGTATATGCAGCCCCAGGAGGAGATCGGCCGGGTGGAGATGACCATCACCGGCTATGAAACCAGCACCGGCCTGAACTGGGTCATCCGCCCGGAAAATCAGATCACGGTGGAATTCACCAGCAATTCCTACACAGGCCCTGTTCTCTATGCGACCGAAGACGTGACAGAGGAAAGCATGGTTCCGGACACACAGGGCGAAGAATAATCCCAAGGCCATCCCCCTTTACGGGACCGATGAAGAAAGAGAAGGATGAACCTTAAAGCATGAATCCGTCAAACCTGGATGTTTTTCTCAGATCCGTTTTCAGTGATGAGACTGAAATGTTCCGCCAGCCCGCAGAACCCGGGCTGGGGGATTCGGTGACCGTACAGATCCGTGTCGGAAAGGGCTCGGATGTCAGAATCTGGATGCTGGTGGATTTTCCCGCCGTTCCCATGCCCATGGCGCTGCGGGGAAGCGACGCGTTCTTTGACTGGTATGAGGTCTGTATCCCTCACCTCGCCGCCTCCCTCTTTTATATCTTCAGGATTGAGTATGAGGGAAAGACCATTGTCTACAACCGTATGGGCGCCTGGTGCACGGATGCGATGCCGGCGCCGGATCCCAGCAGCTCCTTCCGGATCTATCCCGGGTTTCACGTCCCCGACTGGGCCCGGGGCGCTGTTCAGTATCAGATTCTTCCGGACCGGTTCTGCAACGGGAATCCGGACACGGACGTCCGGAACCGGGAATACTATTATTCCGGCGGGTACATCCATCATTCCCTGAGCTGGAAGGCGCTGCCCGGCGTGGAGGACTACCGCTGCATGTACGGCGGGGACCTGCGGGGCGTGCTGGACAAGCTGGATTATCTCCAGTCCCTCGGGGTGGAGGTCCTGTACTTTAATCCCATCTTTGTCTCTCCCTCCGGGCACGGATATGATACCCAGGATTACGATTACATTGATCCCCATCTCACCGTGATTCCCAAGGACGAGGGCAGGGTCCTGGAGGAGGGGGTCAGGGACAACAGCCAGGCGAGTCTGTACCGGTGCAGAACCACGGATCCCGTCAACCTGCAGGCCAGCAATGAATGGTTTGCGGCCTTCTGCCGGGAAGTGCACCGCAGGGGCATGCGCATCATTCTGGACGGAGTGTTCAACCACTGCGGCTCCTTCCACTACTGGATGGACAGGGAAGGCCTGTATCCGGACCGGAAAGGCGCCTGGCAGTGCGCCTCCAGTCCCTACCGGAGCTATTTCACCTTTCAGCCCAACGGCCATTACGACAGCTGGTGGAATGTGGAAACGCTTCCCAAGCTGAACTATGAGCAGTCCAATGAACTCTGTCAGGAAATATTCCGGATCGCGGAGAAATGGGTTTCCCCGCCCTACTCCGTGGACGGATGGCGCCTGGATGTGGCGGCGGATCTGGGGAGAACCCGGATTTTCAATCACCTGTTCTGGAAGGAATTCCG